>JBBDSM010000103.1:0-5068 GCA_040904945.1 Gemmatimonadota bacterium
GAACAGTCCAGATGACGGCGTACCGTGATCAGTACGCGAGCCTCTTCAACAACGGTCGGAACGTGGTCGTGCTGGGCATCACCCAGGACCCCGCGGAGGACCTCCACGACTGGCTGGCCGAGACGGACTTCCCGTTCGTGTTCGCCAGCGACGGCGCGAACGACGCAGGTACCTACGCGCGCTACGGCGGACCGCTCCGGAACGAGGACGGCACCTCGAACATCGACATGAGAACCGTCGTGGTCGTGGGGCCGGACGGAAACGTCGCGGCGGTGATTCCCGAGTTCAGGCAGGTCGACCCGACCGCCTACGAGGAGCTGGCTGACATCATCGACCGGGTGACGCCGGAGCCGGAGGACGTGGAGCCATAGAAGGGTCAGGATGTCGTCGGGTGGCCCTTGCTACGGCCGACCGCTTCCGCGGCCGACCCGCTCGCCACCGAGAACTCAGCACGGAGCGCATGGTCTGCTCCTTCGTGCTGGATTCTCCGCGTATAGCGCGGTCAACTCAGCACCGTCCCGGAGCGTCGGCGCCATCGTGCTGAATAGGCCGCGCCATACGCGGCCAACTCAGCAAGGAGCGTCCGCGAATGGCGTTCGTGCTGAGTTGCCGGGGCGGCATGGATCTCCCTCCGGTCGATCGTCTAGCGGAAGACGGGCGGACGCAGTAACAGGCCGGCCGCTCGGCTCGAGCGCCGCTGCATCCACTGCGCCGCGGCACGCTCGGTGCTCAACTCAACAAACTTCTAACTCAGGACACTAGCGCCCCAGCACGCGCTCCACGGCGCCCACGAGATCCTGATCGGGCCCGACGCCCGTGTAGACGACCTTCCCTTCCCCGTCGAGGAGCACCACCACCGCGGTGGTCGGCGCCTGGAAGGCCCGCACCGCCGCGCCGCCCGCGTCGTACAGGAACGGGTAGTCGTGCCCGGCATCTTCGATGTGCCGGAGCACCCGGCGCACGCTCTGCGCCACGGCCACGGCCACGGCCACGACAGTCACGTCGTCTCCGTACATCGCCTGGACCCGGTCGATCTCCGGCTGGAGCGCCTCGCACTGCTCACACCAGGTCGCCCAGAACTCGATGAGCGCGGGCTTGCCGTCGATCACCTCGAGCAGCGAGACCTCGTTGCCCTCGAGGTCCTCGAGCATCACGGCCGGCGCCTGCGTCCCGATGGGGAGCGCCACCGATTGGGCGGCGGCGTCGCGGGCGGTGGGAACGAGCACGGACAGGACGGTGAGCAGGGAGAGCAGGCTTCGCATAGGGGACTCCGGTCGATGGCTTCGGGCGCATGAGCGCCCGGGGCGGTCAGAAGTTGTATCCGGCCAGCACGAAGTAATACTCCGCCATGCCGATCATGATCACCGCGGCGATCCGCTTCACCCAGATCATCCACTTCCCCGAACTCGGGAGAAGCGTCACGGTTCCCGAGAACAGCCCCACGGCGACGAGGAGCGCCGTCATGCCGAGGGAGAACACGAAGAGGTAGACGAAGCCCATGAGTCCGGCCTGCGTCGCGGCCACCCAGGTGAGCACCACCGCGAACGCGGGCGCGCCGCACGGCGCCGCCACCACCCCCGACATGGCGCCCATGACGAAGACCGCGCCATACGAGCCGCCTTCCGTCTGTGAGGCCTTCTCGAGCCACTTCCGGGGCACCGGCACCGGCAACACGTCGAGCATGGCGAGAGCGAAGAGAATCAGCAGGTTGCCGATGGCGATCCGGGCCCAGGGGCTCGCGCTCACCGTGCCGAAGAGCTGGCCGCTCACGCCGGCGAGAGCGCCGAGGAAGGCGTACAGTGTGGCGAGCCCCACCGCGTAGGTCAGGGTGAGCGCCACCGTTCGCGACTTCGGCTGATCCTCCTTCGACGTTCCAGCGATCACCGCTGCCGTGATGGGGATCATCGGATAGACGCAGGGCGTGAGGCTCGTCAGGAGCCCCGCGCCGAACATGGCGCCGAGGGCGAGGAGCGGGCTGGACGAGAGGGCCTCGCCGAGGCCGCCCGCCGGCTCGATCTGCAGGAAAGCGAAGAGTTCCACGGGTTCCGGGGCTGCGGGATCGTCGGTCGGTGCAAACACCCGGCCGGTGCGCCGGGTTCCCGCGCAACATCCCACGGGTCACGCGCCGCCGCCAGCGCCGCGATATATTCTCGCGTCCTGGCCCGAGATCCCTCCCACCCCTCCGCGATGGACACGCCCGACACTCCGACCCCGCACCGTGGACGCAGGCTGCGCACCCGCATGGCCTCGGGCCTCGTGGTGCTGATCCCGCTCGTGGTGACGGTGGCGGTCATCCGGTTCCTGTTCGGATTCACGTCGGGGATCCTGCTGCCCATCATCGACCCGGCGGTGGGCGACTGGCCGCCCATGTGGCGGGCGCTCCTGTCGCTCGGGGTGCTGCTCGCCGCGATCTACATCCTGGGCGAGATCGCGCACCACGTGGTGGGCCGGCGTGTGTTGGGCGTGGGCGAAGCCATCGTCATGCGGGTCCCGTTCGTGAAGGTCATCTACTCGGCCTCCAAACAGGTCGTCGCCGCGTTCCAGGGGCGCGGAACGCGGGCCTTCCAGTCGGTGGTCTTCGTCGAACATCCCCGCCCCGGAATGCGCGCCATCGGCTTCGTGACGTCGACGACGCGCCGCGAAGACGGGCAGCTGTGGAGCACCGTATTCATCCCGACCACGCCGAACCCCACGACCGGATTCCTCCAACTCGTGAGGGACGAGGAGCTCATCCGCACGAGCTACTCCGTGGAGGACGGCATCAAAATGGTGATGTCGCTGGGCGTGCTCTTGCCCCGCACGGGCGAAACGGGTCCCAGGCCGACGCCGTAGGGGGCGCACGGCGGGGCCGTGTTGGCGCTCGCTCTCCGTTTCCGCACTTTCGATGCATGCTTCGATTCCAACGCACGACCCTGACCCTCGCCGCGCTCGGGGCGGTCGCATGCGGGCCCGAGAGCCCGCCGGCCGTCTCCGTCGACGGCGTCACCTTCTTCGAGGAGCAACTCCTCGGGGTATCGGACGAGCGCCGGGAGACCCTCGCATATCTCGCCGCCTTCGGCCTCGCGGTCGCCGACTCGTCGACCGCCGAGCTGGGCCGACCGCTCGTGGAGGAGTGGGCCGATGACCGCCGCCTCCAGACGCTCGGAGCCGAGCTCGTGCTCGAAGAGCGCGGCGTGGGGGACGACGTGCTCAGGTCGAGGTATCTCACCGATCCCGAGTGGGAGCTCACGGTCCGCCACATCCTCTTCTTCAGCGAGCGCTGGCGATCGGCCACGCATCGGACCGAGGCGGAGGCCAAGGCCGAGCGAGCACTCGAGCGGCTGCAGGGGGGCGCCGACTTCGCCCGGACGGCTGCCGAGCTGTCCGAGGAGCCCGGTGCCGAGGGCCGCGAGGGGCTACTCAACCCTGGCCGCGAGGGCTCCTGGGTGCCGGAATTCTGGGCCGCGGCGCTGGCGCTCGAGCCCGGCGAGATCAGCCCCGTGACCGAGACTCAGTACGGATACCACATCCTTCGTCTGGAAGAGCGTCAGGTCGTTCCGTTCGAGGAGGCGCGGGCGTCCGTCGTCCGCGAGGTCGCCCGCCAGATCGCCGACCCCATGGCGACCGTCGACGCCTGGCTCGACGAGCAGGGGCTCGAAGGGGAAGACGAGCGACGCGCCGCCGCGCTGGCGGAAGCGGATCGGCGGGGCATCACCGCGACCGACGCCGCGAGAGCCGAGCTCGAGCGGCGCTGGGACGATCTCGTGTATCAGTGGACGATCACCTTCGACTTCCGCTTCGGTCTGACGCCGGAGCAGGTCGGCCAGGCCGCGCTGGCCGCACTCGCCGAGTCGGGCCAGAACGCCGACATCGCGCGCCGGGAGCTGCGCGATCACGCTCGTCTGTTCGAGCACCGGTACGAGATCGACACGTCGGCGGCGGCCGGGTGAACCGCGCGGCACGGCGCAGGCTCCGCTTTCTCGCGGTGTTCGGGGCGTTCTTCACCGCCCTCTGGTTCCTCTGGAACACCCCGGTCGTCTACCCGTTGAAGATCTTCGTCGTGCTCCTCCACGAGCTGAGCCACGCGGGCGCGTCGCTGGCGACGGGCGGGAGCATCCAGCGGATCGAGCTCGACCCCTATCAGGGGGGCGTCTGCTACTGTCCCGGCGGGAATGCATTCCTGGTGCTCAGCGCGGGGTATCTCGGCAGCCTCGCCTGGGGCGGCGCGATGTTCGCCGCGGCCCGGGCCCGACGGGTCCGGACCGACTTCGTGAACACGGGCATCGCCGTGGTGGTCGTGCTGGCGACGCTCCTGTACGTGCGGAGCCCGTTCGGCTTCGGCTTCGGTCTGCTGTTCGGGCTGGTCCTTCTCTGGGTCGCCCAACGGGCCGGCAGCGCGGTCAACCGTGGCATCCTCCTCACCCTCGGACTCACCAGCAGCCTCTACGCCATCCTCGATATCAAGAGTGACGTGATCGACCGACCGGAGCTCCGGTCCGACGCGGCCATGCTCGCAGAGATCACGGGCGTGCCGACCGTGGTGTGGGGCGTGCTGTGGATCGGCGTAGCTCTGGCGTTCAGCGGGCGGATGCTCTGGCGCGCCTACCGCACCGCCTGACCCGTGGACGGCGTGACGTCACCGGCGCACGAGATGTCGTGCCGACCGGGACTCGTAGCCCTACCCATGGTGCACCCTGAACGAAGGTCTTGCTTTCGCCCGTGGAAGGCTTTTATCATGGCTCTGTCCGAGATCGATACGTCTTCGGATGGGCCCCGGTGGGTTCCGAGAGGAGCGCACCAGGCGGACCGAGAGCTCGCGCTCTCCGGTGCTCAGCCCGATGTCGACCCGTAAAAAGGAGGTGGTCCTTGTCTAGTCCGAGTACCCTGTCCAACCTGGCACGGGCAAGCGATCGCCGGATCGGCTTTTGAAGTCGGACCGTAGATTGAAGTAGTACGCTGTTCGCGCCGTACCTGGCCATCGCGCTGGGTTGCGACAGTTCGGACGCCGCCGGGGCAGCAAGCCCGGCGGCGTCTTTCGTTTATCCCTGGGATGCGCAGCGCCTTCAGACGCCGAACCAGTCCGGCTCGT
>JBBDSM010000104.1:0-2649 GCA_040904945.1 Gemmatimonadota bacterium
ATCCGGTATGGCTGACGAGCCCGAGCTCGTAGTGGGTGGAGGGGGCGGGGAGACCGTCCTGTCGCGGCTTCTAGAAGACGAGATGCGGGAGTCGTTCATCGACTACTCGATGAGCGTCATCGTGCAGCGGGCCCTCCCCGACGTCCGGGACGGCCTGAAGCCCGTCCACCGGCGCATTCTGTACGCCATGAGCGAGCTCGGCCTGGGGCCGGGTCGGGCCTACAAGAAGAGCGCGACGGTGGTCGGTGACGTGCTCGGTAAGTACCACCCGCACGGCGACTCGGCGGTCTACGACTCGATGGTGCGCATGGTGCAGCCGTTCTCGCTGCGCTATCCGCTCGTCGACGGCCAGGGCAACTTCGGCTCGGTCGACGGTGACTCCGCGGCGGCCTACCGTTACACCGAGGCCCGTCTCCAGCGGCTCGCCCTCGAGCTCGTGGAGGACATCGACAAGGACACCGTCGCCTTCGCGGACAACTTCGACGGGAGTATCCAGGAGCCCACGGTCCTTCCCTCGAAGTTCCCGAATCTGCTGGTCAACGGATCGTCCGGTATCGCGGTCGGCATGGCGACCAACATCCCGCCGCACAACCTGCGGGAGATCAACGACGCCGTCATGGCGCTCATCGACAATCCGGACCTGCCGCAGGAGCACCTCGAGCACCTCGTGAAGGGTCCGGACTTCCCGACCGGCGGCTACGTGTGCGGCCGCGAGGGGATCCGCGATGCCTACCGGACCGGCCGGGGCCGGGTGGTCATGCGCGCCAGGGCCGAGATCGAGGAGATCGACGCGAACAGCGAGCGCATCGTGGTCCACGAGATCCCGTTCATGGTGAACAAGTCGCGCCTGATCGAGCAGATCGCGAATCTCGTGCGCGACAAGAAGATCACCGAGATCCGCGACATGCGCGACGAGTCCGACCGGGACGGCATGCGGATCGTCATCGAGCTCAAGCGTGACGCCGTCCCGCACATCGTGCTGAACAAGCTGTACAAGCACACCCAGATGCAGTCGACCTTCGGGACGATCCTTCTGGCGCTCGTCGACGGCCAGCCGAAGATCATGCCGCTGCGCGAGATGCTGCTGCACTTCATCACCCACCGGATGCGGGTCATCGTCCGGCGGAGCGAGTTCGACCTCGCGAAGGCGCTCGACCGGGAGCACATCCTCGAAGGAATGAAGATCGCCGTCGACAACATCGACGAGGTCATCAAGATCATCCGGGCGGCGGACGACACCGATCAGGCTTCGACCCAGCTGCAGGAGACGTTCGAGCTCAGCGAGCGGCAGGCCAAAGCGATCCTCGACATGCGGCTCGCGCGCCTCACCGGCCTCGAGATCGAGAAGCTCGAAGAGGAGTTGGGCGAGGTCCGGGCGCAGATCGAGGCGCTCCGCGAGATCCTGGGCTCCGAGGAGCGGCGCTCAGAGATCCTGAAGGGCGAGCTCGAGGAGATCAGCGAGAAGTACGGAGACGAGCGCAGAACCGACATCATCGGCGCGATCGGCGACTTCAACGTCGAGGACCTCATCGTCGAGGAGGACATGGTCATCACGGTATCCCACAAGGGATACGTGAAGCGCCTGCCGGTCGACACGTACCGCGCCCAGCGGAGGGGCGGTCGCGGCCTCAGGGGGATGGACACGAAGGAAGAGGACTGGGTGGAGCACCTCTTCGTGGCGTCCACCCACGACTACATCATGATCTTCACCCGCGCGGGCCAGTGCTACTGGCTCAAGGTGTGGGAGATCCCCGTGGGCGGGCGCACGTCGCGCGGCAAGCCCATCGTGAACCTCCTGAACCTCGGATCCGACGAGAGTATCGCCTCCGTCGTGCCGGTACGGGAGTTCTCGGAGGACCGCTATCTGCTCTTCTGCACCCGGAAGGGCGTGGTCAAGAAGACGGAGCTGTCGGCCTACGGGAACGTGCGGGCGGTGGGGCTCAACGCCATCAACATCCGTGAGGGCGACGAGCTCATCGACGTGCGCATCACGGAGGGTGAGAACGAGATCATCCTGGCCAGCCGCGAGGGGATGGCCATCCGCTTCAAGGAAGGCGATGTCCGGAAGACCGGGCGCGCCACCGAGGGCGTGCGCGGACTCGACCTGGCCGAGGGCGACGTGGTCGTCGGCATGGTGGTCGTGCGGGACGAGTCGACGCTCCTGGTCGTGTCCGAGAAGGGGATGGGCAAGCGCACCGAAGTCGACGCCTACCGCATGCAGCGCCGGGGCGGGAAGGGGGTCATCAACCTCCGGATGTCGAAGAAGACCGGGAAGGTCGTCTCCATCAAGTCGGTCCGCGACGAAGAGCAGCTCATGCTGATCACCAAGAAGGGCGTGGTGAACCGGCAGGGCGTGGGCGACATCAACGTCATCGGCCGAGCGACGCAGGGCGTGAAGCTGATGAACCTCGACGACGGTGACGAGGTGGTCGACGTCGCCTGGGTCATCATCGGCGACGAGGAGGAAGAGGACGAGGCCGTGGAGGCCGCGGTCCAGATCGCGGAGGAGCAGGCCGCGGCGGAGCGCGCCGGTGCCAAGGCGCCCAGGGCTGTCACCTCGGACGAGGACGACGTCGGGTTCGACGACGAAGATCTCGTCGATGACGATGACGACTTCGAGGATGGCGACTTCGAGGACGACCTCGACGA
>JBBDSM010000104.1:2749-5020 GCA_040904945.1 Gemmatimonadota bacterium
GACCTCGACGACGACGCCGGATTCGACGACGACGAGGACGACGCGTGAGGGCCTGCACGTGACGTCCGACGTGGTGCAGGGGGAGGGTCTGGTCGGCCTCCCCGAGATCGAGGCGGCGGCGCGTAGGCTGCAAGGTGTCGCCGTACCGACTCCGCTGCTGCCGTCGGAGTCCGTCTCCGAGGCGGTGGGGGCGACGGTGCGCCTCAAGTGCGAGAGCCTGCAGCGCGCGGGGTCGTTCAAGCTGCGGGGCGCGTTCAACTTCGTCTCGCAGCTCTCGGACGATCAGGTGCGGAACGGGATCATCACCTACTCGTCGGGGAACCACGCGCAGGCGGTGGCTCTGGCTGGTCGACTGCGGGGCGTCCGTGCGGTGGTGGTCATGCCGACGACGGCGCCGAAGGTGAAGGTGCGGGGCGCGGAGGCGCTGGGCGCCGAGGTGCACTTCGAGGGGACCACGTCGGTGGAGCGGAAGGCGCGCGCCGAGGAGATCGCCGCGGAGGAGGGGCTCGTGGTCGTGCCGCCCTTCGACCACCGGCACATCATCGCCGGGCAGGGGACGGTGGGGTACGAGATCGCGCGGGCCTGGTCCGACGTCGACCTGGTGCTGGTGCCCATCGGCGGAGGCGGCCTCGCCAGCGGGGTCGCCGCGTCGGTGAAACGCATGGTCCCCAAGGCCCGCGTCATCGGGGTCGAGCCCGAGGGGGCGGCGTCCATGCGGGCGGCGCTCGACGCGGGCAGGCCGGTGAAGCTCGACCGCATCGACACCATCGCGGACGGGCTGGCTCCGGTCATCGCGGGGCAGCTCACCTTCGAGCACGCCCGCGACCTCATGGACGACGTGGTGACGGTCACCGACGACGCCATCCGCGAGGCGACGAGCCTGCTGGTCGGCCGCCAGAAGCTCATCGTGGAGTACAGCGGTGCGGCCACGACCGCCGCGCTCCTGTCGGGCAAGGTGGACGCGGAAGGGCTCTCCGTCGCCGTGGTGATCAGCGGCGGCAACCTCGACCCGTCGCTCCTGTCCGAGCTGTTCTGACCTCGATACGACCCGAACGCCCATGTCCATTCGCCGACTGATTCTCTTCGACATCGACGGAACGCTGGTGCAGGGCGGGCCCGCCAAAGACGCCTTCGAGCTGGCCATGGTCGAGACGTTCGGCACCGCGGGCAACACCGTGGGCGTGAGCTTCGCCGGCAAGACGGACCCGCAGATCGCGAGGGAGCTTCTCCACGGCGCGGGCTTCGACGCGGCCGACATCGAGGCCGGCTTCGACGCGCTCTGGGGGCGCTACCTCGGGCATCTCGAGGAGCGGTTGGTCGCGCGGCCCATGGAGGTGCTGCCGGGCGTCCCCGATCTGCTCGACGCCCTCGACCCGCACGAGGACGACGTCGGCGTCGGGCTGCTCACCGGGAACATCGAGGGCGGGGCACGGCTGAAGCTGGGCTCGGCCCGCCTGTGGGGCCGTTTCCGGGTCGGCAGCTACGGCTCGGACCACGAGGAGCGCGACGCGCTGCCGGCCATCGCGCTGCGGCGCGCCCGCGACGTCTGGGGGCGGGACGTGCCGCCCGCGGAGGCCATCGTCATCGGTGACACCCCGCGTGACGTCGTCTGCGGCCAGAAGGGTGGCGCCCGCACGCTCGCGGTGGCGACCGGGAGCTACGCCGTCGACGCCCTGGAGGAGACCGGGGCCGACCGGGTCCTGGCCGACCTGAGCGACACCGACGGCGTGCTCGACTGGCTGCTCGGCTGAGCGCCGTCGCGCGGTTTGCTTGATCGGCGCCCCGACGGGCGGCATCTTCCAGGCTCGAACGAATCCAGAGACGCCCGGTCCGTCGGGCGTGTCGCACACCGGCTCCCTGGCGGGCCGGACCGCAACAGGGGATGACCGTGTCCAGAAGCGAACAGCGCAGGCAGGCCCGTGACCAGGGTGGTGACTCGGGGATGAACAAGCTCTACCTCGTGCTCGGCGCCGTCGCCGTCATCGGCATCGCCGTAGCCGTCTACTCGGTGGGGAGCAGCGCTTTGAGCGACGCGGCCACCGCGCCCGTCGAGGTCGAGGGGCTCGAGAACAGCGAGCGGCTCGTGGAGCTCGCCCAGGGGGTCACGCTCGGCGACGAGAACGCGCCGGTGACCATCGTCGAGTTCGGCGACTATCAGTGCCCCGGGTGCGGCAGCTTCGCGTCGGGCGTGAAGCCGCAGATCCAGCTCCAGCTGGTCGATCAGGGCCGAGCGAAGTTCGTCTTCTACGACTTCCCGCTGGTGCAGATCCA
>JBBDSM010000105.1:0-4926 GCA_040904945.1 Gemmatimonadota bacterium
CGCATGCCCCGCATCTGCGTGACGTCCAGCGCGAAGACACCCGTGAGCAGGAGCAGCCCCAGCGCGCTCACGACGGCGAGCGCGCCCCCCGCTCGGAGAACCCAGGCGCGCTCCTCCCAGTACCCGACACCCAGGGCCAGGACCAGCCCGAGCATCGGCGTGTGGAGATAGCCGGGGAACAGCCCCAGCGCTCCGTACCGCCAGTTGAAGTCACCCGCACGCGCGGGCATGACGCTCGTCAGGAAGTCGAGCAGAGGCATGGTGACGAGGACGAGCGCGAACAGATAGAGCGCCCGGGTCGCCCACGGAGAAACCTGCACGGAGGATTTGGTCATAGTGGAGCCCATGGGAAAAGAAAAGAGCGGAGCGCGCAAGAGCACGCTCCGCTCGCCGGCACCGGTTGAAGGGGGGTCACCGGTGGCGGGGGGGGTCTTGAGCCGGTCAGGCTTCGACCTGATCCCTTCTCTTTCTCCCCAGCACTGCCAGGAAGAACAGCCCGGTCGCCATGAGTAGGTAGGTCGAAGGCTCGGGCACGGTCGCGGTGCGGGTGCGGACGAGCATTTCCTGGCCGGGATCGTCACCCGTTCCGGTGAGCACGTACCAGCCATCGGCGGAGTAGTCGAGGGCGGCATTGAGATCGAAGGCCGTCTGCACGGTTCCGGAATCCGAGAACGTGTCGGACATTCCGTTCCAGATCATCGCGTGGATGTCCGTCCACACATCCTGCTGATCCGTACCCAGCGCCCCCCAGGAGTCGAAGAGAGACGCGTAGTATGCGGCCTGCCGGTAGCGGGTCAGGCTGCCAGCGGCGCCCGCGAGCCTCGTGTTGCCCAGGTCGCTGTCGCTCATGGCATCCGCTAGCGAAGTCACGATGACGTTCTGGTCTCCGGCGTAGGCATCGAAGTCGATGCAGATGATGCTGAAGCTCGGAGCGGTCACACCACCACCGAATGCCCCCTCGTACGGGCCGACGTACACTCGCTGCCCGTTGAAGGTACGGGACGAAGCCACGTTGTACCCGGGGTTCTGGTAGTCGAGGAAGTATGTCTCCCCGTCATTCAGCACGCCCTGGTAATCGTCGATCCACTGCCCCTGCACGGCCGCCGGAAACAGCGCGAACGCCGCCCAGAGGACGATCTGTCTGGTGAACCGCTTCATACATTTCCCTCGATCTGCGAGATGGTCTGTGACTTCGGTGACTCTAATTGCAACCGACGTGCCGGGTGAGCCATATGCTGTGGACAACTCTCGATGCGGCGCTATTGCTGGGTTCTGGCCGATTCTCCGGGGGGTGAACGGCCGCCAGAGGACCGTGGCATCGTTGCAACAATCCAACACTTCGGGTGTGTCGCTACCACACTCGCCGGACCATGGAACCCGACGCCACCCGGCGGGCTAGTGTAGTGTGGTCGACGCAAACCACACGAAGGAAGGAGCCCCTTTCTATGCCGTACTACGAGTACCACTGCCCGGCGAACGGCCGGACCGTCGAGATCCGCCACGGCATGAGCGAGCGGATCGATAATTGGGGGATGCTCGCCGAGCGCGCCGGAATCGACCTGACCGGAGCACCCGCGGACGCACCGGTCGAGCGCTTGATGAGCGCGCCGGTTCCGCTCGCGACCGATTCCGGGACCGACTCCGGCTTCCCCGGGTGCGGCACCGGTTGTGCCTGCGCCCCCCGAGCCTGAGTCCCCGAAATCATGTCACGCCTTACATCCAAGCAGCGGGCCGAGCTACGTCGTCACGCCCATCCGCTGAAGCCGGTCGTCATCGTCGGGAACGACGGTGTGACCGACGCGGTGGTCCAGTCGGTCCGCGAAGCGTTCAACACCCGTGAGCTTCTCAAGGTGAAGGCGCTCGAGTCGGCGCCGGCCCCGATCCGCGAGATCGCAAACGCCATCGCCGACGGCCTCGGCGACGCGGAGACCGTGCAGACGATCGGGCGGACGGCGGTGCTCTACAGGCCCGACCCCGACGAACCGGTGCTGCTGCGGTAACCTTGTCCCGTCAGGGCACCCGCTCGAGCACGGTGTCGTAGGTTCCCGCGGCGATCGCGACGGCGATCTCCTCCATCAGGGCCGACTCGATGCGAGCGGTCTGCTCGCCCAGGATGCGGGGGTCGAACAAAGCAGCCTCCTCCTCCGACAGCTCCAACCGCTCGTGGTTGCCGTCGAAGTCGCCACGCCGGAATGGGCCACCCGCACGACCCTCAGCCCTGAAGCGCGTCACCTCGCGCCCGTCGTGGTCGACGAGCACGACGTCGGCCATTAGCCGGTACGCGAGTGTGCCTTCCACCACGTCGTACTGGGTGGGTCGGGGTTCCCGGCTCGGTCCCGTCGACCCATCCCTCAGACGAGACGGACGGGTCGTACGCTCCACATCCTCCTCGACCACTTCGATGTCGGTGAGCTCGACCATGGCTGCCATATCGCCGCCCACGAGCTGCAGAACCCGCCCCACCAGGAGCGGGGTCTGGGGAACACCCCTGAGGAGCCCTCTCAGCTCTCTCCGCATGGCCGTATGGTCCGCCATCCTGACGAAAGGCGGCGGATTCGTCCAATGGTCCAGCACGAGATCCTCGTCGAGCGCGATCTCGAACTCGGGCCCCAGATAGTCACGCACGCCGCCGCTGGCCACCACGGGGGGTACCGCGACGACGACCGTCCCACGCTCCAACGCGACCCCCTGCACATCACGGGCCGCCAGGACGACGTCGCGGGCCGTCGAGGGGCGCACCTGAATGGCCTGGTCGGCGAGCTCGAACGCGGTACGGGGCCTCCCGTCCTCCAGTTCGATCTCGGCCCACGAGAGCAGGAGATCGGTCTCGGCGTCGAGCGACGTCTCGGTCTGGCTACGCGACGGAGCGAAGTCGCTGCGAGCGTCGATGAAGGCGCGCCGAGCCTCGGCCCAGCGCCCGGCGTCCCGCGCCTCGTACCCGTATCTCATCCGCCACTCGATGGCACGGTCGAAGAGTGCCCGACGCTCCTCTTCGTACCCTGCGTGGGGGGACAAACGCTCACCCACGGACCGGACCCGAGCAAGCATGCGGTCGATGTCCTGGTATCGCGAGGCCGCCTGCACCGGCTCGCCACGCGCCTCGAGCCGGTCGGCGTCCGACAGGGCCATCCCCATCGCCGTGTCGGCGGCCGCGACGAGGCGCTCACGAGCCTCGCCCAGTGAGCCGTCCCGCTCGACCGCGTCGGCGTAGAGGTAGACGGCCTGCATGTATTGACCGCGGTTCTGGAGCTGGACGCCCTCCTCGAGTCGATCTTCGGCCGAAACGCAGCCGAGCGCGGAAAGCGCTGCAAGACCGAGGAACATCGAAAGCTTACGCCTGACAACCATGTCGATCCCTGGAAGGGTGGATCCCCCGTGATCTCCAAAAATATCCCCGGGGAGGGAACGAGTCACAGCTTTTCTTCGAGCCAGGGGCCGCGCTACCTGCCCTTACCGCCCCGACGGGAGGAGTCGACGGCCGCGCGCAGGCACCGCTCTTCCAACTTCTCGGTGTCCGTAAGCGCGTCGGGAGACCCGCCTTCACGCACCCACTCCCTCACCTCCGCAGCTCGCTCGTCGAAGCCCAGGCCGTCAAGCGCGTCCGCCACGGCATCCACGAATTCGAGTTGGGGGGAGAAACGGGCCATTTCGAGGATCTGGCCCTGGGCCCGTGCATCCTCGCCGATCTCGTGAGCTGCCTCCACGTAGTCGCGGAGGTGAAGAAGCGCGGTCGCTTTGTGACGCGCGGCGAGATCGAGCCAGGTCAGCGTGCAGAGCGTCCGGACCGCTTTCGGGTGCACGCGGATGATCTTGTTTGCCACTCCACGCGCGGCCTCCCGCTGCTGATCTTCCAGGAAGGCGTCGATCGCGCGGCCGTAGAACTCGACCGCCTGCGCACGCCGGCCCGCCCTGAGCGCCAGATCCCCCGCCTTGTTCAGCGGGGTACCCTGGTACCCGGGACGGGCGCGCGCTGCTTCCTCCTCGAGGGCCCGAAGGCGGCCTTCGAGATCCGACGGGCCATCACCTGAGCCGGACTTCGATCCGAAGAGGCGGGAGAGCAGCGACATGGGGGGAAGCCTACGACACTCGTTGCGCCGTGACTACTCGACGATGCCCAGCAACTCGATGTCGAAGACGAGCACCGAGTTCGGTCCGATGATCGGACCGGAGCCCTGGGGCCCGTACGCGAGGTCGGACGGAATCCAGATCCGGTACTGGCTCCCTACCGGCATGAGCTGCAGCGCTTCGGAAAAGCCAGGGATGACCGCCCCGACACCGAAGACCGCCGGATCGCCGCCCCGGGAGCTGTCGAACTCCGTGCCGTCGATGAGCGTTCCGGTGTAGTGCACCTCGACCTGATCGTCGGCGGCCGGAGTCGGACCCTCGCCTTCGGCCAGAACCTCGTACTGGAGGCCGCTCTCGGTCGCCATGACCTCGTCCCGGTCGGCGTTCTCCGCGAGGAAGGCCTCACCGGCCTCGGTGTTCTCGTTGGCGGCCTGCTCGCGCTCGGCGGCCGCGGCGGCCTGGATCTCCGCGGCGAAGGCCTCGAGCGCCGGCTGGATCTCGGCCCGGTCGATGGCGGGCTCGCTCCCCTGCAGCGCGTCCTCGACGCCGCGCATGAACGCCATCCGGTCGAGGCGGTCGCGCGAATCGGCGAGCTGGCTTCCGACGTTCAGGCCGATGCCGTAGCTGGCCTTCTGGTCGTCGGAATCGAGGGCGGCGGATTCGAAGGATGCCGAGCCGTCGGAGCAGGCGGCAGCCGTGACGGTCAGGGCCATCAGCCCCGTGAGGAGACGAGCGTTCATAGGTCCTTTGTCCTGAAAGATGAAGAGCCACGAAGCTAACGCCCCGGACGCCGGGACCCAACGGCACCCAGCTCCGCACTTCGCGCACAGCCGTCTGGGGCATTCGCCCTCACCCTACTAG
>JBBDSM010000106.1:0-2424 GCA_040904945.1 Gemmatimonadota bacterium
CAGGCGGTGATGAGGCACGAGGCCGACACGATCTTCCATCTCGCCGCGATCCTCTCCGCGGTGGGCGAGCGCGATCCCCGGCTGGCTTGGCACGTGAACATGGCCAGCCTGGAAGCGGTGCTGGAGGCCGCGCGTGAGCAGGGGTGCGCGGTGTTCACGCCGAGCTCGATCGGCGTCTTCGGACCCGACACCCCGAAGGATCCCACGCCGCAGGACACGATCATGCGTCCGGCCACGATCTACGGCGTCACCAAGGTCGCCGGGGAGCTCCTGTGTGACTACTACCACTCCCGCTACGGCGTCGACACACGGGGGGTCCGATTCCCGGGGCTCATCTCGTACGGGGCGCCTCCGGGTGGCGGCACGACGGACTGGGCCGTCGATATCTTCTACCAGGCCGTGGAGAAAGGGCGCTACACCTGCTTCCTTGGTCCTGAGCAGCAGCTCGACATGATGTACATGCCCGACGCCATACGCGCGATCATCGGCTTGATGGAGGCGGACCCGGAACGGCTCGTCCACCGGAACGCGTTCAACGTGACGGGCATGCAGCTCGCGCCCGAGCGTCTGGCCGCCGAGATCCGTAAGCACCTGCCGGGCTTCGAAATCGACTACGATATCGATCCCGTGCGTCAATCCATCGCCGACTCGTGGCCCGACCGCATCGACGACTCGGCGGCCCGGGAGGAGTGGGGCTGGCGCCCGGAGTTCGACGCCGCGGCCATGACCGAGGACATGCTGAAGCACCTGAAGGGCACCTGACCGTACCGCGACGCCCACACCACCACACGAACATCGGACGAAGAGACGACATGGCGATGGACCGACTGAGCGCGGCGCTCCGCGCACACGTGAAGGGACTCGACGAGGCCGGAACCGCGAAGGGCGCCGAGACCGTGGTCGTCGGCGTAAAGCCGGCATCCGGTGACCGCGGGCCGCGCTTCCTGCTGGAGGGAGAGGGCGACCGGGAGTTCATGCGGATGAACTCCAACTCGTACCTCGGGCTCGGCCTCCATCCTTCGCTCGTCGAGGCCGAGGAACGGGCCACCGCGGCGTTCGGCGTCGGCCCCGGCGCGGTGCGCTTCATCTCGGGCAGCTACGCTGCGCACATCGCTCTGGAGCGGAAGCTGGCCGAGTTCCACGCCAGGGAAGCCGCCATGATCTTCTCGTCGGCGTACGCGACGGTAGTCTCCACCATCACGCCGCTCGTGACGGAGGACACGGTCCTCGTCTCGGACGAGTTGAACCACAACTGCATCATCAACGCGATGCGGCTCTCCCGTCCGGCCGGCAAGGCGATCTATCCCCACAACGATCTGGACGCCCTCGACCGCGCGCTCACGGAGTGGAAGGGGAAGGCGCGGCGCGCGATCGTCGTCACCGACGGCATCTTTTCCATGCGCGGCGACCATGCGCCCTTGGCCGAGATCCTGGAGATCTGTGCGAAGCACGATGCGGACTACGAGGAGAACGTCGTCAGCGTGGTCGACGACTCGCACGGCGTGGGCGCGTTCGGTACGACCGGGCGCGGGACGGAGGAGTACACGAGCAGCGGACCGGCCGATGTCCTGATCGGCACCCTCGGGAAGGCGTTCGGCGTGAACGGCGGCTACGTGGCCTCGAACGCCGACGTGATCCGCTTCCTCCGGGAGTCGGCGCCGATGTACATCTATTCCAATCCGATCACCGTCGGAGAGGCCGCCGCCGCGCTGCGAGCCGTGGAACTCGTCGACAGCCCGGAAGGGGTGAAGCGGCTCGACAAGCTACGGGCGCTGACGCGGAGGTTCGAGCAGGGACTCGGGCGCGTAGGCATCGAGACGATTCCGGGTGAGCACCCCGTCGTCCCCCTCATGATCCGGGACACCGCGCGTACGCGGGCTTTGGTCCGCTACCTGTTCGACAACGGCATTCTCGTGACCGGGCTGACGTATCCGGTGGTGCCGCGGGACGACGAGGAGATCCGGACGCAGGTCAACGCCGATCACACGGAGTCGGACATCGACCACGTGCTGGAGCTGCTGGGCGCGTTCGAGGGCTGACGCACCCAGCAGCCACCAGAACGAGCGTGGTCAGTTCGGGGCGCGGAAGGCCTGGTGGCACGAGCTGCACGTGCCGCCGACGGACTGGACGCCCCGCTGAATGGCGGCGGCATCCCGCATCTCGGCGGCCTCGAGGAGCTGGGCGGTGGCCTCCTGGAAAGCGCTGACCTGCTCCCCGAAGCCGGCGCGGTTCTGCCACACCGCGGGGAGTGCACCGGAGTCGGCGGCGGAGCCGTCGTGGAAAGCGTCGCCCACCATCTCGCCGAGGCCGTAGAGCGCACGGGCGTAGTGGACGGTGTGCGTCGGCTGCTCGACGGCGCCGACGGCACGAAGCTGCATGAGGTTGGTGCGGATCGCCTGCATGACGTTCTGGCGATACGTGACC
>JBBDSM010000106.1:2524-8509 GCA_040904945.1 Gemmatimonadota bacterium
AAGCTGCATGAGGTTGGTGCGGATCGCCTGCATGACGTTCTGGCGATACGTGACCTCGGCGGGCGCGTCCTGGGCGACGATGCGCTCGGGGGCGCCCAGGGCGAGGACGCCCGCCAGGACGAAGGCGGCGGAAATCGTAGCGGTACGGGTCACGGTCTACTCCCGGGTTGGTGACCGGGCGCTCCTCTTGGAGCCGCCCGGAATCTCATGAGATGAAGAGGGTCGGCGACCAGGATACACCCGGGCGACCCATCGCGCGAGCCAGCGCTCGTGAGGTGCGGCTCAGAAGAATCTGCGGCCGCCTGTACGGATCCGCGGGTTCACGACGTTGTTGAAGACCGATCCGAAGGTGAAGCTGAAGCCGACGTCGACGGAGTACTCGAAGTCGGTCCCGATCTCCGCACGCCCCAGAAGGCGATCTTCGAGATCGACTTCGGTGACGGACAGGTAGATCTGATCCTTGACCCGGGCCACGTTGCCGCGGATGTCGAGGTTGAAGCCGCGGAAGAGGCGGATCTCGAGGTTCGTGAAGACGTCGACCCGGTGCTGGGTTACATCGTCGAGGAAGTGCGAGCCCTCGAGCGAGAGGACGAACTCACCCCAAGGCTGGCGGAAGTCCGCGGAGATCTCGAGGCTGTGCTCGGGCCGGGTCTCGGCGAGTTGGCCGAACACCGTCGTGTCCTGATACTGGAAGGTGGCGGCTCCGATCCTGTAGAGGGCCGTGATCTGCCTGTTGTTGGCTTCCGCGTACGGATAGAGCGAGTACTCGAGAGCCGGCCCGCCCCGCAGGTAGAAGCGCTGGTTCGACGGGCTGTCGGAGCCGCTCTCCGCGCTGAGCCCCCACGACCAATGCGGCCCGATGCTCCAGACGGCCGTCGACGAGACGTCGATTTCCGTGGCGGACGACGTGAAGGACTCGACGCTGCCGTCGTCCTCGTCCACGTTGTCGAACTCCTCCCATTCGTACTCGCCTCGGAAGCCGACATCGATCTTGAAGTCTTCGGTGGTCCGACTGGCGGACAAGCCACCGTTCAGTGCTCTCGACCGCTGCAGGCTCTCGCCCTCGAGCTCTCCGCTCATGTTGGCGCGGAAGACCCACAGGTTCCACGGATCGTCCTCGGGCACGGTCTGGCGGGTCGGGCCCGTGACCTCGCGGAACCCGAGCTCGATGCGGTCGGTCTGAGCGGCGTACGCCAGATATCGGACGAGTCCCGCGCCGAACGTCTGCGCGTAGCCTCTGCGCACCTCGTCGTCGCTGTCCGTCTGCAGCGTCACGTATCGCAGGGTGTCCGCGAGGCCGGCAAGCTGATTGCGGCCGAGGAACTGGAACACGTATTCCTCGCCTCCGGCGCCGGTCTGTTGATTCGTGACGAGAACGTGGAGGTCGGCCACGGCCGGGTCGCGGACGTAGTCGATGACCGGGACCTGCTCTCGAATGAAGTCGAAGTCGCAGCGCTGGCAGTCCAGGAAGACGCGGAGTCCATCAGGCGGGGGCGGCGGCCCCTCCGGAGCCTGGGCGACGGCCGGGGTCGCGGACACCGACAGAAGAAAGGCGAGCAGGATCGAGCGCGCGGCGTGGAGCATGTCGGTGGGCGTGGGCATATATCTGGTTGAGCCGGAGTTGGTTGGAGGCTTTCCACCCTGAAGCTACCGAGCCGGAAAGGGTGTGCGTGTTCGCGCCGCACACGGATCGTGTAAGGGATCGGTAAGACGGTCCGACCCCGGTACACTCAACGGCGCAACCGATACCCCTTCTTCCGGACGGTGAGAATGTGCGCGGGCGCGCCGGCATCCTCTTCCAGCTTCCTGCGGAGCTCGGCCACATGGACGTCGACGGTACGCGTCTCGATGTTCGCGTTGGCGTACTCCCAGACCTCCCTGAGGAGCTCGGATCGGGAAGCCACGGCCCCGTCGCGCCTTAGCAACGCGACCAGCAGATCGAACTCCTTCGGGGAGAGCGTGACGTTCTCTCCGTCCCGGAGCACGGTGCCTGACGCCGGGTTCACCTCGACTCCACCGAAGCGCCACACCGGAAGATGCGTGCTCTCGCCTCCCCGGGTGGCGCGTCGAAGGAGCGCGCGGACCCGGGCGAGGAGCTCGCCCGTGCTGAACGGCTTCGTGACGTAGTCGTCGGCACCCCGGTCGAAGCCCATGAGGACATCGGCCTCGTCACCCCTCGCCGTGAGGATGAGCACAGGGGTCCGGTCGCCTCGAGTCCGGAGCTCGGCGAGCAGCGTCAGACCGTCGACGTCGGGTAGGGTGAGATCGAGCACGACGAGATCGGGCACGCCGTCCTCGAGGGTCCGGCGTGCGGCGCCGCCGTCGGGCGCGACCTCTACGTCGTGGCCCTCGAACTCCAGCGTCGCCCGTAGGCCGAACGCCAGATCGTCGTTGTCCTCAACCAGCAGTATGTGCGCCAACGGGCGGACTCTCCTGCGGGTCGTGGGTCGGCTTCGTCGGATGTTGTTCGGGACCCATGGAGACCTCCGGGTCCGCCTCGAGTTCCATGATGAACCGGGCTCCTCCACCGGGGGCGTCGTCGATCCACACCCGTCCCTCGAGCTCGCCGACCAGCGTCTTCACGACCGCGAGGCCCACGCCGCTACCGGGCTTGTGGCCGTCCACGTCGCGCGGGAGACGCATGTAGGGCTCCCAGATCGCCGACCGGTCCTGCTCCGGGACTCCGGGCCCTTCGTCGTCCACGACGATTCGAACGACACCGGGGCCACGGGTGGCGCCGATGCGGACGGTCTGCCCGGGCGGTCCGTACTTCACGGCGTTGTCGAGGAGGTTGCTCAGCACCTGACGGAGGGCGTCCCGGTGGCCCATGACGGCGAGGTCTCCGGGGATATCCGTTTCGATGGTCCCGGCGTCCCGATCCATCAGCGGCCGAAAGGCTTCGGCGACGTCGGAAACGCACTCCTGGAGCACGACGGGCTGAAGTGGGCTCGGCGAGCGGGGGACCGCACGGCTCCTGGAGAAGTGGAGGATGTTCTCGACGAGCTGGGTCAGCCGTTGCGACTCGCGGGCCATGATTCGGTTCGCCCGCTCTCGTTCCTCGTCGGTGCGCAGCTTCCGGTCGGCCTGCAGCTCGGCCAGCATGCGGATCTGAGCGAGTGGTGTGCGAAGCTCGTGCGACACGCTCGAGATGAAGTCCTCCCGCAGGCGCGCCAGCTGCTGATGCTTCCGAACCTCCCACAAGCCGGCCGCTCCGACTGCGAGGGTGAGCCCGAGCAGGGCCAGTGAGAAGGGGAGCCGCGACGACGGCAACCCGCCGATGACCAGCCGGTCCGCCGCGTCCGGGCGGATCGAGGCCTCGACCACCACGCCCCCGAGATAGCGGTCGAGCGTATCCGCGGCGACCATTCCCATCCGGCTATCCTCGTGGGACGCGAACAGCAGTCCGCTGTCGGCGCCGTGCAGTTCGACGCGAACCAGCCCCGCCTCGTCCTCACCCCGCGTGATCGCTTCGGGTAGCAGCGCATGACGCTCGTACCAGTGTTCGGCGAGCTCGGTGAGGGCGCGCCGGTCGATCACCACGCCATAGGCCATGACCGGCACGTCCTGTTCGTCGAACACCGTGGCCCAGAGCACCACGGCGTCCCCGGCGCCGGACTCCGCCCCGAGGGTGGCCAGCTCGTAACGCTCGGCGGGGGTCGAGGCCAGGCGGCTCCGGACGAAGGCCGTCACCGCCTCGCCGTCTGCGGCCGCCAGCGCGCCCTCGAAGCTCGACCGCCCGTCCCTCAGGTCCGTCCGGAACACAAGCGACGGGTCCTGGAGCCCGGGACACGGGCAGCGGATCGCCCTCGCCGCGTCGTCGAGATCCCACCGGACTTCGACCGGGTCCGGCATGCGACCAGGGCGGTAGCGCCTCGGGATCTCGTCGAACGCCACGTCGAAGACCCTCGAGAGATGCTCCCTCGCGACGCGCCCGTACTCGGCGGCGGCGATGCCGGCGTAGTCGGACAGAACCGCTTCCGTCGTCGCCTGATGTGAGCGAGCGGTCGCGTACGCCTGGACGGCCAGCGCGCAGGCCAACACGACGATGGCGAGGAGGAAGACCGCCAACATCGTGGTGGACGTTGGGGCCGGGCGGCGAAGATGGAATGCGCGCGACACCGGAGCGCCTCCGGAGGCGGGGGATGGAGCGACCCGTCAATGATGCGGCCCGGGTCGCCGAGTGGGCAACGCTCCACGTGTTCGGAAGTCGTAAGGTGGGCCGCGCGAGAGGGAACCCACCCCCGCGCGACTTGCTCGGCGCGACGTAGGCGGCCATCCTGCCGTAAGACAAACCGACAACCCCACCGCAGAGGTGCACGATGCGCGCAAGTCGATGGTGTCCCGCAGTCGCCGCCCTGGCCGTAATGCTCTTCCCACCGGCCCTGGAGGCGCAGCAGGACCGGCTCGAGGACTTCAAGGAAGAGGCCCTGCAGGGCGTCGAAGATCGAGCCGAGCTCGTGCAGGAGATCGTCGACATGCTGTTCAGCTTCGGCGAGCTCGGCATGCAGGAGTTCGAGACGCAGCGATACCTGACGGACCTGCTCGAGGACGAGGGCTTCGAGATCGAGCTCGGTGTGGCCGGCATGCCCAGCGCGTGGACCGCTCGGTGGGCGAACGGAACGGGACAGCCCGTCATCGCCCTCGGCTCGGACGTGGACGGCATTCCGCAGTCCAACCAGAAGCCGGGCGTCGGGTATCGCGACGCGATCCTCGACGGCGCGCCGGGGCACGGCGAGGGCCACAACTCGGGGCAGGCGGTGAACATCGCGGCCGCCCTGGCCGTGAAGGAGATCATGGAGCGTGAAGGCATCGACGGAACGCTCCTCATCTGGCCGGGCGTCGCGGAAGAGCAGGTCGCCTCGAAAGCGTTCTTCGTGCGGGAGGGCGTGTTCGACGACGTGGACGTGAACCTCTTCACCCACGTCTCATCGAACTTCGGCATGTCGTGGGGGCAGGCGGGAGGAAACGCGCTCTGGTCCGTTCAGTTCCGTTTTCAGGGTGAGACGGCGCACTCCGCCGGGTCGCCGTGGCGGGGCCGGTCGGCGCTCGATGCGGCGATGCTCATGGCGACGGGGTGGGAGTACAAACGCGAGCACCTGCGGCCCGCCGCACGCTCGCACTACATCATCGTGGATGGGGGCGATCAGCCGAACGTCGTGCCCCAGTCCTCCACGATCTGGTTCTACTTCCGGGAGCGGGACTACGAGCTGACCAAGGAGCAGTACGACGCGGCGGTCCTGATGGCCGAGGGCGCCGCGCTCATGACGGGCACCCAGGTCGACACCATCATGACGGTCGGCGCTGCCTATGCGCGGTACTTCAACAAGCCGGTCGCCGAGGCGACGTACGCGAACATCGAGGCGGTGGGGCTTCCCGAGTGGAGCGAGGCCGATCAGGCGCTGGCCCGCGGGCTCCAGCGCGAGCTCGGGGTCACGGAGGACGGACTCGCCAGCGAGATCCCGGAGCTCGCGGGACCGGTCGACCTCGAGCGCTCGCTCGGCGGCGGATCGGACGACATCGGCGACGTGTCGTGGAACATGCCCACAGTGACGCTCCGCTACCCGTCGAACATCCCCGGAGGCCCCGGGCACAACTGGGCAAACGGCATCTCCATGGCCACGCCGATCGCGCACAAGGGGGTTGTCGCCGGAGCGAAGGTGCAGGCCCGTACGCTGCTCGATCTCCTGTTGCGCCCAGAACTGATCGAAGAGGCTTGGGCCTATTTCAACGACGTTCAGACTGCTGACCATCAGTATATCCCCTTCATCGCCCCCACCGACGAGCCCGCGATCTGGCTGAACCAGGACATCATGGAGCGCTGGCGGGAGCAGATGCGGCCGTTCTACTACGATCCGACTCGCTTCGACAGCTATATGGAGCAGCTCGGAATCGAGTATCCGACGCTCCGCGGCGGTACCGTGAGCGACAGGCACTGAGCCTCATGGAGCGTCGGGGGGGGGGGGGGGGGGGGGGGGGGGGGGGGGG
>JBBDSM010000106.1:8519-28462 GCA_040904945.1 Gemmatimonadota bacterium
AGCCCGAGGTCATGGACGACCCCGGGCTCGACCCAGGGCTCCACGCGGAAGCTCTCGATGCGCTGGCGCGGATCAACCGGGTCTCCCTGACGGAGCGCCGGCTAGCGGATGAGGTGGTGCAGGTGGCCACTCGTCGCGCCGGGCCGGTGCGGGTCCTGGACGTCGGCTGCGGGGACGCCGCCGTCGTGGTCGAGGCCGCCCGGCGCGCCGGGCGGCGGGGCGTCACCGTCGAGCCGCATGGTTGCGACACGAGCCCCGTGGCATTGAGCCGCGCCCGGGCTCGTGCCGCGCGCGCGGGCATTCCCCTCCGGCTGTCTCGGGTGAACGTCACGGAGGATCCGCTCCCGGGGGGCTTCGATGTCGCGACGTGCTCCCTCTTCCTGCACCATCTGGACGAAGCGGACGCGGTGCGCCTGCTCTCGGCCATGGCTCAGGCCGCACGGATCGTGCTCGTGCAGGATCTGAGGCGGACCCGGGCCGGTCTGGTCCTGGCCTGGCTCGGGGTTCGGTTGCTCAGTCGGTCGTCGGTGGCACGTGTGGACGGCCCGAGATCGGTCCGGGCAGCCTTCTCCCTCGACGAGGTCGCCGGGCTGGCGCGACGAGCCGGGCTGACGGGGGCGACGGTCCGTCGTGCGTGGCCGCAGCGCTTGGTGATCCGCTGGGAGGCGGCGTGATCCGACCTGCCGGGGGCGGAGACCCCCATGCTCACGCGGATGCGGTCGTGGACGCCGTCGTCATCGGCGCGGGGCCGGCCGGAGCCCTCGCGGCGAGGGGGCTGGCGCTCGGTGGGGCGTCGGTGATTCTGGTCGAGCGGTATTCCCTTCCGAGGAGGAAGGTGTGCGGGGCCTGCGTCGGTCCGGCTGCGATGGGGGTGCTTCGTGAAGCGGGGCTGTCCGAACTGGCGAGTCAGGCGGGCGCGACCCCGCTCGAGTCCATGCGTCTCGTCGCGCCGGGAGGGCGACAAGCCAGGATCCGGCTCGGTGGTGGGGTCGCCTGGTCCCGGTCCGAGATGGACGCGTCCCTCGTGCGGGAAGCAGCCGCGGCGGGAGTTCGCGTCTGGACGGACACGCATGCGCGGGTCGGCCCGGGTGAGGGCGCCGTGCGCATCGTCGAGGCACGGCGAGGCGGGAGCGTCCAACTCCTCCGGGCACGGGTGGTGGTGGACGCCGCCGGACTCGGTGGCGCCCCCCCGGCGCGGGACTCCGCGGCGGGCGAGGAGCAGGTCGCCCCGGGCGCCCGGATCGGTCTGGGCACGCGGATGGCTGCCGGGGCCCGGCTTCGCCTCGGTGGGGGACCGGCAGGACTAGTGCCGCCGGGGCGGATCGACATGGTGGTGGGGCGCTCGGGGTACGTCGGCCTCGTGCGACTCGCGGATGGCACGCTGAACGTCGCGGCCGCCGTGAAGGAGGCCGTGCTCCGGGCCGAAGGACCCGACGGGGCCGTGACGCATGTTCTCGGCGAGGCCGGCGCGGCCCTGGAAGGCGAGGCGATCGAGAGCTGGAAGGGGACGCCGCCGCTCACACGCGCATCGGAGCGGGTCGCCGACCGGCGGCGCTTCCTGGTCGGAGACGCCATGGGCTACGTCGAGCCGTTCACCGGGGAGGGGATGGGATGGGCGATGGCGTCGGCGCAGGCCGTGGTGCCGCTCGCGCTTCGCGCCGTGGCCGCATGGGATCCCGGCCTCGAGCTGGAGTGGGAGCAGTACCGTAAGAGGTCACTCTCCCGCTCCAAGGCCGTCTGCAGGACGATCGCCTGGGGGCTCCGTCGTCCGGGTCTCGTACGGATGGCGGTGTCGGCGGTGTCGGCCGTTCCGGGGCTCGCCGATCCGGTGGTTCGGATGGTCGGTCGCCGCGGAGCACGTCTATGATGCGCATCATGGGCATCGGGACCGCCGCCCCCGAGCACGATGCCGGCCAGGCCGAGGCCGCGGAGCTCCACGCCGAGCTCAGCGGCCTGGACCGGGTCCGCGCGAGGGTACTCCGAACACTCTACCGACGCTCGGGCGTGGAACGTCGAGCGAGCGTGCTGCTGGAGCGTCCGGACGGGCCACTCATGCAGCGGCAGTTTTTTTACCGTCCGGTACGAGAGGAGGGCGATCTCGGACCGTCGACCGCCGAGCGAATGGGTAGCTATGAGGCCCATGCCCCCCGTCTGGCGCTGCAGGCCACCACTCGGGCGCTCGCGGACGCGGGCCAGGACCCGGCCGGGGTCACGCATCTGGTGTCCGTCTCCTGCACCGGCTTCGTCTCTCCTGGTGTCGACATCCGCCTCGTGGAAGAGCTCGGCCTCGACCGCGACGTGACCCGGACCCAGGTGGGCTTCATGGGATGCCACGGCGCGCTCAACGGTCTGCGCGTGGCGCACGGATATGCCCGGGCCGAACCGGAGAGCGTGGTGCTCCTGTGCGCCGTCGAGCTGTGCAGCCTGCACTTCGCCTACGGATGGGATCCCGAGGTGATGGTGGCGAACGCGCTCTTCGCCGACGGAGCCGGGGCCATGGTGTGCTCCGGCGGCCCACCGGCCGCGGGCCCGTCCGGCGCCGACTGGACCGTGGCGAGCACCGGCACCGTGCTCCTGGACGAGTCGGGGGACGACATGACCTGGCGAATCGGGAACAACGGGTTCCGGATGACGCTCTCCTCGCGCGTGCCGGACATCATCGGGCGCGACCTCGCCGGCTGGCTCGGGTCGTGGCTCGGGCGGTCGGGCCTCGAGCCCGACGACGTGGCGACGTGGGCCGTGCACCCGGGCGGCCCGCGCATCCTGGACGCGGTGGAGGGGTCCCTGGGGCTGGATCGGTCGCGGACGGAGGCCGCGCGCTCGGTGCTCCGCGGCCATGGCAACATGTCGTCGGCGACCATCCTCTTCATTTTGGAACGGCTGCGCCGCGAGCGAGCGCCGCTCCCCTGCGTCGCGCTCGCCTTCGGGCCGGGGCTCGTGGCCGAGGCCGCCCTCATCGTGTGACGCTCGGCGGGCCGCCCGGCTGCCGACGACTTGCCTGGGCGGACCGGGGGGGACATGGTGGCGTCCTCGTTTCGACCTACACACCACGAGGGGATCACATGGGTGAGGAGTCTGGATCGGCCGCGGGCCGGGTCATGCAGCGAAAGGACTTCCTGAGATCGGCGGCGGCCGCGGCGGCGGCGGGTGCCCTGGGGCCGGCGGGGCTGGCGGCGTCCACGGGCCTGCCGACGGATGCCGGCGACGCGCTGACGGCGCTGCGGGCCGGAGCAGGCATCGGGTCGCAGGAGGCCCAGGAGCTCGTGCCCCTCGGTAACGGCGAGCCCCCGGCGCTCCAGTTCCAGGCGTATCCCGGCGGCACCGGCGCGCTGCTCGAGCGGCTCTGGAAGGAGCACGACGGTGCTCCGTTCGCGCGGACCGAGATCGACCTCCAGCCCTGGACCGGTCCGGTTCCCACCTCCGAGGAGGAGATCGCCTTCCTCCCCGCCCACCGTCTCGGCGCCCTCATCCGGGCCGGTCACATCACGTCCGTCGAGCTCACCGACCTCTACCTCGAGCGGATGCGCCGGTACGACCCGGTGCTGATGTGCTCCGTCCAGATCCTCGACGGCCGGGGACGCGAAGAGGCCCAGGAGGCGGACCGGGAGCTTCGCGCCGGCACGTGGCGCGGGCCGCTCCACGGCGTGCCTTACGGCATCAAGGACCTCTTCGCCGTCGCCGGATCGCGGACGGCCTGGGGCTCGGAAGACTTCCAGGACCAGGTGCTCGATTTCGACTCCGAGATCGTCGTGCGATTTCGGGATGCTGGCGCGGTGCTCATCGCCAAGCTGGCGAGCGGCGAGTTCGCGCAGGGCGACCGGTGGTTCCGGGGACAGACCCTGAATCCGTGGAACACGGACGAGGGCTCGAGCGGCTCGTCGGCGGGGCCGGGCTCGGCTACGGCTGCGGGGCTGGTCGGGTTCGCCATCGGAACCGAGACGCAGGGCTCCATCGTCTCGCCGTCGCGCCGGAACGGGCTGAGCGCCCTGCGCCCCACGCACGGACGGATCAGCCGACACGGCGGCATGGTGCTGTCGTGGAGCATGGACAAGCCGGGCCCGATGTGCCGGAGCGTCGAGGATTGCGCCCACGTCTTCAACGCGATCCATGGCTCCGACGAGAAGGACCCGGGGTCACTCACGACACCCTTCCGCTTCGATCGCACACCCGACTTCTCCGAGTTGACCATCGGCTACACGGACGATGCGCCCGAGTCGTTCCTGGACGGGCTCCGCGCGCTCGGCGCTCGGCTTACGCCCATGCCAGAGCTCCCCAGCGGCAGCTCGAACGCGATCACCGTCGAGGGCGCGGCCGCGTTCGAGTTCCACGTCGCCCCGGACGGCGAGCCCGAGCCCGTACCCGAGGGGCTCGACCCGCGGGAGCAGCGCCGCCGCACCCGCTTCACGAGGGGCCGCGAGATCACCGCGGTCGAGTACGTTCAGTCCCAGCGCCGCCGCTACCTTCTCATGAAGGAGATGGAGCGCGCCATGGGCGGCTTCGACATGTTCGTGAGCGGCTCCGGCCACATCGGACTCACGAACACGACCGGGCACCCGTCGGTGGTGGTTCCCTACGGCTTCGGTGTCCGGAACCCCGACGACGAGAGCCCCACCGAGATGCCCCTCACGACCATGCTCGTCGGCGCGCTGTTCGCCGACGACAAGCTCCTGAGCGTGGCGCACGCCTTCCAGTCGTCGACCGACTGGCACCTCCGCCATCCCGACATGACTGCGCTGGGTTGAGATCGATGAGAAAGACTTCCGTACCCGTGTTCATGCGATTCCTGACGGTTCTCCTCGCGGTCGCGGTCGCTCCGGCGGCGGTCCTGCCCACGGCCGCCCAGGCGCAGATCGACGTAGTCGAGCTGACCGTGGCCGACATCCAGGAGGGACTCCGCTCGGGGGCCATCACCGCCGAGGCGCTGACCCGGGCCGCGCTCGAGCGGATCGCGCGTTACGAGAGCCACTACAACGCGTTCATCTCCATGAATCCCCACGCGCTGGCTATCGCGCAGGCGCTCGACGTGGAGTACGCGGGCACCGGTCCGCGTGGCCCGCTCCACGGCGTGCCGGTGGTCATCAAGGACAACATCGACTACGCGGGGCTCGTGACGACGGCAGGGTTCGACGGCTTCAGCAGCGCTGCCGGCGGCGTCGACATGGTCCCCGAGCGGGACGCCACGGTCGTCCGGCGGCTGCAGGAGGCCGGGGCGGTCATTCTCGGCAAGACCAACCTGCCCGACTTCGCGGGGCACGGGACGCGGACGGAGAGCTCCGTGGCGGGCGTCACGCTCAACCCCTACGACGTCACCAAGGTGCCGGGCGGCTCGAGTGGCGGCACCGCGACGGCGGTCAACGCGTCCTTCGCGGTGCTCGGCCTCGGTACGGAGACGGGCGGCTCCATCGAAAACCCCGCCGGAGCACAGGGGCTGGTCGGCATCAAGCCCACCTACGGCCTCACACCCATCGATGGCATCGTGCCGCTGAGCGGAACGTACGTCGACGTGGTCGGGCCGTTGGCGCGTACGGTGCGCGACGCGGCCATCGCCCTCGACGTCCTGGCCGGCCCCACGCTCGAGGACCTGGCGACGTACGCCGCCTCCGGGCGGATGCCGCTGAGCGGGTACGCCGCCGCGCTCGTGCCCGGCGCCGTCGAGGGCAAGCGCTTCGGCCTGGTCGGAACCGGATGGCGCGACGACTTCCTCCCGCTCCATCCCGAGACCGAGCGGATGTACCGGGAGGCCATCGCCGTCCTCGAGAGCCTGGGCGGCACCGCCGTCGAGGACCCGTTCGCGGAAAGCGGCTTCAAGGAGCTCTACGAGGAGCGCTCCGGCGTCCCGTCGCAGTCCGCGTACGACATGCATCTCTACATGGAACGGCTGGGCCCCGGCGCCCCGTTCGACTCCGTCGAGGAGTGGGAGGCGCTGAGCGGCCGTACGCTCAACCGGGTGCGTCGCGACGGTGAGCTCGCGCCCCCGGCCCGTCCGAGCGCCACCGAGGAGGGCGACGCCTACCAGGCCTGGCGCCACGAGGTCCGCGGTCTCTTCCGCCAGGTGCTCGCCGACAACGAGCTCGACGCGCTCTTCTTTCCGCAGGCGGGTGAGCCGAACCGTCCGATGGTCGAGGACCCGGAGCGCCCGGACTACAAGCCGAACAACTGGGCGGAGCTGCCGAGCAACATCATCAACGACCTCGGCGTGCCGGTGGTGACCGTCCCGTTCGGCCACTACGAAGACGGCACTCCGTTCGTGCTCGCGCTCATCGGAGACAGCTGGACCGAGCCCCAGCTGCTGGCGTTCGCCTACGCCATCGAGCAGGCGGTCGACGGTCGGCGGGCGCCGGAGCTGGTCCCGGCTCCCTAGCAGTTGACACCCCCCCCCGATTGATTGGGGGGGCGGCTCCGCGGTACCTTCGGGCGCGGCGCGACTGGTCACGCAGGACTCCGGAGGATTCGTGGCAGGGCACAACAAGTGGTCGAAGATCAAGCGCAAGAAGGCGGTCAATGACGCCAAGCGCGGGGCCCAGTTCACCAAGCTGATCCGCGAGATCACGGTCTCGGCCAGGGACGGCGGCGGCGACCCCGAGTACAATGCCCGCCTACGGTTGGCGGTGGACACCGCCAAGGCGGCGGACATGCCCGCCGAGAACATCGAGCGCGCCATCAAGAAGGGGACGGGTGAGCTCGAGGGCGTCGCGTACGAGGAGGTCACGTACGAAGGGTATGGCCCGGGCGGCGTGGCGCTCTTCATCGAGTGCCTCACCGACAACACCAACCGGAGCGTAGCCGATGTCCGGCACGCCCTCGGCAAGCACGACGGCAGCCTCGGGACGGACGGCTCGGTGGCTTGGCAGTTCGACCGGAAGGGTCAGATCGTCATCGACGCCAGCCGGTATACCGAGGAGTCCGTCTTCGAAGCGGCCATCGAGGCTGGAGCCGAAGACGTGGAGCGGGACGGTGACGAGTTCATCGTCACGACGGACCCCACGGACTTCTCCGCCGTCCAGGACGGCATCAGGGCGGCAGGGGTCGAGGCGAGCTCGGCCGAGCTCACGCGTGTCCCGAAGAACGAGGTGTCCGTGGGCGGGAAGGACGCGGAGAAGCTTCTGAAGCTCCTCGACGTCCTCGACGACCTCGACGACGTCCAGAAGGTGCACTCCAACGCCGACATCGACGAAGCGGTCCTCGCGGAGGCGATGTAGTGTCCCGAGTCAGAAGTTCGTTGAGCACCGAGAGTGCCGATGCGCCGCTGCGGCGAGGCGCGACGACGAGGCATAGCACCGCTACGTCGAGGAGGAGCAACGCGGCCGCAGTGGATGCAGCGGCGCTCGAATGCCGACGAACTTCTGACTCGGGACACTAGGAGTGGATCGCGCGCGTCCGGGAGATGACGATCCGGGCGTGGTGGTGTTGGGCGTCGATCCGGGAACGGCCGCCACCGGGTACGGAGTCGTCGTCCGGACCGGTCCCGGACGGGTCCGGCTCCTCGAGTGCGGCGTCGTGCGGACGTCCGCCGGCTCGCCCATGGTGACGCGCATCCGTGAGATCCACGAGGAGATTGCCGGCTTGGTCGAGCGGCATCGGCCGCACGTCATGTCCGTCGAGGACGTCTTCCACGGCAAGAACGCCCAGAGCGCCTTGAAGCTCGGCCATGCCCGCGGCGCCATCCTCCTGGCCGCCGCGCTGCGCGATCTTCCGGTCGCCGAATACGCCCCCCGGCAGATCAAGAAGGCCGTCGTAGGCCACGGCAACGCTTCCAAGGACCAGGTCGGCTTCATGGTGCAGAAACAGCTTCGCCTCAAGGCTCCTCCCTCTCCCGCCGACGCGGCGGACGGCGTAGCGGCGGCGCTCTGCCACTGTCTCATGGGCAGCTTCCCGGCTGGAGGCGGCGCATGATCTCCCGAGTGGGCGGCACCCTGCTCACGCGCCAGCCGGACCGGGTCGAGATCGAGACGTCCGGTGGCGTCGTCTACGAGATCGAGATCCCGCTGACGGTCTTCCAGAAGGTCCCCCAGGTGGGCTCCGCGATCTCCCTCAGGACCTACCAGGTGGTGACGGACTCGTCGGTCGCGCTCTACGGCTTCATGGAGGCCGCGGAACGGACGCTGTTCCAGCGGCTCCTCGGCGCTTCCGGCGTGGGCGCCAAGGTCGCCCTCGCCATGATGTCGACGTACCAGGTCGAGCGCCTTGCACGCGCCCTGGTCGAGAAGGACATCACGGCGCTGCAGCAGGTGACCGGTATCGGGAAGAAGAAGGCCGAGAAGATCGCCCTCGAGCTCTCGGACAAGGTCGAGGACCTCGCCATCGTCACGCCGGGACGCGGCGAAGACGGCGCCGCCGCGGGGACGCAGGCTGCCATCAAGGCGCTCGTGGCGCTGGGCTACACCTTCTCGGAGGCCGACCAAGCCGTGCGTGCGGTGATCGCGGACGGCGTTCCGGACAGCACGGACGCGCTCATCCGGAAGGCGTTGGCCGAGGGAGGGAAGTAGGGGCGGACACGGGATCCGGGTGGGCGACTACGACCGGGTCCCCGAGCAGACCGCCAGAAGCGAGCTCCCGAACGGCAGACGTAGCGGCCCGACCACCCGGCTCTCCGCCCTGGAGAGCGCGTAGAGCGCGCGATTCACCGGGTCCGGGGGTACGGCGGGGACCGACGTGTCCTTCCGGCCGAGCGCTTCCAGCACCCGCACTCCGATCTTCGCCGCCGCCACCCAATGGAAGAAGTATCTCGCGCGGTCCAGGCGGAGACCCGCGCCACCGACGACGGCCCCGAGCGTGCTCCTACGGTAGCGCGTGAAGTGGTGGTTCAGCTCGTCGTGCGTCGTCCAGAGAACCTCGAACGCCGGTACCGTGAGAAGGAGCCGTCCGTCGGGCTCGAGGAGGGCGCGGCATCGGTCGAGCGCGGCTTCCGGATCCGGCAGATGCTCGAGGACGTCGAGCATCAGGATCAGCGCGTAGCGCTTGGATGGCGCGAACTCCTCGAAAGGCACCGTGTGGATCGCGCGGTCCGCCCCGCCCGTGACGAGCCGCTCGTCCGGCTCCACGCCCTCGACATCCCCGAAACTCGCCAGCCTCGGGAAGATGAGCCCGTCCCCGCATCCGACGTCCAGGATGCTGCGGCGACCACCACCCCACTCACGGGCGATCCGTGCGACCTCGGCCACCACGACTTCCTCTCTCGCTCGCCACCACCAATGCCTGGCGTAGAGATCGGCGTACCGCGCACCGTACGCCTCGTCCAGCGCGCCCGGGACCCGGGCTCCTTCATCCATGCCGCGCGCTCCGGCCGGCGCGCTGGACGCTCCGGACCACGTAGAGCGGACGCTCCTTCACCTCTTCGTAAACCCGTCCGACGTACTCGCCGATGACGCCCAGGAAGAGCAGGTTCACGCCGGACACGAACGTGATGACGAGAATCTGCGCGGTGAAGCCTTGAGGGGATCGGTCGAGGAAGAGCTTCGCCCACAGGGCGTAGAGCGCGAAGAGCGAGGTCGCGAGGATGGTGATGCCACCCAACGCCGCCGCCAGCCGGATGGGGACGATGGAGAAGGAGAAGATGCCGTCGCTCGCGAGGCGAAGGAGCTTCCGGAACCCGTACTTGCTCTTTCCGTGATGGCGCGCGTCCCGCTCCACCGGGATCCCGGTCTGCCGGAAGCCCGCCCAGGCGCGCAGCCCTCTCAGGTAGCGGTGTCGCTCGGGCGCGCTCCGGATCGCCTCGAGGACCGGGGCGGTGAACGCAGCGAAGTCGCCCGCGTCCAGCGGAAGCTCGACGTTCGAGACCGACGAGAGCATCCGGTAGTAGGTGAAATACGCCAGACGAAGCCACCACGGCTCCTGGCGCCGATCCCTCCGCGCGTAGACGACGTCGTACCCGTCCCGGATGCGCTCGAGCATGAGCGGGATGATCTCCGGAGCGTCCTGCAGATCTCCGTCCATCATGACCACCACGTCGCCGCGCACGAACTCGAGCGCCGCGGTCAGGGCCGCCTGATGACCGAAGTTCCGTGAGAGTGCGACGACCGTGATGCGGGGGTCCTCGTCGGCGGCTTCGTTGAGGAGCTCGAGGGTCCGGTCTTTGCTCCCGTCGTCCACGAAGATCATCTCGTGACCTTCGCCAGGGAGTCGATCCACGACCGCCGTCAGCCGGCGAAGCAGCTCGGGGAGCCCCTCCTCTTCTTCGTAGAGTGGGATCGCTACGGAAACCCGAGGCGACTCCGTACGGTCGTTCGACTCCATGATGCCCACCTCTTGCGGATATGCTCGTGCGGCCGGAACGTCAGCCTCGTCGTTCCGTCCGATATGGATTCCTCTCCGGCCCCGCGCTGCCCTCGTGCGGGGCTCTGTGGTCGTTCGGAGGCCAGTATGATACCGCTCGCCGAATCGCGCCAACCGGCCGCAACGTCTTCCGGGGAACGGCGCCGTGCCCTCCGCTGGGCGGTCGGCACCTGGGGGGCGGGCGCCCTCTACTACGCCACCTTCTTCGACCGCCGCTGGATTCCCCACGACGAGGGCACGCTCGGACAGGCGGCGTGGCGCGTCATGCAGGGCCAGGTGCCGCATCGGGACTTCGACGGCATGTACACCGGTATGCTCGACTACGTGCACGCGGCCGCGATGGACGTCCTCGGCGTGCACCTGCTCACGCCGCGGCTCCTCATGCTCCTTGCCGTCATGCTCTGGCTGCCGGCCGTCTGGTCCATCGCGTACCGGTTGGTCGCGTCACCGGTGGGGGCCGCGGCCGTCACCGGCGTGGCGCTGGTCATGGGGCCTCCCAACTACCCCGCGGCGATGCCGTCGTGGTACAACCTGTTCTTCGCCACCTGGGGCCTGTGGGCCCTCATCCGTTGGACCGACGAGCGCCGTGTCGGTTGGCTGGTGGTCGCGGGGAGCGCGGCCGGGCTGTCCATCCTCTTCAAGGTCACGGGCCTCTACCTGTTGGCCGGCGCGCTCTTCTTCGCCCTGCACGACGAAGCCCGGCGCGGGCCCACCGGCTCGCCCGCGTCCTCACCGTCGTTCATGCGGCCGTTCCCCGTCGCCGCAGGCGTGCTCGTCCTGGCCCTCGTCGTCATGCAGACGGTCCTCGTTCGACAGCAGCTCGGCCCATCCACCTGGATCAGCTACGTCCTGCCCACGGCGATCCTGGGTGTCGCCCTCGTCTGGCGCGCTGGCCACGTCGAGGACGACCGCGCCGCGCTGCGGGGCATGGTCTCGAGCTGGAGCTGGATCGCCGTGGGCACGCTCGTGATGGTGCTTCCGTTCCTCGCCTGGTACGCCGTGGCCGGCGGCCTGGACGATCTGTACCGCGGGGTCTTCCTGCTCCCCGCCGAGCGGTTCACGGACGTCGCGTTGCCGGTCCCGTCCTTCGCTCGAACGTGGACCATCGTGGTCCCGGTCGCTCTCCTGGCCGTCGGGGCCGTGGTGGGACGGACGTACCGGATCGCCATCGCGGCGGCGGTGCTCATCGGCATGACGGCGCTCGTCCTGCGTCTCGACGCAAGGATCTTCATCGGGATCTTCGATTCGCTGCTCCTGATCGTGCCCGTCGTGGTCGCGGTGGGGGTCGTGCTTTCATTCCTCGAGGGGCGGGATCCCGCGCCGAACGGAGGGCCGCTCATGGCCACCCTCTGGGTGCTGGCGCTCGTCCACCTGATCCGGTACCCCTTCGCCGTTCCCATGTACTTCCCCTACGTGGCGCCCCTGGCGGTTGTCGCCGTGGGGGGTGTCCTGGCGCGGGCGGGAGCGCGCGACGTCCGGCCGTTCCATCGTCTGGTGCCCGCCCGCACGGTGCTCGCCGCAGTGGCGTTGGCCTATGCGGGGTTCTTCATCGTGGGCCCGAATCGCGGGCGGCTGTTCGGACCTCTTCCCCCCCTCCCCGAGGCGCGGCTCCCCCTGGAGCGCGGCCGCATCTCGGTCCCGGCAGCCGAAGCCGACGAGTACGGTCGGCTCGTAGCCGCCGTCCTCGAGCTCACGCGGAGCTCCTACGTATATGCCGGGCCCGATGCTCCCGAGGTGACCTTCCTGGCCGGGCTCCACAATCCCACCAGGTCGCTCTTCGAGATCTTCGAGGAGGACGAGGCGAGGACGGAGCGCACCATGGACGCACTGGAGAGCCACGACGTGAACGTCGTCGTCCTCAACACGCGGGCGCGCTTCTCGTCCATGCCCGCCGATCTGGTGACGGCGCTCGTCGCGAGGTATCCGAACGAGATGCGCGTGGGGCGCTTTCTCATCCGCTGGAGCGGGGAGGCGGGCCAGGGACCGTAGGCCGGGCCTATCGGTCCGCGCAGGCAGCCACGATCGCCGCCGCTCACCCTCCGCTTCACCCTCGCGCCCGCGCTCTCACCATCCGGCTGAACAGACTCAGCTCCTGGTCGAAGACGAACCGCAGCAGCAGTCCGGTCCACGATCCGTGATACTCGAGGCCCTCGTAGTACTCGGGCGCCGCGGCCTTGAGGCGCGGCAGTCGGTTCCAGGGGATGGACGGGAAGTCGTGGTGCTCGTTGTGATAGCCCACGTTCATGGCCACGACGTTCGCGAGGCCGTAGTAGCTGTAGGTCTCCTGGGGATCGCTGGTCAGGTAGTGCTCCTGGATCCAGCGCGCGCCGAGCGGGTGGAGTCCCACGGCGAAGAAGAACGAGGCGAGCAGGTAGCCGAGGGCACCCCATCCCCAGAAGAAGACGACCGACGAAGCCACCAGCACCGCGCTCGCCCAGTTGAGCAGGACCCAGCAGTTCAGGAACGCGATCTGCCGGAGGCGCGGGGGACGGGTCAGCTGGAAGAGGGGGAAGAGCAGCAGCCACAGGCTCTTGCCCAGCGCGCCGCACCCGATGAGGCGCGCCTCCCAACGGCTCGGCAGGTCGGCGTCCAGGTCGTAGACGCCCTGATGCGCGTGGTGCATGAGGTGGTATCCCCGAAACGAGATCGCCGCCGGGAGGACGTTCACCACGTCGGCGAGGATGCCGGCCGCGTGGTTCTGCCAACGCCGCCTGAAGATCAGGTTGTGGGCCGCCTCGTGGATCATGACGTACATCGCGTGGTTCACGAACGCGCCCACGAGCCACGCGACGGCCACGATCGCCCACCACGGCTCGGAGGAGAGCCGCCAGGCGAGGGTCATCTGGATCGCGATCCCGCCGACGATGATGGCGAACGACCACGGATTCCGCCCGATGAGCTCGCGCACCTCGGGGTGATCCCGGAGGATGTCGCGGGTGCGCAGATGGTGCGGCTCGGGTGTGTCGGCGACGCGGAACGCGCCGTTCTCTCCTGCCATGGTGAGTTCGGAAGGGGGCCGGGGAACGGGGACGCCGGAAGCTACCCGGGGCCGGAGATCGTGCAAGCGGGCGGGGTGCCCGTCACCGGCCACAGCCCTATAATCCACGTCACCGTTCGATTCGACGTGAACCCCGACCCCCCCGAGGCCATGCTCCGCACCCCGTTGCTGCTTGCAGCCATCATCGCTGTTCTCTCCGCCCCTCTCGCCGCCCAGCTCTCCTCCGACGAGTCCCGGATCAGCGAAGCCGTAGCCGGGAACCAGGCCGAGGCGCTGGCGCTCCTCGAGGAGACGGTGAACATCAACAGCGGCACGCTGAACGTCGAAGGCCAGCGCCGGGTCTACGACGTGACGGCGCCCTACTTCGAGGCGCTGGGCTTCGACGTGAGCTACGTCGTGTCGGGCGTGGAGCAGCGCGGCGGCCACCTGGTGGCCACCCGGATGGGCACGCGCGGCGAGCATCTGCTCCTCATCGGTCACATGGACACCGTGTTCGAGGAGGACAGCCCTTTCCAGCGCTGGGAGATGGTCAACGACAGCGTGGCGCGCGGGCCCGGCGCGGCGGACATGAAAGGCGGGAACGTGGTCATCTGGTCGGCCCTGGAGGCGCTCCATGAGGCGGGTGCGCTGGCGGGAGCGTCCATCACGGTGGTGCTCACCGGTGACGAGGAGCGCCCCGGCGTGCCCGTCGAGCAGGCCCGCCGCGCCCTCGTGGATGCCGGCAGGGCCGCGGACATCGCGCTGGGCTTCGAAGGCGGCACGCCCGGGCTCGCCGTGGTCGCGCGCAGGAGCTCGACGTCCTGGCGCCTCGACGTCTCGGCCACCACCGCGCATTCCTCCGGCGTCTTCCGCGACGGCGTCGGAGCGGGAGCAATCTACGAGGCCGGCCGGATTCTGGAGGACTTCTACTCGGAGATCCGGGGCCAGGAGAACCTGACGTTCAACGCGGCCACCATGGTGGCCGGCACCGAGGCGTCATGGGACGACGAGGCGGCCCGGGGGACGGCCTTCGGCAAGACCAACGTGGTCCCGCCGGTGGCGATCCTCACCGGCGACATCCGGACGCTCACCGACGAGCAGCTCGAGCGGACGCGTGACAAGATGCGCGCCATCGTCGCACGCCCGCTTCCGGGCACCAGCTCCGAGATCGTGTTCCACGACGGCTACCCGTCCATGCCGCCCACGGACGGCAACTACGCCCTTCTCGAGCGGTTCAGCGAGGTCAGCCAGGACCTTGGGGAGGGCCCGGTGGACGCGTTCGATCCGGGCCAGCGCGGCGCGGCGGACATCTCGTTCGTGGCGGCGCACGTGGAGCAGGCGCTCGGTGGCCTGGGGCCCGACGGGAGCGGCTCCCACACCGTCGAGGAGACCGTGAATTTGCCCTCCATCGAGCGGGCGGCGCGGCGAGCGGCCATCCTGATCTACCGCCTCACCCGATGACCGCGCGCACCCTCGTCCTCCTCGCAACGCTCGCGCTCCCCGGCGTCTTCGGCACCCTCGCGCTCCCCGACCTCCTCGGTGCGCAGGAGGCCCCTTCGGATGCGTCCGGCTCCGAGGCGTACTCCGCGCGGGTCGAGATCATCCGAACCGAGTACGGCGTGCCGCACATCCTCGCCGACGACCTGGGCGCCATGGGGTACGGGCTCGCCTGGGTGATGACGGAGGACTACCGCGAGGAGGTTCTCGAGGCGCTGCTCCGCTCGAACGGCCGGTGGGGGCTCGCGGCCGGTCCGGAGGAGATGGACGGCGACTTCGCCGGGAGGCTCGACCACGCGTTCGCCGAGGAGACCTACCACCTGCTCCCCGCCGACGTGCGGGCCGTCTACGCGGGGTTCGCGGCGGGGGTGAACGACTACGTCCGGGCGAACCCCGAGGCTCTTCCCGATTGGGCGCGTCCGGAGTTCACGCCGCACGACGTCGCCGCGCGCGACATCGGCGTGTGGGACCAGGGGGCCGTGGAGGACTTCCTCGAGCTCCGGGAGGAAGCGGCGGCCGGGAGCCTGGAGCCCATCGGAGCTGAAGCCGGGGCGGCGCGGGAGGCGATGGGCCCGGTGGACTCGCCCCCCTCCGACTCCGACCTCCTCCACCGCTGGCTCCAGGGCGGCGAGCGGGCCGGCGAAGCCGACCCGGAGGTGGGCTCGAACGCCTGGGCCCTGGCCCCCGAGCGCACCGCATCCGGAAACGCCATCCTCCTCAGGAACCCCCATCTCTCGTGGACGGCGGGCTACTACGAGGCCCACGTGCGGGTGCCGGGCGTCCTCGACTTCTACGGCGACTTCAGGGTCGGCGGCCCGTTCACCACCATCGGCGGGTTCAACCGGAGGCTGGGGTGGGCGACCACCAACAACTACCCGGTCCTCGAGGAGGTCTACGCCCTGGTGCGCGACTCCCTGAACCCCGAGGCGTATCTCTTCGACGGGGGATCCGTGGCCATCGACCGAAGGCCGGTCACGGTGGAGTACCGCCGTGACGACGGCACTATCGGCAGGCAGACGCGCGACATGCCGCGCACCCCGCTCGGGCCGGTGATCGCCGAGGTACCGGACACCGTCTACGTCGTGAAGGCGCACGGGCTGACGCAGTACCGCGTCGGCGAGCAGTGGCTGCGCATGATGGAGGCCTCGACGTTCGACGAGTGGACCGAGGCCATGAAGATCCGCGCCAAGGTGTCGTCGAACCTGACCTACGCCGACGCCGACGGCGTCATCCACCTGGTCTGGAACGCCGCCACGCCGGACCTTCCGCACGAGCCGTCGGACCATCCGGTCCTGGCCAGGACGTCCGAGGACGTCTGGACCCGGCTGCATCGCTACGACGCCCTCCCGCAGCTCACGAATCCGCCCGGTGGGTACGTCCAGAATTCGAACGATCCCCCGTACTACACGAACCTCCGGCAGATCCTGCCGCGCGAGGCCTTCCCCGCGCACTTCCCCGACCCGGTCCTCCGCTTCCGGTCGCAGAACTCCCTGGAGCTCATCGACACCGACGACGTGCTCTCCCTCGACGACCTGATGGAGCTGAAGCATGACCTCGGCATGGTGATCGCCGACCGGATGAAGGACGATCTCATGCGGGTCCTCCGGGAGCGGGGCGGATGGGACGAGGACGCGGAAGGCGCCATCCAGGCGATGGCCGACTGGGACGACACCGCCTCCCCGGACAGCCGCGGCAGCTCGCTCTTCGAGCTCTGGGTCAACCAGTACATGCGGGAGGTCCCCGACTCCCTCCAGTTCGAGGTCGAATGGTCGGAGGACGAGCCCATGACCACGCCGCGCGGCGTCGGGGACGATGAGGCTGCGGTCGGGGCGTTCCAGGACGCCCTGGAGGAGGCGGACGAGCGCTGGGGCACGTGGGACGTCACCTGGGGCGAGGTGCACCGGATCCGCCCGGACTCGGGCGACATCGACCTGCCTGTCGGGGGGTGCGCCAGCGCGCTGGGCTGCTTCCGGGTGGTGGGGTTCCAGGCCGACGAGGACGGCAAGTACGCCGGATACCGGGGCGACGGCTGGGTGGTCGCGGTGGAGTTCGCGGACCGGCCCGTCGCGCGCTCCGTCCTGCTCTACGGCAACTCGAACCGGCCGGACTCACCGCGCTACTATGACCAGGCCGAGCTCTTCTCGGAGATGCGGATGAAGCCCGTGCTGTTCGAGCTGGAGGACGTGGAAGCGGGGGCGGTGGAGCGGTATCGGCCGGGAGGGTAGGGTGCCACTCGGCCCCTCGGCATCGATCCGCCTCCGCCCCTGAGCGCGTCGTCCCGCTGACGTCAATCGGTCCTGCAGACCCTCTCCCTCTCACTGCTCCACATCGGGTCGGCCTCGATACGGAAGGACATCGAGAAGGGGAACGTCTCCTGCGGAGGATCCTGGATGAGCGCGACCGTGCCCGACACGGATCCAGCGAGAACGTTGCCGCCGTTGTTCTCCGCGATGACGATCGTCAGAGGCGGGAGCGGTTCGTCGAGAGACTCGGAATTGGCGAACCCACCCTGTGTCAGACTGACCAGGCCCGTGCCTCTGCCCTCGAAGCTTCCGGTGGTACCGAACGGTACGACGGAATCGTCAGCCAGCCCTATGGTTCCGTTGGTTCCGTTGCCGCCCCAGCCGAACGCTGAAAAGCCGGTTCGATCGTCGTTCAGGTAGAACCATGCTTCGGTCGGCGCCCCGGCGATCCCATCCGCCGCCACCGTGATCTGGCACGAGCATCCACCCACCTGGAGGATCACGGAGTCCTGGAATTCGGGATTCTCGGCCAGCGCGACGGTGATCTCCACGGTGGCTGGCTCGTCCGGAAGCGTGAAGAGGCCGGTGTCGCTGATGTCCCCTGCGGAGGCACTCCAGATCAGCTCGGGGTCGCCTTCGAGGCTCTCGTCGAACTCGATCTGGAGCGGTGGGCTTCCGATGTCGAGACACTGAGGGAGGGTGGTGATGCGAATGGTGCCGAAGCGGATGGTGGCGATATCCAGCCGCTCGTCCGAGCTGTACCCTCGAGCTCCCGACTCCGCGGTGTGGCCGTGACCTGGTCGACGGTGTTCGGAAGAGGGTTCTGGGGCGCGGTATAGAGAACGAAGTGCGTGTTGGCCGTACCGAAGGAGATCTCCGCTTGTCCCTGAAGCTCCACGTCGGGATCGAGCTCGATGCTGTCCGGATGCGCCGCATTCACCACGGTGACGGTCAGCATCGTGTCCTGTCCGGGGGCGAGCGTGATGTCGTCGGGCAGGAGGTTGATCTGGATCTGTCCTACGGTAACCTCCTGCGGCTCGGCGATCTGCGCGCTCCCGAACATCCCGTCCTTCGTGCGCACGCTCAGGGTGGTGCTTCCATGCTCCCTGGGTTCGTAGTCGGTGTGCGTGGTCATCTCGATGACGGCTTCGGGGATGAGCCTGTAGTCGCTCCACTCCTCGTCGGAGACGTCCACGGGACCGAACTCCTCGGGCGGGATCTCGAGGATGCCCGCGCCGCCGCTCGCGGCGATGGCGTTGGATACGACCTCGCCGGTGACGAAGCCCGCGAGGTCCACCGCCTCGTCCGCGCCCATGAAGCGGTTGAGCCATGCGTCGTAGGCGCCGAGACCGCCCGCGATCTGGCTGAGTGCCTCGAGCGCGGCCCGGTCCAGCTCCCAACCTTTGCTGGTGGCCCGTACTTCGGCGGACCAAGCCCCGGAGGCCTCCTCGTCTTCGAGGAAGTCGACAGGGGCAGCGTCCAGCTTCATGGCTACGAACTCCGACGGAAGCAGGTGCGCCGTCCCTTCGCGCAGCTTCTGGAACGCCCATGCCAGCCCACCGACGGCATAGGCCGCAACCTGCGTCGCAGGGATCCTGACCTGACCGACCACCCCGGCCGCGAAGCCGATGTCCGAGAGCACCTCTCCACTCACCCCGTCGATCCGGAACGCGGCGTCGTAGGCGAGCTCCATGCATTCGTGGAGACGCTCCGCAGTGCTCACGTCCGTCACCAGGCAGTCGAGGGCGTCGGCGCGTGCCGGGGCCCCGCCGGCGAGGGGGCCGGGTGCCGGGCCGATTTCGGCGAGGGCGTCCTGCAGCGCCTGGCGGAAGCCGGTGCCGGCCAGGACCCGGTCCGCCCCGTCGACGTCGGCCCCGTCGAGGGTGGGGGCGGTGCCGTCGACCAGGGCCCTCAACGAATTCGGGTTGTCCGGATGATCGATGACGCTCTGGGCGACGAGGAGCGGAAGGACCTGAGCCGCCGGCAACGTGGTGCCGTCCAGCGCCTGCAGCTCCGTGACGGTGACGCCCACGCGGGCAGCCTGCGCCTCGATGAGCTCCTGCATGAGATCGATGGTGTTGGCCAGCTCGTCGGGCGCCTCGGGGAGGGCATCCACATCGAAGTCCAGGACCGGGCAGGCTTGCGTCCCACCCGCGATCCGGATGGAGACCTCACCGCCGCCCAGCTCGCCAGCCGGATGATACGGCGCGACGAGTGTGGCGGAGCCGTCTTCGGCGCGATCCACGAATGAGATCGCCACGTCGTCTCCACCTGCCCACGTGACGTAGGCGAAGAGCGGGTCTTCGAGCTCCTCGGGAACCGACCCGATGGAGAGTCGCTCCAGGGGCCTGGCTGAAGTCGCCGGGACCGAGAGATCCGGGCAGATCGCATCCGCGAACGCACCGGTCGCCAACACGGACTCGCAGACCACCGAGAACGTGACGGCGGCACCCTGGCTCTGGGTTACGGTCGCCGTCGTGGTGCCGCCCCCGGTGACGGTGCAGTTCGGCGCCACGCCCTCCAACGAGACCTCATAGTCGCCTGCGGTCAGGCCCTCGAAGGTGACCGAGCCCGACGGACCCACCGCCCGCTCCTCGTTGCCGAGCGTGACGGTGTATCCGTCGCTGTCCTCATCGGTACCGTCCGTGGTGACCGTGACGGTCACGGCTTGTGGTGTCTCGGGCGTCAGCGTGTCGTCGCCACCGCAGCTCCAGATCAGGAGCACGCCGAAAGCGAGGAGCAGGAGGCGGGTCGGTCGCGGACGATTCATGGGCATGGTCGGGCTGCTGATTTGGGCGGGTGCCGTGGGTGTGTGTGCACGTCTCCAATTGAAGTGAACGGAAAAGTCGGTGGTGTCCCGCCATCGCCCTGCGGTGGGCGAGCCGCGCCGAGGTCAGCGCCTCCCGCTCCCCCCGCCGAACTCCTCCAGCACCGCTTCCGCCGCCCGCGCCCGC
>JBBDSM010000107.1:0-16311 GCA_040904945.1 Gemmatimonadota bacterium
GCCCCGTGCATGGTGGCCACCTCCAACGTCTCCATGGGCGACATGGCGGAAGCGATCATCCACATCTCCCAGTGGGAGCCGATGCCGTGATGCTGCCCGTGGGAGCCGATGGCGCCATAGCCGCCGCTCGCGATCACGTCGGCCATCCCCAGGGCGATGAACGGGTAGGTGTAATCGGTCTCGGGACGCAGGGTCCGCCGACGGGTGTGAGGCACGAGGTGCCGCCAGGGAAGCCAACGCCGCTGCTTCTCGTCGGTCCACTGGTCCTCGACCTGCCAGAAGTATTCCTCGTTCCAGGCCGAGGCGCCGCCGACCACCAACGTCGGCGAGTACACGGTCCGCGTCTCGCCGAAGAAGCGCGCGGCGTCGCCATAGAGCGGGACGTAGCTCATGGGGTGCTCGAAGCCGGTCTGGCCGTCGAGCGTCGTGCTCACGTTGAACGACAGATCGGCCCCTTCCCCGGTCACCATCAAGCCGAGGTCGCGGCCGATGTCGGAGATCCACTGGCGCTGCCGCCGGAGGGGCTGGCCGTACTGTTTCACGGCGACCGCTCCCCACTCCACCAGCCGGTTGATCTCGTGCAGCGCGTCCTGGTACGTCGCGAGGTCGGTGGAGCGCGCCCGGTCTCCGCTGGACAGATTCTCGCCCGTGCTGAAGACGCGCGGCCCGATGGTGACGCCCGCTTCGATCATCTCGGCTTCGGGGAAGACCGCCGGCGACCAGCCGATGGGGTCCATAGTGGTCGTCACGCCGTAGGCGAGATACACCGCCGCCTCGAAGTTCTTGCGCGGCAGGACGCCGGAGTGCTCCCGGTGATGGTGGGCGTGCGGATCGACGATGCCGGGCATGATGGTGGTGCCCGTGGCGTCGATGACCCGGTCCACGCCGTCCGTCTCGCACGCGCCGACACAGGCGATGCGACCGTCGCGTATGACGACGTGCCCCTGCTCGATGACGTCCGCCCCGTCCATGGGGAGGATCCGCGCGTTCGTCAGCGCCACGGTCCCGCGCCCGACGGCACGGGGCACCTCGAGGCGGATGTCGAACGTGTCCGTCCGCTCGGTGGTCGGGTCGTACCGGAGATGACGTCGCCCGCTCGAGACCTCGAGCACGCCGTCGGCGGTCCAGCGCGGGTGGATCCCGCCTTCCAGCGTCACCGGCCGGACCCCGGTCGAGCGACGATCGACCGCGGGGGGCACGGCGTCGGCCGTCGCGCCCCTCATGGGAGCCACGTAGACGTTGAGGCCCTCGGCGAACGCGACCCAGGCCCCGTCGGGCGACGGGACGACCTCGTCGGCGTACGGGAACACCATGTGCTCGCGGCGGCCCGTCCCATCGGGTAGGACGGAGACGAAGGCGGTGGGGCGCGCCGACGAGTCGGGGGGCGCCTCCTCCGGGTAGAAGACCCGGCCCTCCGGGCCGAACGCGGCCCGCACGATCTGCCTCCGGCCGCCCGCCTGGGCGCCGCCGTCGTGCCGGGTGCTCGCCCGCGCGATCACCGTGGTCTCGCCTCCGTCGAGCGGCAGGGTGACGAGCTCGTACCACGGGTTGTTCGCCCAGCTCCGGCCCCGCGCGGTGGCCCCGGCCCCCCGGGTCACCACGAGCGACCCGCCGTCGGGCGACCAGACCGGGTTGAGGTACTCGCCCGCCGATGCGGTGAGGCGCTCCGGCGTGGCCCCGGCTGGGGTGCCGCCGCCGGCCCCACCGGCCTCGCCCGCCCCGTCCACCCGCACCCGCCACACGTGGCCGTGCTCCTCGTCGTCCCACGACGTGAAGGCGATCGAGCGGCCATCGGGCGACCAGGTGCCCGAGTACTCGAGGGGCTCGAAGGCGTCGGGCGTGAGGCGACGCGGCGTGCCGTCCGGAAGGTCCATCACCCAGAGCCGGCCCACCGCCTGGAAGAGGAGCTGCGTACCGTCCGGCGAGGCCGTCTGCCAGCGGGTGAATCGCACCTCGACGGGCCCGTCCGACAGCCGGAAGGCGGGGCGGGCCTGCTCCGACACCTCGCGCTGGACACGCGCCTGGAAGGGCACGGTCTCCACCTCACCGGTGGCGACGTCGACCCGCCGGATCCGCCCGCCCTGCGTCACGACGATCGAGCGGCCGTCCGCGGACCACGCGTATCCGGGGAGCACGCGCAGTGTCTTGATCCCTTCGCCCATGTCGAGCTCGATGGGATCCATGAGGACGCGCTCCGCGCCCGATTCCAGGTCGCGCAGGAAGAGCGCGGTCCTGGGGCCGACCGTCAGGCCTCGCCACGAGATCGTGCCGTCCGGGATCCTCCGGGCGAACGCGAGCCACCGACCGTCGGGTGAGATCTCGGGCGCGATGGCGCTCCCGCTCGACCCCCGGTACTGCGCCTGGTCGACGCCGGTGGTGATCTCGGACACCCGCCCCGTCTCGAGCTCCAGCCGCCGCAGCTGATACGCACCCTTGAGCATGTCGGCCGCGCCCGTGGACACGTGGTAATACAGATGACGCCCGTCGCTCGACACGTTCGGCCAAGCGGCCCGCTCGGAAGAAGGGAGGAGCCGCCGACCCGTGACCGCGGTCGGGTCGGGGTCCGGCCCGCCGCGGGCATCCGGAACGTCGTAGACATGGATCCCCGAACCCCGAGTCGACCCAGACAACGCCTGCTGGCGCAGGACCACCCGGCGGCCGTCGGGCATCCAGGTGGGCTCGACCACGCGCGTGTCGAGATCCAGGAAGACGGGCCTCGGATTCGAGCCGTCGGCCTCCATGACCCAAGGATTGCCCTGACCCCCGCGATCGGAGACGAAGACGATGCGCGAGCCGTCCGGAGAATACCGGGGATGCACGTTGATGGCGGCGCCGCTCGTCTGCGTGAGCGACTCGGCCTCTCCGCCGGCCGTGGGCACCCGGTACACATGCCCGAGCAGGTCGAAGACGATCCACCGGCCGTCCGGTGAGACATCGAGCGACATCCATGTCCCCTCGTCGGTCGTGAAGTCGACGGTATAGCTCCGGCCGCGAGCCTCGGTCACGTCCCACGTCTCGTCGGACTGCTGCGCGGCCAACGGCCCGGCGGCGCCCGCCGCGCCGGCCATGAGAGCAATCCCGAGGCGCACGGTGGACATCGAATGCGAGGACATGGGCCGTCTCCTTTGGGCATACCTACAACCAGATGAGCAGAACCAGCAGCAAGAGCATCCCGATCCACGACGCCACGGCGACCTTCGCCGCCTTGGTCGCCCGCTCCGTTTCCCACCACGTGCGCGGCTGCACCTTCTGCATCAGGAACGTGACGACCCCGGCCAGATTCACGCATGTGACGTTCACCGCGACCAGGAGGAAAGCACCGTAGGCCAGCGCGATCTCGCCGGCTCCGAGCAGGAGGCCCGCGGCGACCAGCGGAGGGAGGAGCGCGACCGCCACCATGACGCCGATCACCGCTGCCGAAAGCCCCTGGGTGAACGCCAGCGTCCCGGCGGCTCCCGCGGCGAGCGCGAGGACCATGTCGCCCAGGTCCACATCGGTGCGGCCCGCGATCTCGGGCACCGTCGGATCTACGGGGAGCAACACCCCGACCACCACGGAAAGCACGAGCGCCACGCTGATCCCCGCGAGGTTCGCCTTGAGCGCGTCCCAGGCCAGGTCGAGGTCGCCGAGAGTGGCCGCGAGCGACAGCGCCACGTTCGGCCCCAGCAGCGGCGCGATCACCATGGCTCCGATCACGACGGCGACGCTCGAGCTCATGAGGCCGACGGCGGCGACCAGCGTGGAGAGGCCCACCGTGGTGAGGTACACCGCAGAGATGCGGGTGGAGACGCTCAGATCCTGATGGAGCTCCTCCCGGCTGATCCGCAGGGGGCCCTTACGGGTCCACACCTTCTCCTCCTCCGCCCGCTTCTCCTCCTCCGCCGACTCTTTCTTCTCGACCCGGGGGTAGGTCGCCTCGACCGGCAACAGCATCAGGCGGTATCCCTCTTCCCTCGAGAAGCGCTCGGCGAGCTGGTCCGTGAGGCCCTCCGTACCTTCCGACTCGATGAGGATCCGCAGGAGGCCGCGGCCGTCACCCGCTTCGTACGACCAGACGTCGATGACCCCGTTGGCGGCGATCTCGTCGACCAGTCCTTCGAGCGCCGCGATCGGGACGACGGCCTCGACCAGACGCAGGCCGCTCAAAGCTCTCCGGACTCCAGAACGACCACGCCGATGTCTTCGAGCCCATCCCGGAGCGCCTGGTCGTGCTCGGTCTGGACCGAGCGGGTCAGGTCCCACAGGAGATACGTCCGGAAGCCCGCCTCGACCGCATCCTGTGCGGTCCACTTCACGCAGACGTCCCGCGCGAGGCCACAGACGTAGACGTCTTCGACCCCTCGTTCCCGCAGGTACCCCGCCAGCCCGGTCGAAGGCCGCTCCCCGTCGGGGTTCCAGTTGTTGCGGAAGCCCGAGTACGAGTCGACCCGGGGGTCGCTCCCCTTCCGGATGATCGCCGAAACGGGGTCCCAGTCGATGTCCGGATGCAGATCCGCGCCGGGCGTGCCTTGCACGCAGTGGTCGGGCCAGAGCACCTGATCGTGCCCGTGGAGCTCGATGGCCTCCATGGGTGAACGGCCCTCGTGCTGGCTGGCGAACGAGACGTGTCCCTCCGGATGCCAGTCCTGGGTCGCCACGTAAAGTCCGAAGAGGCCGCGCTCCACGAGAGCGTTCACGGGCGCCAGGATCTCGTCGCCACCGCTCACCGCGAGGGCGCCTCCCGGGCAGAAGTCCGGCTGGATGTCCACGAGCAGGAGGGCGGACACCTCGGGTCTGACGTCGGTCGCGTTCATGCGGTACTCTCCTTCCCGGCTACCCTCTTGCTGACACGCTCCTGGAACTCCTTCAGCGACTCGCTCACGCTCACGGAGTAGGGAGGCTCGGCGGCGGCGATCGCCAGAATGCGATCCGGCAACCGGGACAACTCCTCGCGAGCGTGCTCCCGGGCATCGTCGAGCGACACCCTGCCCACATCGAGCCGCTCGCCCTCCTTCATGACCTGCTGGAGCAGGGGCCTACCGAGGCCCGACTCATCGGCCCGGGCGATGATGTCCCGCACGGCCCGCCCCTCCTCCTCGACCCGGAAAACCTGCTTGCGGCCAGGCAGAATCCGCTTGCCGGACGACAGCTTGAGCCGTCCGCGGCCTGCGTACGCGGTCAGCTTGTACGCGATATCGAGGGCCGGCGCGTCCTCGCTCACCCCCATGCTCGTCCCAACGCCGAAGCCGTCGATGGGCGCGCCGGACTCCACCAACTCGCGGACGGACCATTCGTCGAGCCCGCCGGAGGCGAAGATCCGGACGTCGTCGAGCCCGGCCGCGTCGAGGATCTCCCGTGAGCGGCGAGCGAGCTCACCGAGATCGCCGGAATCCAACCGGATTCCACGAACCTGAAAGTCGTCCCCGAGCTCCTCGGCCAGCTCGACCACCTTCCGGACGCCATCGAGCGTATCGTAGGTGTCGACGAGCAGGATCGTGTTCGGATATACGCCCACGAAGGCCCGGAACGCGTCGAGCTCGTCGTCGTGCGCCTGGATGTAGGAGTGGGCCATGGTCCCGGTCACCGGGACCCCGTACGTCTTCCCCGCCAACATGTTGCTCGTGCCATCGAGGCCCGCGACGTGGAACGCACGGGCGGAGCGGAGGGCAGCGTCGGCGCCATGCATGCGTCGGAGCCCGAAGTCGATGACGGCGCGCTCCCCCGCGGCGCGCTTGACTCGGGCGGCCTTCGAGGCGAGCACGGTCTGGAAGTGCACCTGATTCATGATGAAGCTCTCGGCGAGCTGAGCCTCGGGAAGAGAGGCCTCGACCTCGAGCAGAGGCTCGTTCTCGAACACCGGCGTGCCCTCGGGCAACGCCCAGACATCCCCCCGGAACCGGAGCTCGCCCAGCCACGCGAGGAACGGCGCGTCGAACTCGTCCCGGGACTCCAGATACGAGAGCACGTCGTCGGTGAACCGAAACTGCTCGAGGAAGGAGAGCGCGTCGTCGAGCCCGCAGGCGAGCTGGTAATTGCGGTGCTCGGGAAGCTTCCGAAAGAAGAGGCTGAACACGGCCCGATCGGTCATCTCCTCCTCGTAGTACGCCCGGAGCATGGTGAACTGATACTGGTCGGCGAGGAGCGCCATGTTGTCCGTGCTTACCCAGGGCATCGCCCGCGTGTCGCTCATCTTTCCTCCTCCGTGAGCTGGCCGAGAATCCGTTCATGGACCCGAAGCGCGCCGTCGTCGTACAGCACGAACCGGATGCGTCGCACGGAGTCGAGGCCTGGCATCTCCTCGAGAACGGTGCGGAGCGCCACCCCAGCGGCATCCTCCAGGGGATATCCGAAGGCTCCGGTCGAGATGGCCGGAAAGGCCACCGACTCGAGTCCTCGGTCTTCGCCGATCTCGAGGGCCCGACGGTAGCATGAGGCGAGGAGCTCGTCCTCCGGCCGATCGCGGCCATAGACCGGACCCAGGCAGTGGATCACCCAGGGGTTCGGGAGAGAGTGTCCCGACGTGATGACGGCCTGCCCCGGGCGGATCGGCGCGAGCGGCCGGCCTTCGTCGGCGAGCCCGGGTCCCGCCGCGCGGTGGAGCGCCCCCGCCACCCCTCCACCCGTGCGCAACTCGGCGTTGGCCGCGTTCACCACGGCGTCGAAGCCAGGTTGAGTCGCTATGTCACCGACCTGGAGCTCCAGAACCACGCCGCCGGACTCGTATCGGACCTCGGGATCTCGCGTCATCGGGCTCGAATCCTCTCGATGGGGACTTCGCTCAGGGGTGGAAGACTACCCGCGCCCGGCCGCGGGTTCCAGGCGCGCCCCCTTCAACCGAGCCGTCTGCACATCGATCTTGCCATGGTCCGCTCGCTTCCGCTCTCAGGCTTGTCTCCCACCCACCCAGCGCCACGCCATGTCCCGCGTTCTCGATGGGTTCCGGGGGGAGCCGCCCCTCCTCACCTTCGGCGTCTCCTTCGCCCTGTTCTCGAGCTTCGGGCAGACCTTCCTCATCTCCCTGTTCGTGCCGTCGTTCGTGACGACCTTTTCGCTCACGGACGGCACCTTCGGAGCTCTCTACTCGGGGGCGACGCTGGTCAGCGCGATAATCCTGCCCTGGGCGGGGCAGCGCCTCGACCACATGCGGCTCACGCGCTTCAGCCTGGCCGTGGTGGTCCTCATGGTCGCATCGGCACTCACGCTCGCGACCGCGACACACGTGGCGTTGCTCGGCATCGCGCTGGTCGGGCTCCGCCTCGCCGGGCAGGGGCTGTCGGGGCACACCGCCTCCACGGTCATGGCCCGGTACGGCGGAGCGAGACGAGGAAAGGCGCTGTCGATCGCCAGCCTCGGGTTCCCGGCGGGCGAGGCCGTGCTCCCGGTCCTCACCGCGCTGGCCATCCCCGCGTTCGGTTGGCGCCGGACCTGGGTGCTCTTCGCGGCGGTCGCGGTCGTGGTCTTCCTCCCGTCCTTCCTCGCCTCGCTGAAGCGGTCCGGTATCGAGGTGGACCCTCGCCGCCTCGGAGCCTCACCCCGCGCACCGACGACAACCGAGCCCGACTCGTCCTCGGGCGACTGGACCCGAGCGGCCGTCCTTCGCGACCGCCGCTTCCGCCTGGCCCTTCCTGCCGCGCTGCTGCCCTCGTTCTGGATGACTGGAATCTTCCTTTACCAGACCCGCATCGCCGGAATCAAAGGATGGTCGGTAACGCTGATCGCCTCGGCTTTCGTGGGCTTCGCGCTCAGCCGGGTGGCGTTCGCGCTCGTGGCGGGCCGCCTCGTCGATCGGGTGGGCGCCCGCAAGGCGTACCCGTTCGTGATCCTTCCGATGGCGGTCGCGCTTCTGCTTCCCCTGTCGACCAACGCCCCCTGGGCGGCATACGGGATGATGGTGGGGCTCGGCATGACCATCGGGCTGGCTGGACCCGTGCGCACGTCGCTATGGGCGGAGTTGTACGGCGTCCGGCACCTGGGCGCCATCAAGGCGATGATCGCGTCGTTCGGCGTGTTCGGCGCGGCGGGCAGCCCGGTGCTCATCGGCTTCGCCCTCGACGCCGGCGTCGACGTCGATCGCATCCTGGCGCTGGGGATCGCCACGACGGTGGCGGGCGTCCTTCTGGCCTTGCGGATGGGTGCCACGGACTGAAGCGGGAGGGCGGGACGAAGCTGTCCCATCGAGACATGGGACCGCGCTGGAGACCACGTGAAGCTTCTCGACCGGTCGGTGGGCCGGAGGTCTTCAGCGCCACACACCCCCAACCTCGGAGGTCATCATGATCAAGCTCCTCTCGATTCCCGGACTCCTGCTGGTCGGAGCCCTCAGCTTCATGGCGGTTCCCCCCGCGAACGTCGCCGCATCGGAGTGCAGCAGCGGCGGCACTGAAGAGTGCCTCAAGAACGAGTCCTGCCTCAGCGTCATCTTCTACAAGATGTGCTCGACGCGGACGTATTACTGGAACGTGATCTGAAGTGACGGGGGGCCCGGGGGACGTCTGACCGGGTCTCTTCGTCGAAAATCAGGCCTACCGGCCCACCGAGCCGACGTTCCCTAGCAGGAGCGTGCCACGAACACTTCGTATGGAGGATCTCCTCATGCTCGACTCACCTCTCAGGCACACCATGTTGCTCTTCGCGTGCGTGTTCCTTTCGCTCTCGGCGCTCCGGTGGCACGAGGCCGCCGTCGCGGCTCCCGACGTCATCGCCGGCGTCGAGCGCCCATCGGCCGTGCTGCTCGTGCAGCCGGGTGACTGTCCGGACCGTACGGCCGCCATGACGCGGTGGCTCGTCGGCCAGGGCGAAGACGGCGGCGCCCGCGCGCTCCCCGTATCCATCGGCGTGCTCGGCGACGGGCCCGGCGCGCTCCCCGACCCTCTCGCCGCCCTTCCCCGGCTCGGGGAGACCGACACGCGGACCGCAGCGCGCGCCGTCCTCCGGGCCGGCATTCCCGGGACGCCGGCGCTCATCATCGTCGACGGAAACGGTGCCGTCCTCCTCGCGGATACCTTCGAGCCGAGAGGCCCGGGGCCGCGCATAATGCGCGCGGCCGCCCTATTCCCCAGAATAGCCGCAACCACTCCGACGAATCGGATCGACAACCCGGCCGGGAGGTGAACATGGGTCGACTCGCATTGACGCTGAACGTTCTCACCTTCGCCGTCTGGCTCGGCATCGCCATCGAACTCGTGCGGCGTCCTCCGTCGCTCCCGAGCTCCGTGTCGCGACGAGTGCGGCGGCTGATCTGGGGAACAGGCGCCGTCGGGGCGTTCCTGTTGGGCATGTGGGGCCTACCGCTCGGCACCACCACCACGACCGCGGCGCCTCGCGATGCCGAGGCCGGCCAATCGGCCGACGAGTTCCGGTCGTTCCTGCGAACCCCGTTCGCCATCGTAGAACGCTCGGTCGCGCTCGACGGACGAGGGCTGACAATTCGCGACGAGCGGCGTGAGACGCTGCAGCTCCCGCTCGTCCTGCTGGCGTTCCTGGCCGCGGCGTTCTGGTATCGCTCGAGAACGGACGTCCGGAATCGTGACTCCGACGGCCCGGCCGGTAGCGCCGGCGCGGTCAGCTGTCTGGCGCTCGTGGCGTGCTCCTCGCTCCTCGCATGCGGCGTTCCCACGGACCGACCGTCCCAGGAGGACGTGCCCCGCCCGGAACGGGTCGTTCACGACGTGCAGTGGGACACGCTCGCGCACGTTCGGTCGGGCATCGCGGATACCGTCCTCTACAGCGTGTTGTCCCCAGCCGCCGGAGAGGACGGCTTCTTCGTCGTCGACCCGTACGGCACGCGCGTCGCCCGCTTCGCCTGGGACGGATCGCTTCGCGGATACATCGGACGCCGCGGCGGTGGCCCCGGGGAGTTCGGGAACGTCCGGGACCTCGACGTCGACGATCTGGGTACGCTCTGGACTCTCGACGTCGAGAACGTCCACGTGTCCGGCTTCGACCGGGACGGGATCCTCGTCGAAGAGGTGCCCTTGAGCGGGCTTCCGGCGTCCCCGCCCAGCTTCGGTGTCAACCACGACGGATCGGCTTTCCATTTCGTGGTGAGCGATGAGGAGCTCGTGCCCTGGAAGGTGGAGCGTTCCGGAGCGGCGTCATCGGGACCCGCCATCGTCGTCGACGACGCGGATGGCGCGTTTTCCATGGCGCTGCAAGGAAAAATCGCGCGGACCGACACCGCGGGGGGCTGGGTCTACGCGCTCTCCATGGGGGACGGATTCTTTCCCATGCGGGGCGTCACATCCTCAGGTCCTCGTATACGCTACCCCGAGTTTGTTCCGTTCCCGGGCATCCAGCGGACCGTGACCGTGGAAGGGAAGATGACCACCACCACGACGGGCCTGACCGAACGCAAGGAATCCGCGATCTCGGCGGACACGCACGACGGCGTCCTGTACCTGGTCTTCGCGGGCGAGAGCGAGGACGCCGGCCGACTCCTGGAGCGATACGATCTCACCACGGGCTCCTATATCGACAGCGTCCGCCTGCCCCGCCCCGGATACGTCGCGGTCTGGGAGGACCGCATCGTGCTGGTGGCGAACAATCCGGAGCCGGAGGTGCTGGTGCTGCGGGCGCCGTGGTGAGGTCCGCCTGGCCAGCCCACCCGGGAGCGGTGGGTCAGGGAATCAGCTCGCGAATCACGCCGTCGTGCTTGTTCAGGAGGAAGAGACGCCCCTCCGGCCCCTCGCCGAAGCGCAGGTCCGTGCGGCTCGGGGCCTGGAGGTCCATCCCTTCGGCGCGCGCCCGCATGACCTCGAGGAGGGTCGCCGGCTCGCCACCTTCTCTGAGCAGCACGCGCCGGATCCCGTCCTGGCCACCGGCCGGAAGATCGTCGGCCGACACGTGGAAGATCTCGCCACTCACCATGTCACCGAAAAGGAGTCGTCCCCGGAGCTCCGGGATGCGGTCCGTGCGAGGAACGACCACACCGGTGATGGCCACCCGGGAATCGAACAACGGATCGGCCTGGTCGAACTCGGCGACCGGGAACGTCACGCCTTCCTCGGACCGTGGATCCCGCGGGTCGACACCCGAACGGCTCACGAATCGGTAGCTGCCCTCCCAACGGTTCCAACCGAGGTCGCCGCCGGCCGGGACCGGGCTCAACTCTTCGACCGCGTTCTGCCCGATATCGGCGACATAGAGGTTGCCGTTCGCCGGGTCCCAGCCGAATCGCTGGGGATTGCGGAGGCCGGAGGCGAAGATCTCGGGGAGCGTCCCGTCGTCCGAGCCCGCGAAGGGATTGTCCGAGGGAATGCCGTACTCCCCGGTCGATCCGTCCGAGCCCAGTGGGTCGATACGGAGGATCTTCCCGAACGGGCTCGCCGGATTCTGCGCGAGCGCGAGGGGATCGCCGCCACTCCCGCCGTCGGCGACCCCGACGTAGAGCGTTCCGAAGTCGGCGTCGCCCGGCGACGCGAGCGGGTTGAACGCCAGATGGCCGGCATTGTGGTTACCGAACGGCTGTTCGATGCGTAGGAGCTCCCGGGGCGGACCGCCGTCGTATGCCGGAGCGGTGGGATCTTCCGCGGTCCACTCCAAGAGGACCGTGTGATGCGGTCCGTCTTCGTCTCCGGGATGGAAATCCGCAGCGGGCGAGGTATCCTCGGTGTCGGACCAGGTGTAGAGCTTACCGAAGCCCGGAGCGCCTTCTCGACCGAAGTCCGGATGGAGCGCGAAGCTCTGGAAGCCGCGCTCGCGTCCCGAGGCGTCGACGGGCACGCCCCACCGTGCGGCGTCCACGTTCAGGTACTCGGTCACGCTGCCGTCGTAACCCACGACATGGACCGGTCCCCACATGTCGTTCACGAACATCCGCCCCGTGCCCGGCTCGTCGACGAGCAACATGGGCCGGGCCGTACCCCCCGGTGCCTCCGGGAGCCGCGCGAATTCCTCGTAGCCGACCACGATCACACCGTCCTCCGCCTCGATGGGCTGCGGCATGGGATCGTCGGTCACGCCGGAGCACCCCGTCAACGCGATGACGGCGAGGGTCAGGAGTGAGAGCGTACGTACGTGTCTTGTGGACATCGACTGTTCCGTGCTGGGGTCGCGCTGCTGCGAGTGGGTGCTGAAGACCCGGGGCCGCTCATTCCCCATCGGTCGGAGATCGCCACGGCGCCCGTGCGTCGGGCTTTCCTTCGAGCGGATTCAGGTAGAGTCGCTGGGTCGGGTAGGCGAAATCGATGCCGTCCTCGCGGTCGAAGGTGTCCAGGATCCGCTCCCACATGGCCTGGGACGTGCCTCGCCGCTGCCTCGGATGGCAGAGGTAGCGGATGGTCAGCAGCACCCCGCTGTCCCGCACGGAGGTGTAGACCGCCGGCGTGAAGAGGCTGTAGTGGATCAGGAACCGCTTCGACGTCCTCTTGAGCGTCTGCTCGGCTTCCTGGCTCACCCCCTCCGTCTCGACCACGGCGACCTCTTCCAGGATCCGCTTGGCTCGGCGCCAGTCGCTCTCGAAGGTGATGAGCACTGGGAGCTCGTTCCACAGGAAGGGAAAACCCGCCGTGTAATTCGCGAGCGGCTCGCTGAAGACCCGCGCGTTGGGGACGTGGATCATCCGGCCCGTGCTCTGATCAGCCGCGACCCAATTTCCGATCTCCATGATCGTGAACGCGAACAACCGGATATCGACGACGTCCCCGGCTTCCTTTCCAAGCTGGATACGGTCGCCCAGCTCGAACGGCTTTCGCCACATGATGAACGCCCAGCCCGCTATATCGGTGATGAGGTCCTTGAGTGCGATGGCGAGACCCGCCGAGACCAGGCCGAGGAAGGTCCCGAGCGACCGGATCGCCGTGAACCAGACCTGCACGATGACGAGCAGCCCGATGACGAACGTGGCGTACCCCGACGCCTTGGACCACCGATAGACGAGCACTCGGTCCTCGACCTGCCGGTCGACGACCTTGAGCAGGATCCGGCGGCCGATGATCAGCGCTACGATCATCAGCGCCGACGCGAGCACCTTGGACTGCGTCTCGGACGTCATGCCGTACATGAGACCATCGGTGACCGCCAGCGAGTCGATCTGAAAAGCCATGTCGCGCTTCCTGAGGGTGCGGTGGACTCCGCGTATCCTCGCCCCCGGACGCGGTCATGGCCAGAGGGGACCGGGCCGTCAGCGCACGGTGACCGGTAGTCCCGCCACCATCAGCACGACCCGGGCCGCTTGCGCGGCGACCCGCGCGTTCGTCCACCCGAGGAGATCCCGGTACGCCCGGGCCGCCTCGTTGGCCGGCACGATCCCCAGGCCGACCTCGTTGGTGACCACCAGGAGCGTGCCGTCGCGCGCGCCGGCGGCCTCGAGAAGCGCATCCACCGCGGCCTGGACCCGAGCTTCAGCCTCCGAGGAATCCACCCACTCCCCGCCGGCCAACATCAGGTTGGAGACCCAGAGCGTGAGGCAGTCCACCAGGACAACGCCGCTCGAAGCTCGAGTAACGGCCTGCGGAACATCGAGGGGCTCCTCGATGGTCGCCCATCCGCTGGGGCGCTCAGCTCGGTGCGCCGCGATGCGACGCATCATCTCGTCGTCGTGGGGCTCGGCCGTGGCCACATACGTCACGGCCGGGCCGGCCAGGCGAGTCGCCTCCCCTTCGGCCCAGCGGCTCTTCCCGGCCCGCGCCCCACCGGTCACGAGCACGATCTTCATGACGCGCCGAGGATCTCGTCGAGATCGAGCGCGGCATCCACCGCGTCGGCCACGACGTCGATGGGATTCACAATGCCGAGGGCGCGGGGGTCCGAGGACGTCACGCCCATGGACTCCAGCCATGCCGAGCGGAAGGCGTCGTCGCGGAGGCACCCATGGACGTACGTTCCCCAGACGCGCCCACGGCGGTAGCCGAGCACCCGGGCGGGATCGTGGGCGTCCCGGACGAACGCCGACGCGTCCTCCTCGGCGAGGCGCGTGACACCGTGATGGATCTCGTAGCCCCCCAGCTCGCCCGATCTCGATCCGCTGCCCCCGAGGCTCCAGATCGCGCGCACGCGGCGCACGTCCTTGGACCGCTCCAGCGTAGTCTCGACCGGCAACAGCCCGAGGCCCACCGTGGTGCCCCCGCCCTCCAGCGACTCCGGATCGTCGACGCGCGCGCCGAGCATCTGATAGCCGCCGCACAGCCCGAGCACGGCCGTACCTTCCTCGGCGAGGCGGCGGATCGCCCGAGCGAGGCCGGTCTCGTGGAGCCACGCGAGGTCTGCGACGACGTTCCGGGTGCCGGGCAGGACGACGGCCCGTGCGCCTCGAAGCTCCGAGGGCTCCTCGACCCATCGGACGCCGCCGGCCGGCCGGGCCACCGCGAGATCTTCCTCGAGCGGAAGGACGTCGTCGAAGTTCGCGACGCGGGGGAGGCGGACGATCGCGACCCACGGCCCATCCGGTCCCGCGTCCGTCCCGGATTGCGCTCGAGCTCGCGCAGCCCGGTCCCCTCCGACGTCGGACGACCGCTCCAGGGTCGCGGCATCCTCCTCGGGGAGACGAGCCCGGATCCAGGGCACGACACCGATGACGTCGACCCCGGTGTGTGTCCGCACGACCTCCGGGGCATCACCGAGCAACCCCGGATCTCCCCGGAACCGGTTCAGGACGAACCCGCGGATCCGCTCCCGGTCCTCCGGAGGGAGGAGCTGCCAGGTGCCCACGAGAGCCGCGAACGCGCCCCCACGGTCGATGTCCGCCACGAGCAGCACGGGGGCCTGGGCGTAGTGCGCCACGGCCATGTTCACGATGTCGGCTCGTCGCAGGTTCACCTCGGCGGGTGATCCGGCGCCTTCAATCACCACCCAATCGAAGTCCCGTCGGAGGGAATCGAGGGCGCTCGTGACCTCGGGCCAGAGCGCCCCGCGTCGCTCGAGCCAGGGCATGGCGGAGAGGTCGGGGCGGGACCGCCCCATCACCACGACGTCGGACCGATCGTCGGCGATGGGCTTCAGGAGCACCGGATTCATGCGCTCGTCGACCTCCACACCCGCCGCCTCGGCCTGCAGCGCCTGCGCCCGCCCGACCTCCCCGCCGCTCCGCGTCACGGCGGCGTTGTTCGACATGTTCTGGGCCTTGAACGGCGCCACGCGGCACCCGCGCCGCCGCAGGATCCGGCAGAGCGCGGTGACCATCCAGGACTTGCCCACGCCCGAGGCCGTCCCCTGCACCATCAGCGTACGCGCCATGCCCGCTTCCGCCGGCGGGACCGACGAGCCCGGCGTCACGTGCTCGCTTCCGCCGGAGCCGCGTCCGTGGTGACGCCTGCCGACGAGAACGTCGCCATGTCACGCAGGATGTCCGCCGCCGCATCGAGGAGCGGAATGGCCAGCGTGGCGCCCGACCCTTCGCCGAGCCGGAGGCCCAGATCGAGGAGCGGCTCCAGCCAGAGGGCGTCGAGCTGCAGCGCGTGGCCGGGCTCGGCGGAGCGATGCGAGGCGACGAGGTAGGAGGCGGCCTGCGGAGCGACGCGGACCGCCACGAGCGCGGCGGCCGTCGATATGAAGCCGTCCAGGACCACCGGAACCCCGCGGCGCGCACCCTCGAGGACTACCCCGACCAGCCCTGCGATCTCGGCGCCGCCAACCTCCCGGAGGACGTCCAGAGGCCCTGGCGCCTCGGCCCCGGCCGCGGGGCGGAGCCGCTCCAGCGCGAGCCGAAGGGCCCGGCGCTTCCGCTCGAGCCCGGCTTCGTCCACGCCGGTCCCCGGGCCGACGACCGCGTCGGCCGGGAGGTCGAGGAGCGCGGCCGTGACGGCCGCCGCGGCGGTGGTGTTACCGATCCCCATCTCTCCGATAGCGAGAAGCCGCGCGTCCGCCGCCTCGGTGGCCACGAGAGCCGCGCCCGCCACGATGGCCCGCTCCACCTCGGCGGCGGTCAGCGCCGGCCCATCGGCGAGATCGCGCGTGCCGCGGACGACGTTGCGATCGAGCACGGCCGGATGATCCACGGGGGCGCGTACGCCGAGGTCCGCGATCACGAGTCGCGCCCCTACGCGCCGTGCCAGCACGGACACCGCCGCGCCACCGTCTCCGATGTTGCGGCACATCTGGGTGGTCACCTCGGAAGGATACGCGCTCACGCCCCGGGCGGTGACGCCGTGGTCTCCGGCCAGCACGACCACCGCTCGCGGCTCGAGCCGGGGCGGAGGGCAGCCCAGGATGCGGGCGAGGAAGCAGGCGGCGTCCTCGAGACGCCCGAGGCTCCCCCGCGGCTTGGTGAGATCGTCCAGACGAGCCCGGATCTCCGGGACGGACGCGCCGTTCGGAGGCCGAATGGCCCGGACCAGGGCGGCCACGGCGGCAGGGATCTCGGGGGCGGGCACGTGAGGGGTGGGCACCTCGGGGGCG
>JBBDSM010000107.1:16411-21553 GCA_040904945.1 Gemmatimonadota bacterium
GGCGCTCACAGCTCGATGCCGGGCTGGGCGCCCAGCCCCTGCGTCCGGTACGGATGCTTGACCTCTCGCATCTCGGTGACGAGATCGGCGTACGCGACGAGCTCGTCGGTGGCATTCCGCCCCGTGATGACCACGTGTGTTCCCTTCGGACGCCTTTCGAGCACGTCGAACACCTCGTCGTGCTCGAGCCACCCGTAGTGGAGCGCGTACGTCAGCTCGTCGAACACGACCACGTCCCAGTCTCCGGAAAGCAGCACGTCCGTGCAGCGCGCCCAGCATTCGCGCGCGAGCGCCCGGTCCTCGTCGATGCGCTCGGAGAGCCACGTGAAGCCGGCCCCCATCGGGATCACGTCCACCCCGAGACGTCGAGCCGCGACATGCTCTCCACGCTCCGTATCCGCGCTCTTGATGAACTGGAGCATCGCCACGGACATGTCACGGCCTCTGGCCCGTAGCAGGATGCCGAGAGCAGCCGTCGTCTTCCCCTTCCCGTTTCCGGTGTTCACGATGACGAGGCCGGTCCTGCGCTCCCGTGGTGGTACCGGGTAGGGGCCGGGGGTACGGGTCTTCGGGCGGGGGGCTTTCGGGTGACGGGCTCCCTCGTCGGGGTGCCGCGCCGGATCGGGCATATCGGTCATGCTTCCTCCTGGTCTCGTGTCCATCGTTCGATGTCGGGGTTCTCGCGCCCTTCGGTCCATCGCAGCACGGTGATCTCTCCGTTGCCGGGCCAGTGCTCCTCGTCCGTGAACGGGCGGACGAGCGTGCGCACCACCCCGCCATGGGTCACGGCCACCACCGTCTCGTCGGCCGAAGTGGAGCGCCGTACGCCGTCCAGCCATTCGCGGGTGCGCCCGAAGAAGTCGTCCAGCGCTTCACCCCCGGGCGGCGCGGGCCGGCCGCGGTGCTCCACCCACGACACGAATCGCGATCCGAAGCGGTCGACGTTCTCCTGATACGTGCGCCCGGCGAAGGCGCCGAAGTCCAGCTCACGCAGTCGCGCGTCGATCCGCGGCATGCGTCCCATGGCCACCCTGGCCGTCAGCACCGCCCTTCGGAGGTCGCTCGACCACAGCGCGCAACGGGTCACTCCGCGCAGGCGCAGCCTCGCCGCGATCCCGCGGGCCGTGGTCCACCCTCTCGGCGAGAGAGGCGGGTCCTCCCACCCCTGGTACCGTCCGGCCTCGTTCCAGGCCGTCTCCCCGTGACGCACCAGGATCAGGCGCACGGGCCCCTCCCGTCGGGTGCGGGGGAGAGGAGGTCGCGGAGCTCTCCGACGAGCCGCCGATTCTGCTCGGGGAGCCGGACCCCGACACGGATGTGCGCAGGGAGCCCGAACGAAGCGCAGTCGCGCACCCGGATGCCGCGCTCGGCCAACGCCGCCACGAGCGTCGCCTTCCGGGGGATCCGGACGCACGTGAAGTTCGCGCGGGACGGTCGGGGCTCGAGCCCGAGCTCGACGAGATCCTCCTTGAGGCGTCCGAGCTCCGCGCGAACCCGGCGGAGGGTGTCGTCGAGGTACTGGACCGATCCGGGCTCGAGCGACGCCCTGGCGCCGAGCTGGGCCGGCGCGGACGCGGACCAGGGAAGAGCGATGCGGTCGAGCGCCTCCACCACCCTCGGAGGTCCGATAGCGAACCCGGCTCGCAGGCCGGCCAGCCCACAGTCTTTCGTGATGGAGCGCACGCCGAGCACCCCGGGCGCCGGCCCCAGAGCCGGCGGCACGCGCACCGACTCCGCGTCGAATGACAGGAACGACTCGTCGAGCACCAACAGGCATTCCTCGGGAAGCGCGGACCGCAAGGCCTCGAGGGCGTCCAGCCCGACGACCTCGCCCGTGGGCGTGTTGGGGCGCCCGAGATACACCATCCGCGCCCGGTGCCGTCTGGCGGACCGGACCGTGCCCGCCAGATCGAGGGTGCCGTCTTCGTCCGCCGGTGGTACCCGGACGACCCTCCCCCGCGCGATGGTCAGCGCCCGAGCATACTCCGCGAAGCACGGCTCGGGCACGACGCCGACCTCGCCCGGCTCCAGCCACGCCAGGGCGGCCCGATGGAGATGCTCGGTGGCGCCCGCGCCGAAGCGCACACACTCCATGGGCACGGCCCAGAGCTCCGACGCCGCCCGGCGCACGTCCACGGCGGACGGGTCCGGATAGCTCGCCGGATCGGCGCGCTTCCAGGCTTCGCGAGCCGCGGGGGCCGGGCCGAACGGGTTCACGTTCACGGAGAAATCGACGACTCCGTCGGGAAGGCCACCAGGACCGGGCCCGCCGTGCACCGCGTCGAGGGATCCTGCTCCGATCCCGTCGATCCAGGCGGTCATCGAGCTCTCTCCACGGCGAAGCCGATGGCGGCAACCGTCAGGGCTCCCGCCACCTCGATCAGTCGTTCAGCGCGGCGCACCGTCCCTGCGGCAGGATCGTATCCGCCATCGTTCAGCACGTAGGCTCCGCGCTTCTCCAACCGCACGTCCAGAGCGCCGGCCGCCGCCGCCATCGGCCACCCGCCGTTCGGGCTCGGCGTCCGGCCGGCCGACGCCCGCGCCGCGCGGACCGCGCTCCCGGCGGAAGCCCCCACGAGCGGCGCGGCCAGCACGATGGACGCCGCGGTCAGCCTGGCAGGGATCCACCCGAGAAGATCGTCGGCGCGCGCGGAGGCCCAGCCGAACGACGCCAGCTCCGGCGTCCGGTAGCCGAGCACCGCGTCCGCGGTGTTGACGAACCTGAACGCCCAGGCCGCGCCTCCGCCTCCGACGGCGGCCCAGAACAGCGGCGCCACGAAGGCATCGTTCAGGTTCTCGGCGAGAGACTGGACGGTGGCGCCGGCCACCTCGGATTCCGTGAGCTCCGAGGTGTCGCGGCTCACGAGATCCCGGCCCAGGGAGGCCCGCGCCGCGCCCAGGTCCCCCCGCTCGAGGTGGATCCTCACCCTCCGTCCGGCGGCAACGAGCTCGTTCAGGGAGATGACCGAAGAGATCGCAAGGCCGGCCCGGAGCGGATTCCCGGCCCGCGCCAGCCGTCGACCGACGTGCCAGGAGCTCAACGCACCGGCGGTGAGGAGCAACGCGCCCGCCCCTCGGCGACCGGCCTCGGAGAGCGACGCGTCGGCGTTCCATCGGCGCGCCCGAACGAGGACGGCGCCCATGCCGCGGACCGGATGTCCGACAGGAGGCTCTCCGAGGAGACGATCCGCGGCCCATGCCGTGGCCAGGACGAGCGCGTTCGTCATGCCACGGGCGCGAGCTGGGCGGAGGCCGCCCAGGTCGTGATCTCCGTGAGCAGGCCGACGGCGCCGTGACCGTCGCCGTTGAGGCCGCCGAGACGGCGGACGAGGACCGTCGTCCCCAGGGCCGCCACCCCGAGCCCGCAGCTCACCGCGAGCACGAGGCGTCCGCCTCCGCCCAGCGCCGTAGCCGCGGTCACGAGCGCCAGAACGCCCACACCGGCCAGCAGCGGGCGGGCGTCGCCGCGCATCCCCGCACCCGCGCCCTCGTTGCGTAGGGACGGAGCCCAGCGGAGGGTACCCACCATCACCCAGCGTCCGAGGGCCGAGCCGATGACGATCCCCCAGAGCGGGGCCCGGGCGAGGCCCCAGACCGCGAGCAGGAGGAGGAGGCCGACGGCGACGGTCGCGTGCGCTCCGACCCGCGGGTCGCCGAGGATGGCGACTCGCCTCTCCGGCGCCAGCCCCGGGGGCACCGCGGCATCCGCGACGTCGGCCCACCCGTCCCAGTGAAGCCCACCGGTGGCGAGGAACAGCAACGACAGCGCCAGCACGGCCCCCAGATACGCGTCCCCTGGGAGCCGCACGACGCCCGCGGCCGAGACGCCGAGCAACGCACCGATCCAGGGGAAGAAGACGGTGGCTACCCCCCGTCCTCTCGCCGCCAGCGCCTCCGGAACGGGCAGGACCGTCAGGAAGCCCAAGGCCGAGAAAGCGCCCCCGATGCCGGAGCGCACCGGTCCGGTCGAGCCCGTCACCTCCGCCCACCCCGCCCGGCGTCCCCGTCCCGCGACGTCGCCCGGTCGTCCGATCGCGTCGCGCGCACGTAACCCGCCAGCTCTTCGGCCGCCTCCGCCATGCGGGGTCCGGGGCGATTGAAGAGGTCGGCGTCGACGAGGTGGACATGCCCCGAGCGCACCGCGGCGAGCGAATTCCAGAGCGGATCGCGCTCGATCCAGTCGGGCACCAGGCCCTCCGCGTGCTCGCTCGCGACGACGACCACGTCCGGGCGTCGCTCGAGAACCTGCTCGAACGACACCGTGGGCCACGGATCCCGGACGTCGTCGAACGTGCCCCGCCCGCCCACCACCCGGATCAGCTCGTCGACGAACGTGCCCCCGCCGGTCGTGATAAGGGGCCTGGGCCACACGACGAAGAGAACGCTCGGACGGTCGTCCTCCCCTGACACGTCGACGCGAAGGGCGTCGAGCCGCCGGCGCACGTCCCGGACGACCGCCCGACCCTCGTCGTCCCGTCCGAGCAGGGCTCCGAGCGCGAGCGTATGTCGCTCGAAGTCGGCGATGGATCGTGCTCGAGCCGCGTACACGGGAATCCCGAACCCTTCGAAGCGGTCGGTCAGGGACCGGGCATCGGCGTCGGACCACGTGATCACCAGGTCCGGACGGAGATCCAGGATCGCCTCGACGTCGGGGTCGACGGTGCCCCCCACGGACGGCACCCCGGCGACCCGAGGATCCTCGTCGAAGCGCGTGCGCCCCACGAGCTGTCCGGCTCCGCCCACGGCGGCCACCACTTCCGTGAGCGACGGCACGAGCGAGACCACACGCTCGCGCGGCGTCGTGAGCGGCAGCCGCACCCCCCGCCCGTCGACCACGAACCGCTCGGCGCCCGATTCCTCGGCGGCCGCATCCGCCCGCGGGGTCTCGAGTCCGCAGCCGACGACCATCGAGGCCAGGACGCACAGGAGCGCGCCCCCGGTTCGGGGACGCGCCCGCAGGCGACTGGAGCCGCCTGGCCTCATCCCTCGTCCTCGATCTCCGTGAAGCCGATGCCGAACGGGCAGATCCCCACCGGAATCTCCAGCTCCGACTCGAAGGCCGACGTCAGCCGGTGTGCCACCGCCGGATTCTGGCAGTCCGGATTGAGGGCATACACGCGGCCCGAAGCGTCGAAGGCGATG
>JBBDSM010000107.1:21653-25237 GCA_040904945.1 Gemmatimonadota bacterium
TCGTCGGAGCAGGCCGGCAACCACACGAGGGAGATCGCGACGACGAGAAGGGCGAACAACTTGTTCTGGCGATACATGGAAAGATTCCTTTGGAGAATGAAACGCACGGGCTCAGCCTCCGAGCCGCGCGGTGAGCCGGACGGTCCGTCCGGGCTCGGGATAGGCGAAGATCAGCGAGTCTTCGTTGTCGAAAGCGCGGTCCATCGAAAGGCCGATGCCGAGCGGCCCCAGCGACGTATCCCATCGCCGTGACAGGGCGACGTCGGTGGTCCAGAAGGGAGGAAGGCGGTTGACCCGGTTGGGCACGGGATAGCGGGCGCCCACCAGCTGCGTCGAGACGGACACGGCCCAGCGAGCGCCGGACCAGGCGACGACCCCGCCACCGGACAGCTCGGGCCGATAGACCACCTGGGCGTCTTCGAGCCCGGGTCGGTCGTAAGTGGTGCGGTTCCACGCGGCGTGACCGCGGAGGTCCCATCCGGAGCCCGCCTGCCGGAGGCGGGCGGACAGCTCGAGCCCTCGACGGCGAACGTCGTGGTTGCGCGGACTCCATACGAACCGGAAGTCGGGAAGCCAGACGATCATCCCCTGGATGTCGCCCAGATACGCTTCGGCCTCGGCGTCGATGACGAGCCCGCCGGTCTCCCCCTCCCACCCCAACGAGGCGGCCCACTCGGACGGCACACGCTCCGCCCGGAGGTCGGGGTTGGGCTCGACGCCCACCCCTTCGCGGAAGAACTGATCGCCGAGCGTGGGCGGGCTGAACGAGCTGCGGTGCGCGAGGCGGACGCGGGCGCCCAACGCACCGGCCCATCCCAGGCCCAGGTCGTGGCTCGCGTAGAAGCGAGCCGGGAGGCCCGAGCGATCGAGGCGCGCCGTGGCGGACAGCGACGTGCCCGAGGGACCGTCCCCGGAAACGGTCAGCCAAGCCCCGACGTCGGTGCGCCCGACGGTGCCCATCCCGTCGGCGAGCTGGCTGCTCCGCACCTCGAGGTGGGCGACGTCCAGACCGCTCGCCAGGCGGAGCGCGGGCGACGCGTGGTACGAGGCCTGAACCTCCGAGCCCGCGCCGCGCAGCGTCGTCCTCTCGTCGAACGGGTTACCGAAGGGCGGCGCCGGATCGCGATGCTCCATGGCCTGCGAGACGACGTAGGCGCTCGCTCCGAGGCGCCATGGCTCGTCGGGCGTCCAGTCCCATCTCCCAGACGCGCGCACGCGTTCCAGCTCCTGCCGACCGGCCTCCGAGGGCGCGAAGCTTCGTCCCGGAAGCCCGCGCTGGAGCCGCTCGCCGGAGAGTGTGAGCCCGAGGCTCGACCGCCGGCCGTCGACGCTCCAGCCGAGGCGTCCGTGCTGACCGTCGGCGAACGCGTTCTCGCGAGTCGCCCGACCACCGCCGGCCTCGGCTGGAACGTCGTGCTTGAAGCGGCCGTCGAGCTGGTCGAGTCCCGCTGCGACCGAGAGCGCGCCGCCCCACAGGAAGCCGCGCCAGGACCCGTCCAGGGCGCGGCGTCCGAGCGACCCGACGGCACCGCCCAAGGACACCCCGGAGCGCTCGCCCCCCCCGGTCTCCACCAGGATCACGCCACCCTCGGCACGCGCGCCGTAGCGGGCGGAGCGGCCACCGGGAAGCACGTGGATGGCCGACACCGTGGCCGCGGGAAGCGTGGAGAGGTCGGCCTCGCCCGTCACCGGGTCGTTGATGGGCACGCCGTCCACCAGCACGAGCACGGCGTCTCCGCCGCTCCCACGAATGGACGGGACCTCCGCGGCTCCCGGGCCCCTCGAGGCGATGGTCACCCCCGGCAGGCTGGCCGCGATCTCGCCGACGGTTCGCGCCGGTACCGCTCGGAGCTCCGCGCCCGACAGGGTCCGCACGCCCGTGGGCGCTCGGTCGACCCGGGCAACGACACCCTCGACCTCCACCACGTCGGGAACGACTTCCAGGTGGACGTCGGTCACCGTCCCGTTCTCGACGACGACGGGCCGCTCGGCCGCCAGAAAGCCCGTCGCGATCACCGAGAGGCGGTGCTCACCCGGCTCGAGGCCACGGAGGTGGAATGCACCGGCCGCGTCGGTCGTCGCGGACACCCCGGCGACGCGCACCACCGCGGACGCAACGGGACGCCCGGAGAGCACGTCGACGACGTCGCCCCGAAGCTCGCCGGGGAACTGAGCCCCGACATCGGATGTCGTTGCGAGGAGCGCCAACGCTCCCGCCAGATACGAAAAAGCCCGCACGCTTCCCCTCGAAGAGTGCTGAGGAACGCGGGCGTGCAGGTCTCCTGACTAGGGCGGCGTCCCCTCGCCTTCCCAGGGTGTTCTAACCCCAGTGGCTTTTTCGAGGGGGCCGTTCGGCGTTGCTGCTGCCGAGCCCATCACAGTGGCGGGGCCGTGCCGGATTCTCACCGGCTTCCGAATTGCACCGCCCGCAGATTCTTGAATTGTGGGATCAACCTAGTCTGCGTCGCGGGGGAGCGTCAACCGACGGTCCCGGGATGGCGGGTGGGCTTAGTCGTCCGCGGCGCCCTCGTCGTCGTCCGCTTCGTCGTCCGCCTGCGAGGCGCCCACACCGCGCCGCGCCCGGCTCTCCTTGGCGTAATGCGGGCTGTACTCCAAGCCGTAGCGCGTGGTCTTCTTCTCGTCGGACTTCTTCTCGTTGAAGTCGACCCTCGACGCGTTGATCTCCTCGACCTCCTCCTCGGTCGCGTCCCGGAGCGTCGGGTCCTCACGAGGGACGAACAGGACCTGCCCAATGGGCAGACTATGCGCACCCGGCATCCCCTGTCCGGGCTCGAGCACGTAGCGGAACTCCGTGTGCTGCGCATACCAGTCTGTTTCCACGCGCACCGTAAGCGCAGGAGCGACCGGCCGATCGATGTGGTTCAGGACCGACGTGTAGACCGTGTCCCATCCCTCGGGCGTGCGGAAGTTGTAGGCCCCACGGAACGTGATCGCTCCCGGGGGCGTCCCGAGATCTTCGGGAACGATGAACGCCCGCACGATCCGCTTCGCACCCGCCTCGTCGATAGGTGGGTCCTTCACGGCGAAGGCGACTTCGCTCTTCAGCTTGCCGATGCTCCCGACCGGGAGTTGCCAACGGACCGCGAAGAGTGGCTCCCACTTTCCCTGCGCGTTCGCGAGGAAATACTTGAAGTCGTAGATCCCCTCGCCGTTGTACTCGACGAAGAACGCCTCGTGCTTCTCGAGCGGCGGATACACGAGGTAGCCCAGCGCGCTGCCGGCTTCGAGCACCGGGCAATGGCGGCTGTGCTGCGGAAGAAGGGGGCGCTGGCTCTCGCTCTTCGGGCGGAGTCCCACGCCGGGGCGGGCCTGGTTCGGATAGACGATGACTTCCATACCGGATTCTCGCGGAACGGCGAGCCGGACCGCAACCCGTCCCGACCCGCGAGGCGGTCACTCCATCCCGACCACCGTGCTCCTCCGCTCGAGCAGAAGCGTGTCGCGCCAACGCCCGTCCATCCGCCCGATCCGCTCCCGGCGTCCCACCTCCCGAAACCCATGCTTCCGGTGGAGGGCGAGCGTCGCCCCGTTCTCCGGGAAGATCCCCGCCTGGAGCGTCCAGA
>JBBDSM010000107.1:25337-28362 GCA_040904945.1 Gemmatimonadota bacterium
TCGAAGGTCGCGTCTCCCGTGGCGATCCCCTCCTCGTAGATGCGACGGACCTCCGGCCAGTCCTCCGGCCGGAGGTCGCGCAGAGCGATCCCTACTGCCGACACGGCGCGTTCGGGTCCGGAACTGGACCGTCCACGAGAGGCCGCTCATCGAGGTTGGCAACGTCCGTCACGAGGTCGTGCACGAACGCCGACACGCTGGTCAGCTTTTCGTAGTCGATGTACTGGGCCTCGTCGGTCCGCTGATGGTAGTCGCGGTGACCGCCGGTGCTCATGAAGACGACCGGGATGCCGTAGCGGGCATACATGTAGTGATCGCTCCGGCAGTAGAACTGCTGCGGGTGCCCTTCGGCGTCGTACTGATAGTCGAAGTCGAAGCCGTGGCCTCCCTGCTGGTTCACGTCCTCGACCAGGTCACCGAGCTGCGTGGACAGCCTGCGGCTGCCGATGAGCGTCAGATACCCGGGGCCGCCCAGCTCCGTGTCCTCGACCGTGCCGCGTCCGACCATGTCGATGTTCACGGTCGTGACCATCTGGTCGCGCGGCACCGTCGGGTTGTCGGTGTAGTACCGGGCTCCGAGAAGCCCGCCTTCCTCGGCCGTGTGCCACACCAGGAGCACCGACCGGCGGGGGCGCTCGGTGGACGCGGCGATCACCCGTCCGATCTCCAGAAGCGCCATGCTCCCGCTCGCGTCGTCGTCGGCACCGTTGTTGATGGAGTCCGGCCGGTTGCTCCGTCCCTGCTCAGCCAAAATCGCGCGGATCTGCTCCGCCTCCTCCGGCGTCGGCTCACGCTCGGGGTCCTCGGCTCCGCCAGGGCGCACGACCTCGAGGTACGCACGGAGTGAGTCGTGCGGCAGGGGCGGCCGGCTGACGCCCACGTGATCGCTGTGCGCCGAGAGCACGACGTGCTCGTCGCGCAGCGCCGGGTCGCTCCCGGAGATGCGGGCGACGACGTTGTACGTCGGGACGTCCACCGGCTCCTCGCTGGGCTCGAGCGTTCCCGTGAGGGACGGTCCTTCGGCGCCGGTCTCCAGCGCGTCCACGCCCGCGCCGAAAAGCCGCTCCACGAGCGCCTCCGACACGAAGGCGAGCAGCGGCCCGTCGCCCGTCTCGATCCCCGCGTCGTCCCCTTCGTCGAGCGCCACCTGCGGCTCGAGCAGGAACTCCATGATCTCCGGATCCGCATAGTCGGTCGAGGCCATGAGCACGGCGGCAGCGCCCTGGAGCTTCTGCAGCGTCGGGCCCACCAGTCCGAACGCACGGCCTTCCGGACCGCGCGCCGCGCCCAGCACCACGATCTTACCCGCGCCTTCTTCGGCGGAGATCTCGTTGGGCCCCGCCATGTCGCCCCCATAGACGACCGGAATGCCCGTGAAGTCGAGCGACGCCGGCGAGTTCAGGTCCTCGAGCACGAGGGGCGCGAAGTCCGGGCCGACCGCAATGGCGCCGGACGGATCGCGCAGCGTGGAGCGCATGCCGCGCCGCACGAGCGGCACCTCCTGGAGGTACGTCCCGTTCTCGCCCGCGGGCTCGAGACCGTAGGCCCGCGCACGCTCCTCGAGGTACCGAACGGCCCGCCGGTGCCCCTCGGTGCCGGCCTCGCGACCCATCATGGAATCGTGGGCGAACGCGTACAGCGTCGTCTCGAGACGCTCGGTCTCGATGGCGGCCCCGGTGGCGGCGGGCTGGGCGGGTGGCACCGTGGAAGGCGGCGCGGTCGAGCAAGCGGCCATCGCCGCCAACGCGGTCAATCCCGCAAAGAGCCGAACCCGGATCGCGCCGTCGCGGCATCCAGCCTTCCCGTGCATCGTCACGCCTCTCGTCATCGTCCCCTTCCTCTTCATCGAACTGTGGTGAATGGCTTGAAAAAGATACGTTCCATATCCCCTCGTCGCGCATTCAGGTCCCGATCGGAGAGGTCGCCAAATGAGACCGTTCTTTGCCCAGAGTCCCTCACTCTCGGTCGTGGCACTCGCCGCGCTACTGATCCTCTCCCCCGCCCATACCGGAGCCCAGACTATCATGCCGGACACGCCCGCACCCGAGCCGAAAGCCCTCGAGGGCCGCGGTACCGCGATGATCACCGGATCCACCAGCGGGCTCGGCCAGGCGACCGCGATTGCGTTGGGCGAGCAGGGCTGGCATGTGATCGTGCACGGACGCGACCTGGAGCGGGGCCGCGGTGTGGTCGAAGAGATCGAGGCCGGGCCGGGCTCGGCGACCTTCTATGCGGCCGATCTCGCCTCCGTCGAAACGACGGGACGGCTGGCCGACGCCGTCCTGCGCGACTTCGAACGGCTCGACGTGCTCGTGAACAACGCCGGGATCTGGCTGACGGGGGACGACACCCGCCGCACCAGCCAGGACGGCCATGAGCTCTCCTTCCACGTGAACTATCTCGCGGGCTACCAGCTCACCCACGCCCTCCTGCCACTCCTCCGGCGCTCCACCCCGGCACGCATCGTGAACGTCGCGTCCGTCGCCCAGACGGAGATCGACTTCGACGACGTCATGCTCGAGAGCGGATACAGCGGCGGTCGAGCCTATGGCCAGAGCAAGCTCGCCCAGATCCTGTTCACGTTCGACCTCGCGGAGTCTCTGGAAGGGAGCGGCGTCTCCGTGAACGCTCTGCATCCCGCGACGCTCATGGATACGGAGATGGTGCGCGAGGCGGGGGTTCGGCCGCGCGCCACCGTCGAGGAAGGACGAGACGCCCTGCTCTGGCTCGTGTTGGAGCCGGACCTGGGAACGGGCGGCTACTTCGACGGACAGGAGCCCGCCCGTGCCCACGCTCAGGCCTACGACGCAGCCGCCCGGGAGCAGCTGCGCGCGTTGAGCGAGCGTCTGATCGGGGGCTGAGGCCCGCTCTACGCCTAGCAGCCCATGGTAGAAGTCTGGTGGGCCGCGTTGGGAGCGCCACAGCCCCAGATCCTAGGCGGCACGACGAAGGCATAGCAACGCGCTACGTCAAGGAGTGCCAACGACGGGGGGCACCCGCGCCGCAAGGCGTGGGTCGGGGCTGT
>JBBDSM010000108.1:0-28339 GCA_040904945.1 Gemmatimonadota bacterium
GCCGAGCGCGGCCATCGCGTCCCGAAGTTGTCGGTCGTCGAGGTACGGTGCCGGCCCGAAACGGAGCCACGTTCCTCGGAAGTCCGTGCGCACGTCACGCTCCCGAAGTGCCGCCGAAAGCCGGCCGGCGTCGGGCGCCCGCAGCGCGAGGAACCCACCGCGCGCGTCCAGCTCGACCGAGTCGTCCAGCGACACGATTCGGGGATCGGCGTCGAGGGCGAGGAAGGCGTCGGTGAGCACCCCCAGCTGCCGCTGGCCGACGGCCCGCAGGAATGCCACGTCGAGCTCCTCGTCCTGGAAGAACCGGAACACCCGGGCGGCCCGGTAGTGCGACGTCGGGTCGAAAGTGGATCCCGCGAAGCGCAGCGCGCTGACGCCGTAGCGGACCTCCCCGGGCGTCTTGGCCTCCGCCATCTCGCCGAACTCGCCGAACCACCCGGTCACCACCGGACGGAGTGTGCACCCGTCCGGCACGCGGAGCACGCACGCCCCTTCCCCGAGCTGACAATACTTGTACCCACCCCCGACGACGAACGCGCGCTCCAGACCGGTCGGATCGAAGGGAAGCGCGTTGAGGTGGTGATACGCGTCCACGAGCAGCTCCGCGCCATGCCGCGCGCACGCCTCGGCCGCCACCGGGAGTCCCGGCACCACGAGACCGGACTCGAAGAGCACGGACGAAACCATGGCGCAGGCGGTCCGGTCGTCGACGGCGGCGGCGACCCGCTCGGCCAGCGTCGCCACCGGCGTGGCGGCGACCTTCACCACCTCCACCCCCTCCTCGGCCAGCCGGTCGAGCTGCCTGCGAATCGTGTGGAACTCGCCGTCGGTGGTGACCACCCGCGGTCGATCCCGCAGCGGAAGCGCGGACAGGAAACGGACGACCAGCGCGTGCGTATTGGTGTCGATGGCCATGTCGCCGGAGATACCGCCCATGAGGCGCCGATACCCTTCCGCCACCGACTCCGTCTGCTCGGCGACACGGGCCCACTTCTCGTCCACGTACTCCGCGGCGTCCAGCCACGCTCGTTCCTGGCCCTCGAGTGCGACGTCGGGCCACGCCTGGTGGGAGTGGCCGGTCAGCAGCAGGCGCTCGGAGACCCGGAAGCGGGTGTAGTGGCGGGCCAGCGGGTTCGGCGAACGACCGAGCCCCTCGGCGCGCGCGTCGGTGCCACCGGACGCGTCGTCGTGGCCCCGACCCGTCACAGCCGGGACCGGATCGCCCAGAGATCCGGGAACAGCGAGTGGTCGAGCGTCGTGCGCAGATAGGCCGAGCCCGCCGAGCCACCCGTTCCCGTCTTCGAGCCGATGGTCCGTTCCACCATTTTCACGTGACGGTACCGCCACTCCTGGACGCCCTCGTCGAGGTCGACGAAGTGCTCGCATAGCTGGGCATTCTGCAGATCGTTCCGGTAGATGTCGACGAGGACGTCCTGAAGCCCGGTGGAAGGCTCGATCGGCCCCGTGGGGTCGCGATCCAGGGCCTCCTGGGGTACCGGATACCCTTTCCCCGCCAGGTAGTGGACGAGCGCATCCCAGATCGTCGGCGCCTCCCAGCGCGCCTCGAGCGCCCCGCGCGCCCGAGTTCCCTCGTCGAAGCGCTCCACGGCCTGCCGACTCTTCCGCCCGAGGACGAACTCCAGCTGCCGGAACTGATCCGACTGGAATCCGCTGGCCCGGTCCAGATGGTCGCGGAAGGTCAGGAACTCGGTGGGCGTCATGGTCTCGAGCACGTCGAGCTGGGCGACCAGCACCTTCATGATCTTGAGCACCCGGTTGAGCGTGTGCTGGGCCCGCAGCGCGTCGCCGTCCTCCCCAAGAAGTCGCCGCGCATAGTCCATCTCGTGGAGCAACTCCTTGAACCACAGCTCGTACACCTGATGGATGACGATGAAGAGCATCTCGTCGTGCTCCACCCGGTCTCTCGGCTGCTGGAGCGCGAGCAGCTCGTCGAGCTTCAGGTAGCGGCCGTACGATACCGCTTCGGACATGCGTGATCTCCCGGACTGATGGGTGGCGCTCCCGGCGTCGGGGCCCCCGCGAGAAGATGCCCATCGGCGGGGCGCGGGTCCAGCCGGAGCGTGCACAGGGCGACCATCGGCTTACATTGCGGCCTCGCCATCTCGTTCCACGGAGAGGAGGCCCCCTGGCTCCGGAAAACCTAACAGCGCTCAACCGGGCGGTGGTCGCGTGCGCGCGCTGTCCCCGCCTCGTGAAGTGGCGCGAGAAGGTAGCCGAGGAAAAGCGGGCGTCGTTCCGGGACGAGACGTACTGGGGCAAGCCCGTCCCGTCGTTCGGCGACCCCCGGGCGCGCATCCTGGTGATCGGGCTGGCGCCCGCGGCACACGGAGCCAACCGGACCGGACGCATGTTCACCGGCGACCGATCCGGCGACTGGCTCTTCGGCGCGCTCCACAGGGCCGGCCTCGCGAACCAGCCCGACGCCGTGTCGCGGGACGACGGGCTCGAGCTCGCCGACGTGTGGATCACGGCCATGGTCCGCTGCGCGCCTCCCGCGAACAAACCCACCCCCGCCGAGCGCAAGCGATGCCGTGACTGGCTGGAGGCCGAGCTAGACCTCCTCGACGGCCAGCTCCGGGTCATCGTCACGCTCGGTGGCCTGAGCTACGCCCACACCCTCAGGGTCCTGGCCGACCGCGGCGTGCCGGTGCCGAGCCCACGTCCGGCCTTCGGCCATGGCGCCGAGGTGGCGCTCGACGGCCACCCCACCGTGCTCGCTTCGTACCACCCGAGCCAGCAGAACACGTTCACCGGCACCTTGACCGAGCCGATGTTCGACCGCATCTGGACCCGAGCCCACACGCTGGCCGCCGCCGCATCATCGAACCTCTCGACGGACTGATACGACCATGATCCGCTACACGCTCGTCACGCTCATGATCTCCGCCGGCCTTTGCCTCGCCCACCCGGAGTCCACGCACGCCCAGAGCGTCGGGGGCGTCGACCTCATCGAGCTCACGGTCGCCGAGGCCCACGAGGCCATGCTCGCCGGCACCCTCACGGCCCGTGACCTGGTGCTCGCCTACCTCGCCCGGATCGAGGCGTACGACAAGCGGGGACCGTCGTTCAACGCGATCCTCCGCGAGAACCCGAACGCCATCGCCCGCGCCGACTCCCTGGACGCCGCGCTCGCGCGGACCGGACAGCTCACCGGTCCGCTACACGGGATCCCCTTCATCGTGAAGGACAACTACGACACGCACGACATGCCCACCTCGGGCGGATCGGCATCATTGGCCGAGTCCCAGCCGGCCGACGACGCCTTCCAGGTCCGGAGGATCCGCGAGGCCGGCGCCATCGTGCTCGCGAAGTCGAACCTCGCCGAGTTCGCGTTCACCCCGTACGAGACCGTCGGCTCGGCGCTGCCGGGCTACACCTTCAACCCGTACGCGCTGAACCGCGTGCCGGCGGGCTCGTCGGGCGGGACGGCGGCCGCGGTCTCGGCCAACCTCGGGCTGATCGGGCTCGGTACCGACACGGGCAACTCCATCCGGGGGCCGTCGAGCCACACCGCCCTCGTCGGCTTCCGGTCCACCCAGGGGCTGACCAGCCGCGACGGCATCATCCCGCTCTCGGCCAGCCGCGACGTCGGCGGCCCGATGGCGCGGACGGTCGAGGACGCCGTCCGGGTGCTGGACGTCATCGCCGGAACCGATCCTGCGGACGCCGTCACCGCCGAAGCGGACGAGCGCCGCTCCGCCTCCTACCTCGACGCGCTCCGCACGCGCCTCGACGGCGTGCGCATCGGCGTGGTCGGCCAGCTCGCCTACACGCGCACCGCCGACCCGGAGGTGCTCCTCCGCTTCTCCGAGGCCCTCGAGGCCCTGCGCGCGCTCGGAGCCACGGTGGTGGAGGACTTCGAAATCACCGACCTCGAATCGCTTCGGGAAGGACTCGGCTGTTCGCGCTTCGTCTACGACCTCGAGGCGTACCTCGCAACGGTGCCCGATGCGCCGGTCCGCACGCTGCGGGAGATCGAGGAGAGCGGTGACGTGCACGTCACGGTGATGCCTCGCGTCCGCCGGAACCTCGAGTCGGGCGGCGGCGACCCGGCCGAGAACCCGGACTGTCAGGAGGCGAGCCGGAACGAAGAGCGGCTCCGCGCGGGCGTTCGAGCGGCCATGACCGAGTACGACGTTCAGGCCCTCGCCTACCCCACCTGGAACAACCCGCCCCGCCTGATCGGCGACCTGGACTCGCCGCACGGGAACAACAGCCAGGCCCTCTCGCCGCCCACCGGCTTTCCCGCGGTGACCGTGCCAATGGGGTGGGTCGGGGCGGGCACGCTGCCGGTGGGCCTGCAGCTGCTCGCCGAAGCCTGGGACGAGGACACGCTCATCGGCATCGCGTCGGCGTACGAGGGGGCGACGCGGCACCGCCGGCCCCCGCATACCGCACCCCCGCTCGGCTGGTAAAGCCGCACGAAACCCGAGCCCGCCCCACGGGATGAACGGGAGACGGGCTCGAGCCCTGTGCGGAGGCGTCAGCGGTGCTACAAGGGCAACCTGAGCCCAACCGCGAGCGCGTCGCGCCCTCCGATGGACGCGCCGAAGCGCGCCTGCAGGCCGGAGTTGAAGCCGAGATCCACGCCGAGGTCGACGCTGCCGTCGAGGTCCAGGTCGTCGCCGGGTCCGCTCATGACGTCGAGCGCCAGGTGTCCCCCGATGCTCGGCGAGAAGACCACGCCCTCGCCGACGACGTTCCACCCGAGCACGATGCCCGCGGGAAAGCTGACGATCAGATCATTGCCGACGCCGAGCCCGGCCCCGGACCACCAGATGACCTGAGGGTCTCCGGCACCGTCCAGTTGCGCCAGCGGACCCGAGACGTCGAGACCGAACAGCGCGGCCAGATCGCCCGCGGGGTCTTCGGTAATGCCTGCACGGATGCCCAGACCGACCGGGGCCGGAGACTGCCGCCAGAGAACGAGGGCTCCGAGGTCGTCCCCCGGGTACGGCTCGTGGAGGAGGATGGTGAGGCCGGACGGGGCTCCGGGACGGATCATCGACGGGGCGTCCCAGGCCACCTGGGCCGCGGACGCCGCGGGGGCGCCGGTCAGGATGAGGAGCGCGAACGCTAGGCGCTTCATGGGTTCTCCTTATCTTCTTCGTAAATTCGAGGTCTTCGTGATCCGCAATCCCGTGCAAATCCCGCGCCGTTTCGGGGATGCAGGGTCGTGGCACGATTCCTTCATCTAAAGGGATGGACGCACGATCCTCCCGCACAATACGCTCATGACACCCCCCGAGTACCCCGCCGACGGCTGGGAAGTCACGCCCGGTCCGTCTACTCACCTGTCTGGCTCCACCTCCGCCTCCCGCCGGAAGCGGAAGAAGCCGCGGCGCCCGCTTGGATCGCGCATGAGGTGGCCGAAGCTCCCGTCGGGAGGATGGATGGGTCGACATCCGACCGCCGCGAAGGTGCTGCTGGCCGTCGCAGTGGTGTCGCTGTCACTCTTCGCCGTCGTCCGGTCGTTCTCGGTCACCTGCGCTCCCGAGGTGTACTGCGTCACCGTCGGAGAGCTGGTCGCGGGCGCCGCGCTGCCGGAGGCGATCGAGATCCTGGACCGGAACGGGGAGACGTTCGCCGAAGTCGCCGGGCCGCTCCGCCGCGCGCTCCCGGGCGACAAGATCCCCCAGCTCGTCCGGCAGGCGTTCGTCGCGGTGGAAGACAGGCGCTTCTACGAGCACGGCGGGGTGGACGGGCGCGGTGTGCTCCGGGCCGCGTTCCGGAACCTGCGGGCGGGCGAGGTCGAGGAGGGCGCGAGCACCATCCCGATGCAGCTCGTACGGACGCTCTGGAGCGAGCAGCTTCGCGACGTCGGACCCTGGCGTCGCAAGATGATCGAGGCGACGACGGCCCCCCGCATGATCGACCGGCTCGGCCACGACCGGGTCCTGACGCTGTACCTCAACTCGATCTATCTGGGGAACGGGATCTACGGGATCGAGCGGGCATCCCGGTACTACTTCGGCAAGGGCGTGGGCGACCTCGACGCAGCCGAGATCGCGACGCTCGTCGGCATGACCCAGGGGCCCGAGCGCTACGAGCCACGGCAATACCCCGAGAGGACCCGCATCCGGCGCGACATCGTGCTCTCCATCCTCGCCGCGGAGGGTCTCTTATCGAACGAGGAGGCGGAGGCCGCCCGGGCGCGGCCGGTGGAGACGACCCCGGCCCACGAGTTGGCGCGTGAGCGCAGCTACGTGACCGCCGCGGTGACGCGAGAAGTCCGATCAGTCGCTCCCGCCCTCGCGGGCACCCCCGGGCTCCGGGTCTTCACCACCATCGACCCCGTAGTGCAGGAGGAAGGCGCGCTCGCGCTCGCCGCGCAACTCCAGGCGATCGAGCACGGCACCTACGGACCGTACGCCGTCACGGACACGACGGTCGCGCTCCAGGGAGCCATCGTGGCGATCGACCCCTACTCGGGCGCGGTCCGCGCCTGGGTGGGCGGACGCGACTTCGAAGGCTCGGAGTTCGACCGGGTCGACCAGGCGCGCCGGCAGGTGGGTTCGCTCGTGAAGCCGTTCCTCGTGGCCTCGGCGCTCGAGCGGGGGCTGAACATCCTGTCACCGGTGTCGGCCGACACGGTGCCGATCCAGAGCGCGACGGGTCCGTGGCTCCCCGCGGACCACGTGGAAGAGACCGTTCTGCCGTTGCGGGAGGCGCTCGTGCGGTCGTCGAACCGGGCCGCCGCCCACCTCGCGCAAGACATCGGCATCGACGTGCTGCGGACGGTCGGCCGCGAGGTCGGCATCCTCAGCCCCATCCCCGCCGTGCCCGCGACTGCGATCGGGGCCTTCGATGCGACCCTGCTCGAGATGACCGGTGCCTACGCAGTGTTCGGGAACGGCGGCCGCGTCTTCGCGCCGCACCTCGTCGAGCGGATCGAGGGGAGGGACGGAGCGGTCCTGTGGGAGCGCGAATTTCCGGAGCGCGACCCGAGGGCGCTCGATCGCGTCACCAGCTTCGTTGTGCTGGATGCCATGCGCGACGTCGTGGACCGTGGTACCGCGTTCTCGATCCGGGCGTCGGGGTACTGGGGACCGGCCGCGGGCAAGACGGGCACGACGAACGATGGGCGCGACGCCTGGTTCGTGGGACTCACCCCGGACCTGGTGTCGGGCGTCTGGGTCGGGCTCGACCAACCCGGAAGAATCGTGGAGGACGCGGGTGGCGGCGCTCTGGCAGCCCCTGCGTGGGCCCGCTGGATGCGCGGCCTGGAGCGAGCCGGCGCACGGTCGAACGCCGTCTGGCTCCCACCCGTCGGAGTGGAGCGCGTACGCTACGATCCCGTGTCCGGACGGGCGCTCGGAAGCGGCTGCCCGACGCTTTCCGGCGCCAAGCCCGAGGAGGCCTGGGTCGAAGCGGGGAGCGTGCCCATCGACCAGTGCCGCGGCGGGGTGCTCGGCTGGCTGGAGCGCGCCTGGCACTCCATCGCACCGCCGTCGCCGAAGCCGATCGAGCCGTTGCGGCCGAGGCGGCCGGGCGGCGACTGAGCCATGACCGCAGACGCCATCCCACCGGTCTCCGTGCACGTCCGGAGGCTGGCGCAAATTCCCGACCAGGTCCGCCTCGAGCGGTACCGGCATGCGCCGGAGCTCGGGCCGCGCCTCCTGTTCTTCAGCGGCGGCAGCGCGCTCCGGACCTTCAGCCGGCGGCTCGTGGACTACACGCACAACTCCATCCACCTGATCACGCCGTTCGACTCGGGGGGCAGCAGCGCGGCGCTTCGGCGGGCGTTCCGCATGCCGGCCGTCGGTGATCTGCGGAACCGGCTCATGGCTCTCGCCGACCAGACGGTCCGCGGAAACCCGGAGATCTACACGCTCTTCGCCTTCCGCTTCCCGGACGACGAGGAGCCCACCGCCCTCCGCGCCCGGCTCGACCGGATGATCCGTGGTTCGGATGCGCTCGTGCGGGCCGTACCCGAGCCCCTCCGAGGGATCGTGCGGAACCACCTGGGCTTCTTTCGTGACGCGATGCCGGACTCGTTCGACCTGCGCGGCGCCGCTATCGGTAATCTCGTGCTCGCCGGCGGGTACCTGAACCAGGGACGAAATCTCGACTCGGTCCTCTATCTCTTCTCGCAGCTCGTGGAAGCGCGCGGCATCGTGCGTCCGGTCGTCGACGCCAACCTGCACCTGGTCGCGGAGCTGGAGAACGGCAATCGCCTGGTGGGCCAACACCGCATCACGGGGCGGAGCACACCCGCGCTCCAGGCGCCGGTCGAGCGCCTGTTCCTGAGCCGCTCCGCGTCCGACCCGAGTCCCGTCCGTCCGCGCACCGACGCGCTGGTGGACGATCTGATCGAACGGGCGGAGCTCATCTGTTATCCGGTCGGGAGCTTCTACACCAGCTTGCTGGCGACCCTGCTCCCCGAGGGGGTGGCGGACGCCATCGCCCGCTCGGAAGCGCCCAAGGTCTTCGTGCCCAATCCGGACGGCACCGACCCGGAAGAGCTGGGCCTCGACCTCCCCGGAAAGGTGCGACGCCTTCTGGCGTGTCTCGAAGCGTCCGCGACCACCCGGGTGCCGCCCTCATCCGTGCTCGGATACGTGCTGGTCGACTGGACCGCAGCCGCTCCCCCGCCCAGCCTCGTCGAGGATGCCGCGAAGCACGGGGTGGAGATCGTGAGGCTCCCGCTCTCCACGGGCGGGAGCGCCCCGTTCTACGACGACGACCTGCTGGCCGAAGCGCTGCTCTCCCTGGCCTGACCGCCGCTCTCCCCACCGGGTTGCCGGACGCGCCGGCCCGACGCACCTTGGCACCTTCACGATCACGCGACTCATGAGACCATCGCCGATGAAGACCTTCCGCGCATTCGCCGCCACGCTGCTCCTCGCGGCCACGACGGCCCCGCTCGCTGCCCAGCAGCTACCCTGGTCACCGCTCGCCCGCAGCAGCGACAACGTCGAGGTGCTCGGGCACCTCCCCCTCGGCCCCCGGCTCTCGGTGGCCGACATGGAGCTCGAGCAGGAGATGCACCGCCCGTTCGCCTACGTGGCGCGCATGCAGTATGGCCCGGTGGGCCCGAAGGGGCTCGACATCATCAACCTCGAGGATCCCGAGAACCCCGAGCTCATCTACGAGTGGCGGATCGAGAACCAGGACCTCCACCTGCCGACCGGTGGGATGGACACCAAGCACTTCAAGTGGAACGACCGCTACTACGCGGTCCAGTCGCTCCAGTTCGGGCAGGGCGGCCCCAACTCCGACCTCGGCGCGGTCGTCCTCGACGTGACGGGGCTGCCGGACCCGAGCACGGTGGAGGAAGTCGCCCGGATCCGTGAGCCGGAGATGCCCGGCGGCTTCCACAACATCTTCATCTACAAGCACTCGAACGACCGCGTGTATCTCTTCACGACGGCCAACGCGCCGGGCGCGCTGGTGTACGACCTGGGCAGGCTCGTCGAAGGTGACGTCGAGAACGCGCGGGTGGGCATGGTCCCCGTGCCCGAGTCGGCGCTGGGAAGCGGCAGCGGGCGAGGCTACCACGACTTCTACGTCGGATACCACCCGGACACCGGCGAGGACCGCTTCTACGGCGGTGGCACCGGCGGGTACTACATCTACGACGTCAGCGACGTGACGGTGCCCGAACTGCGCATCACGCTCACGGGCGTGTCGGGCGTCAACTACGGCCACACCTTCACGCCGAGCCCCGACGGGCGCTACGTGATCGCCGAGACCGAGTACCAGTACGCGCCGCTCCGGATCTTCGACCTGCAGCCCGCCCTCGAGGGCGAGCGCACCAACATCAACTCGCCGATCTCCGCCTTTACCGCAGACTGGCGCAACCTGGTCCACAACCATGAGGTGCGCTGGCCGTACGTGTTCGTCTCCGGGTACCTGGATGGCCTGCAGATCTTTAACCTGCAGGACCCGGAGAACCCCGTAACCGTCGGGTACTACGACACCTACCTCGGGCCGCCCAACACTGACCGGTACAGCATGTTCAACGGCGCCTTCGGCGTGGACGTCCGCAACGAGGACGGGCTGATCGTGGTGAGCGACATGTCGACCGGACTCTGGACCTTCCGCATGGACGGCTTCCAGGGATGGAACGGCGAGCAGTGGGGCGTGCCGAACATCTCGTCCGCGCAGAAATGGGACGAGCCGACCGTGCGGAGGCCCGTCAGCCAGCAGCGGTAGAGCGAGCGGGGGCCCGGCGGTGTCCCGCCGGGTCCTTCGCTCCCTGCCAGTTCAGGGGCGGTACGCGATCGCGTCGATCTCCACCCTGAGCCCCTTGTCGGGGAGCGATGCGACCTGGACGGTGGTGCGCGCCGGCCGGTGATCCCCGAACACGCGGGCGTAGACCGCGTTCATCGCATCGAAGTCGCGAAGATCGACGAGGAAGACCCCGCACCGGAGAACGTGCGAGAGGTCGCTACCGGCCGCCTTCAGAATGGCCTCGATGTTACGGAACACCTGCTCCGTCTGGGCCTCCACGTCGCTCCCGGCCAGCTTCCCGGTGGCAGGGTCGGTCGCTCCCTGGCCGGAGACGATCACGAGGCGATCCAGCGTGATACCCGGCACGTATGGACCGATGGGCTTGGGGAGCCCTTCCGCGAAGACGGGCTCGTGGGCGGGACGGCTCTCGGGGGTGTCAGTCATGCGTTTGCGCTCCGGCACGGGGTTCGACGGTGAACCAGACGAGGAACAGCACCAGCGGATAGAGGAGGAGCTGTCCGGCGACGAACCAAGCGGGATGCGAGAAGGATGTCCAGTTGAACAGGCTCCCCAGGAGCGCCAGCCCGACGATCGCCGCGGAGAACCAACGCTTGCGGCTGGTGGCGACGCGCCCTGCCACGATGCCACCGAGGAAGGCGCCGAGGAGCTCCGACAGGAACACGATTGCCCAGGTGATCAAGGGCAGGCCGGATACGTGCTCGGCGAAGGCCTCCGCATCGGCCGGGTCCATGGGGTCGACGCCGGGGGGTAGCGGGCTGATGGACGAGCTCACCCATTGCAGTCCCATCACGACCAGGGCAGTCACGACGAGCCCCGCGGGGATCGCCAGCACGTTACGCCACATCCTCTCCTCCAGGCATGGACCGGATTGCTCGGAAGCCTGGTCAATACGCCCCAGCCCCTACCGATGCAAGGCCGCGGCGCCCGACGCGACTGGCTCCGCCCGACGCACGGCAAGGGGAAGCACGCCGCCAGCGGCGCGTGGGCACCACCGGGGACCCATGGTAGATTTCGCCGACTCTCGCCCCTCGGTCTCCGACCTCCCGCACAGGATCCGATGAAGCCCTCCCGCGTCGCCGCCATCGATGTAGGCTCGAACGCCATCCGCTACGTCGTGACGGAGGTGCCCGCCTCAGGCGCCCACACCGAGATCGAGAGTCAAAGGATGGCCGTGCGCCTCGGGACCGACGTCTTCACGCGCTCCCGGACGTTCCGGCCCGAGACCATGGAGGCGGCCGTCGCCGCACTCCTCCGCATCCGGCGGCGCCTCGACGACCTGGGGATTTCCCACTACAGGGCCGTGGCGACCAGCGCCGTCCGCGAGGCGCGCAACGGTGGCGAGCTCGTGGACCGGATCCGCCGTGAATCGGGCATCCACCTGGAAACGATCTCCGGAAGTGAAGAAGCCCGCCTCGTCTGGATCGCAGTGACGAATCGCGTGGACTTCGGCGACGACCGCTGGCTGATGATGGACCTCGGCGGCGGCAGCCTGGAGATCTCGGTGGCGGACAAGAGCGGGATCCTCTGGAGCGAGTCCCACACGCTGGGCTCCGTGCGGCTCCTTCAGGCCTTCCAAGAAGAGGGGCGGAGCCCGTCGGGTGCGGCCTACCAGGAGCTTCTCGAACGATACACGCACGTCCTGAAGGTCCCTCGCGCCATGAGCGATTGGGAGCCCACGGGCACCATCGCCACCGGGGGCAACATCGAGGCTCTCGCGGATCTCGCCGGGGCCTCGAAGGACGAGCGGGGCGTGAGTCGACTTCCCCGGGAGGCCCTGCACGGGCTGATCTCCGAGCTGGGCGCGCTCACCACCGAGGAGCGCATCTCGGAGCTCGGCCTCCGCGAGGACCGGGCCGACGTCATCCTTCCCGCATCGGTGGTCTATGAACGTGTCGCCGAGCTCGCAGGCGCCGAAGAGATCGTGGTGCCCCGCATCGGCGTGAAGGAGGGGCTCGTCCTGGACCTCGTGGACGAGCTCACGAACGAGGCGGCCCACTCGGGGCGGCGCGAGCACGTCATCCGCTCGGCCGCCATCACGCTCGGCCGCCGCACGCAGTTCGACGAGGCCCACGGGGAGCAGGTGGCCCGTCTGGCGCTCGACCTGTTCGACCAGCTCCGGGAGCTCCACGGGCTAGGATCGCGCGAGCGGAACGTACTCATGGCAAGTGCGCTCCTGCACGACATCGGGCAGTTCGTCTCGTACCGCCGGCACCACAAGCACTCGATGTACCTGATCTCCAACGCGGACCTCCCGGGCATCTCCCCGGAGGACGTTCAGCTCGTGGCGGTGCTGGCCCGCTATCACAGGAGATCGCCCCCGAAGACCGGGCACGCAGAGTTCCGCGCGCTCGGGACGAAGGACCGGGACGCGATTCGCAAGCTGGCCGCTCTTCTGCGGGTGGCCGACGCCCTCGACCGGGAGCACGTCAACCGCGTCGCGTCACTCACGAGCCGTCTGGAGGACGATGCGCTCGTGCTCGAGCTGGAAACTCGGGGAAGCCTGACGTTGGAGGAGTGGGCGCTCCGCTCGAAGGGCGAGCTGTTCGCCTCCGTGTTCGGACGGGCCGTGACGGTGCAGGCACAGCTCGTGCCGGCCTGATGTAACGCCGGTGAAACAATATGGAAACGGTCCGAACGACCGGCCGCCGAGGGAGTAGTCTTCGAGCCATGACGTACCATCTCCCCCATGCAGTGCGACCGCAGCCGGTTCCCCCGGACGCGGCCCCGGACCATCCGGCCCTCTACTTCAGCCGCGAGCTGAGCTGGCTGGATTTCAATCGGCGGGTCCTCATGCAGGCCCTGGACGCGTCGCTCCCGGTGTTGGAGCGGATTCGGTTTTTAGCGATCACAGACAGCAATCTCGACGAGTTCGTCCAGAAGCGGGTCGGTGGACTCCGTCGGCAGCAAGCCGCCCACGTCACGAGGTCCTTCTCGGACGGCAGGCTCCCCTCCGAACTGCTCGTCTTCGTGCGCCAATCCGTGCGGGCCATGCAGGAGGTCATCGATCGAGCCTGGGTCAAGGAGCTCAAGCCGCTCCTCGCCGAGCGCGCCAGGGTCAGGGTGCTCGAATGGGAGGATCTCACCGCGTCACAGAAGGAGGCCCTGTCAGCGCACTTCCACGAGCATCTCTACCCGATCCTCACGCCGATGGTCGTGGACCCCGGGCATCCGTTCCCGTTCATCTCGAACCTCAGTTTGTCTCTTGCCATCGAGCTGCGTGACGCCCGCTCCAGTGTGCACTATTTCGCGCGGCTCAAGGTCCCGGTCCGGGTCGGTCGCTTCCTCCCCGTCTCCGGTGCCCACGGACCTTTCGACTTCGTCGCGGTGGAGGAGGTCGTGCGACACAACGTCGGCGCGCTCTTCCCGGGCCTCGACGTGCTCGAGGTCCACTTCTTCCGCGTGACCCGGAATGCGGACGTGGAGCGTGAGGAGGAGGAGGCCGAGGACCTCATCGAGATGATCGCCGAGGAGCTCCGGGAACGCCGGCTCGCGCCGGTGGTGCGCCTCGAGGTGGAGCGGACCATGCCGGCCGACATGCGACAGATCCTCATGGACGAGTTGGAGCTGGAGGGCGAGGATCTCGTCGAGATCCAGGGCGACCTGGCGCTCGAAGCACTCCACCAGCTGGCCGATCTCGAGCTCCCCGAGCACAAGTTTTCCCCATGGGAGCCCGTGGTGCCGGCTCGTCTGCACGTCGGGGACGACGACGGGGAGGACGGCAGCCGGGACATCTTTTCCATTTTGCGGGAGGGAGACCTGCTGGTGCATCACCCCTACGAGTCGTTCGCCGCGAGCGTACAGCGGCTCGTCTGGGAGGCAGCCGACGATCCGTCCGTGCTGGCCATCAAGCAGACCCTGTACCGGACCTCGGAGCACTCCACCATCGTCGAGGCTTTGTTGCGCGCCGCGGCACGGGGTAAACAGGTGGCGGTCATGGTGGAGGTGAAGGCCCGATTCGACGAGCAGAACAACATCGAGTGGGCGCGCATCCTGGAGACCGCGGGCGTGCACGTGACCTACGGGGTGATGGGGCTGAAGACCCACGCGAAGGCCATGCTCATCATCCGCGAAGAGGAGGGGCATCCCCGCACGTACTGCCACATCGGAACCGGGAACTATCACGCCGGGAACGCTCGCACCTACACCGATCTCGGCCTGCTCACCTGCGATCCCCAGATCGGCGCGGACCTCGTCGCGCTCTTCCACTCGGTGACGGGCCTCGCCCCGGGACAGTCGTACGATCGGCTCCTCGTGGCTCCGTCGGCCATGCGGGAGCAATTCGGCGAGCTCATCCAGCGGGAGATCGCATTGGCGGAGGGGGGCCGTCCGGGACGGATCGTCGCGAAGATGAACGCGTTGGACGACGAACGGATCATCTGGCAGCTCTACGAGGCTTCCAGGGCGGGCGTGAAGGTGGACCTCGTGGTGCGAGGGCACTGCAGCCTACGCCCGGGAGTCCCCGGATTCAGCGAGAACATCCGGGTGATCAGCATCATCGGGCGCTTCCTGGAGCACGACCGGATCTTCCTGTTCGGAAACGATGGCGATCCCGTGATCCTGACGGGAAGCGCCGACTGGCGCAGGCGGAACATGGACGGCCGGGTCGAGGCGGTGGTGCCCATTCTCGACCCGCTGCTCCGCCAACGGCTGACGCGGATCCTCGAGCTCGCCCTCAACGACAACCAGCTTTCGTGGGAGCTCGGTTCCGACGGGGTCTACACGCGTCGGACACCCGCGGACGGCGAGGAGGAAGTGAGCCTCCACGAGGCGCTCATGGACGATACGGTGCGCCGTCGCGAAGAGCACCAGGCGATCCAGTCCGGGGAAGCGTTGGAAGTCGGCGGCTGACCCGGCGTACGCCTTCCGTTCCCGCGCCGCTTGTCCGTTCCGGCGTGGTCGGGTAGGCTCCTTTCGGCGGCTCACGGGTACGCGTGGGCGACGCCGTTGGCGGTGTCCGGGGACCGCCCCCCGGCCGCGCCGCGGAACCGATTGTGGAGGACCTACGTGACATCCCGCGTCTTCTTGATCCTGGCCCTCGCCGTGGCACCCATCCCGTTGCCTGCGGCCGGACTCGCTGCGACGGAGCCCGTTCATGCGTCGACCGCTGCGATCTGCACGGTCACCTCCGGCCCCGAGTACTACGCGTTCCCCCTCGCCGCGACCGACAACATCCCGGGCACGGGATTCGCCCGGGGCCGCGCCGAAATCGCCGTGCCGGCCCAGTCCCCGTTTCCCATCGCCCTGGCCGCGGACGGGAGCTACGTGTACGACGTACAGGTGGCCATCGACAACATGCGCGCGCCCCGCTCGGGCACGCTCGTCGCCTGGGTGACGACCCCGGACCTCGACCGGGTGGAACGCATCGGGTCGCTCGGCGAAACCCTTCGCGCCTCGGGCGCCGTGTCGTGGAACAAGTTCATCGTCGTGGTGACCCTGGAGTCCGGTGACGATCCGGAAGCCGCGACGTGGTCCGGCCCCATCGTCTTTCGGGGGATGTCCCGGAGCGGCGCCATGCACACGATGGTCGGACACGGCGCCTTGCAGCAGGAGAACTGCACCTCCTACGGCTACGGTGGCTGACGTGCGACCCGCGGCCGCGGCACCCGCGTTCTTCACCGTCGCGCTCCTCGCCGTCATGGCGGCGCCCGCCCTCGGTCAGCACGAGGGGCACGACATGCACGAGATGCACGGCATGACCATGGAAGGCGGATGGCGCATGGTCCCCATGGACCCGAACATGCCCATGCTGCCGGGCCTCGCCGAGGCGGTCCCCGTGGTGGGTGCGTTCCTGCCGGGGATGGGCATGGATCCGTCGATGCTCCCCGCGGCCCGTCCGTCCGAGGTGGTCGAGATGGGCGACGGAGACACGCTCGCCATCTCGGTCTCCATGGTGCGGCGCACCATCGAGGGACACGAGATGGTCATGTACGGCTACAACGGGCAGTATCCCGGGCCGCTCATCCAGGCGCCGAAGGACGCGACGCTGGTCGTACAGGTGACCAACGAGATCCAGACCCCGACGACCATCCACTGGCACGGGATCCGGCTGGAGAACCGCTTCGACGGAGTCCCAGGCGTGACCCAGGACGCCATCGAGCAGGGCGAGAGCTTCACCTACGAGGTGCACGTGCCCGACGCGGGCATGTTCTGGTACCACCCCCACGTGCGGGAGGACGTCCAGCAGGACCTGGGGCTCTTCGGCAACCTGCACGTGACGTCGCCCGACCCGGAGTACTACGGCCCCGCGCACCGCGAGGAGGTCTTCGTCCTCGACGACATCCTCATGGACGACCAGGGCCCCCTGCCCTGGGGAGACAGCGCGCCGACCCACGCTCTCATGGGACGCTTCGGCAACGTCATGATGGTCAACGGCGAGACCGACCACCGGCTCACGGTGCGCCGCGGCGAGGTCGTGCGCTTCTTCCTCACCAACGTGGCGAACACGCGCACGTTCAACCTGACCTTCGGAGGCGCCCGAGCGAAGATCGTGGCGTCCGACATCGGACGCTACGAGCGCGAGGCGTGGGTCCCCTCCGTCGTCATCGCGCCGGCCGAGCGCTACGTCGTCGATGTCCGCTTCGACGAGCCGGGCGAGGTGGCCATCGCCAACACCATCCAGGCCATCAACCACTTCCGGGGCGTGTTCTACCCCCACGTGGACACGCTGTCGATGGTGACCGTGACGGAGGAGCGGGCCGAGGCGAGCGTGTCCGAGGCGTTCGAGACGCTCCGTGAGCACGAGGCCGTCCAGACCGAGATCGACGACTTCCGGCAGTGGTTCGGCCGCGAGCCGGACCACGAGCTGGAGACCGCCGTGCGCGTCCGCGACCTGCACAACTCCATCATGCTCTCGATGGAGGCGGATACGCTGTACTTCCCGCCCATCGAGTGGAACGACGGCATGCCGATGATGAACTGGCTGTCCACCGGCGAGCAGGTGACGTGGATCCTCAGGGACCGCGCGACGGGCGCGGAGAACGAGGACATCGACTGGCGGTTCCGGGTGGGGGACGTGGTGAAGATCCGCATCTTCAACGACCCGGACTCGTTCCACCCGATGAACCATCCGATCCACGTGCACGGACAGCGCTTCCTCGTGCTCTCCGTGGACGGGGTCGAGAGCGATAACCTCGTCTGGAAGGACACGGCCATCGCACCGGTCGGGTCGACCATGGACCTGCTGGTCGAGATGTCGAACCCGGGCGAGTGGATGATCCACTGTCACATCGCCGAGCACCTCTCCGCGGGGATGATGTTCGGCTTCACGGTCGAGCCTTGAACTCGAAGCTCCGCGCGGCCATCCCCATCCTGCTCTCCATCTCCGCGGCAGTTCTTCTATTCGTCGGCGTGGAGCGGCTCCTCGAGCGGCAACGGATCTCCGAGGAAGTCACCCGGCTCCGGAGTGAGCTCTTCCAGGCCCGGGCCGCCGCGCAGCGGTGTCAGGGAGGACTGGCCAACTCGGAGGCCCGCCTGCGTGACTTCGACGAGGTGATCGGCTCGTTGCGGGCGCGCGTCGACAGCTTCGAGGCGCTCGACGCGCGTGGCGTCCCGGAGGAGGAGTACGACGCCTACATGGAGTCGTTCGAGAGCTACAACGACTCGGTGGCCGCGTGGGAGGACCGAGCCCAGCGGCTGCGGACGTCCGAAACGTCCTGTCGCGCCACGATCGAGCGACACAATGCGCTCCGTGACACCCTCCAGGGTGTGATCGAAGGCGCCGGGCTCCAACCCTCGGACACCACGAGTTGAGACGTTGAGCCGGGAGTATGAGTACCACTGGAGCTGGTCGCTTCCAGCTCCCCCCGAGGCGCTCTGGCCTCTTGCTTCCGATACGAACCGCTTCAACCGCGACGTGGGACTCCCCGCCGTGGAGGAGCTCGAGCCCGAGGACGGTCCCTCGCCCAATGCACGCCGCCAGCTCCGGCTGTGTGTGAAGGGGGTGACCCTGGAGTGGGAGGAGCTTCCGTTCGAGTGGGTCCGGCCCCACCGCTTCGGCGTGGTCCGGCGGTACAGCCGCGGCCCGCTCCGCGAGATGCGGGTGCTCGCCACGCTCGAGGAGGAGGGCGAGGGCCACACACGGCTTTCGTACCACGTCCACGCACGCCCCCGCGGGCTGTTCGGACGGCTCACCACCCCGCTCCAGATCGGCATGATCAGCCGCATCACGTTCGGACGGGCGTTCAAGCGGTACGCCGACAAGGTGGGCTCGGACAGCGAGGGCACGCCGCCTGAGCCGGCGATCTCGCGACGGAGCGTGCCGCGTCTCGAGCGGGCCGGACGCCGACTCGCCGAAGCCGGCGTCGAGCCGGCGCTGGCCGACCGCCTGCTCGAGCATATCGGGACCGCCGACGACCTCACCCTGGCGCGCATCCGTCCGTACGAGCGGGCCGAGACCTGGGGGCTCCCGCGCCGGGCGGTCCTCAGCGCGTGTCTTCATGCTACCCGCACGGGACTGCTCGATCTGTCCTGGGACGTGATCTGCCCGCGCTGTCTGGGCGCCAAGGACCGCGCGGATTCCCTGCGGAATATGCGCGAGGGGGCGGTGCATTGCGACAGCTGCGACGTGACCTTCTCCCGCGACTTCGCGCGCTCGGTGGAGGTTGCCTTCACGCCCACCCCCGCGGTCCGGGCCATCGAGGCGCCACCGTTCTGCGTCGCCGGCCCGCAGATCACGCCCCACATCGAGGTCCAGCAGCTCCTCGGGGCCGGCGAGGAGCGCACCGTCGAGGGGGTGCTGGAGGCGGGCCGCCACCGGATCCGCGCATGGGGTGTCCCCGACGGCCGGACCTTCGACGTCGTGGAGGACGGTCAGGACCGGGCGAGCTTCGTCCTGGGGGACGACGGCTGGTCGCCGCCACCCGATCCGGTGGCGCCACATGCGGCCATCGAGATCCGGAACGGGACCGGCTCCGAGGTGCTCTTCGACGTGGAGCGGATCACGTGGGCGGACTCGGCCGCGACCGCTGCCGAGGTCACCGCCCTCGCGGATTTCCGTGACCTGTTCAGCGACGAGGTGCTGCGGGCGGGCGCCTTCGTCAGCGTCGGCAACCTGGCCATCCTCTTCACCGACCTGAGGGGCTCCACCCAGCTGTACCGGAGAGTCGGCGACGCCCCCGCGTTCGGCCGGGTCATGCGGCACTTCGACGTCCTCGACGCCGCCGTGCGGGCGAACGACGGAGCCGTGGTCAAGACGATCGGCGACGCGGTGATGGCCGTGTTTCGGGAGCCCCAGGACGCGCTGCGCGCCGTGCGTGAGGCCCAGGACGGACTCACCCGGGACGCGGAGGGCGGGCTGACGGACCCGCACGAGCGCCTCGTCCTGAAAGCGGGCGTCCACTACGGCCCGTCCATCGCGGTAAACCTGGACGACCGGCTCGACTACTTCGGCTCTACCGTCAACATCGCGGCCCGGCTCGGCGCCGTCTCGGCCGGGGATGACGTGGTGGTTTCCGACGCCGTACGAGTCGATCCGGGCGTCGACGAGCTGCTGCTCCGCACCGGCGCGGAGCTCCAGTCCCTGGACGTGACGGTTCGCGGCGTGGAGGAGCGGCTTCGCGTGTGGCGGGTGGCGTTCGGAGACGCTCCGGCCGAAACGCGGGGGCCGGCGGACTCGTAGGTCCTGGAGCGGTGGCCGGACGCTCCGGCCGACCCCACCCATCCGAACAGGAGATCTCCATTGGACTGGGACATGGTCGCGCCCATGATCGTGCTCGTGGTGCTCATCCTCACTATCGGCGGAGTGATCCTCCTCCGGCCGATCTCGAAGCGCGTCTCACAGCTCCTCGACGTCTACGCGCGGGAGCGGGATTCCGGCCAGGAGTCCGAGCTCCGCCGCCTGCGGGAAGTGGTGGAGACCCTCGACGCCCGTATGCGTCTCGTCGAGGAGCGCCAGGACTTCACGGACAAGCTCCTCGAGGGGCCCTCTATGCGGGACCCGGCTCGCCTTCCACGCCGGTCGGAGGAGCCCGACGCGTCAGCCTGACCGGCAGACGCCGGAGGTGCGCTTCCAAGAGCCGCCTCGGGGTGAGCTCCTCGTCGATGATGCGCGCCAGCTCCTCCTCCCGCTTCCAGAGGAACGCCACGGCGCGTAGCTCCATCTCCAGCATGCGTCGCTCGGCAGACTCGTTCAGGGCGATCTCGAGGCCGATGGTGCCCACCGGTCCGAGCTTCCAGAGCGAGGCCCGACGGTCCGTCAGCGCCTCGGTGAACGCGCCTGCGGACCCTGCCCGCTCGATCTCCCGCGCCGCGTCCGTGATGCGACCCTCCGACGCCCCAGCGATGTTCTGATAGGCGAGCAGCCGTCGCAGGACGTTCTCGGCCACATCTCCGTGGAGCTCGTAGACCTTCTCGGGCGTCCAGGGATCGCACCGCTGACAGGGGACACCCACCGACAACCGTCCGTCGGGGCCGCGCAGCGGATACACCCACCACCCCAGGTCGTAGCGGAGTGCGCGGAGCGTGCTGTGGCAGTACGGGCACGTCTCGCGTCCGTGCCACGCGGCCCATCCGAAGCGTCGCCACCGCACGATGTCCTCGACGGGCGCGTCTTCCCAATCGATGGAGAAGTCGGGGTCGCTCAGGCCGAGGAGGGAGCCCACCCAGGAGAGCCCGCCGAGGGCGTACGCGGACACCGCCGCGCGCGGGCTCGCCATGGCCGCCCGGCGCTTCCGGAGCTCCCGCCCGTAGCGCCACCAGGCCCGCTCGACGAGCTGGGCCGCGCCGACCCGGACGACCGTCAGCCCCTCTGCTTCGAAGAGCACGACGTTGGCGGTCTTCGCGAGCGACCGGCCGCGGTCGTGGACCAACCGCTCCAACTCGTACAGCGCGGCGTCGCGGGCCTCGATGGGCCACAGGTTCCAGCGACCGCAGGAGGCGCACACCACCCACAGCCGTCCGGCCACCGGGTCGTAGGCGAAGCGCCACCCGAGAGGAAGGTGGGCAAGGCGCCGGTTCCGCGGCAGCGACACGTGACAGAACAGGCAGCGCGTCAGCACCGTGTCGTTGGCGGTGATCTCTCGATCCGTCGTCGTCATCCTCGTCGTCCCTGGCCCGATCGCCCCTGCGGGCGGGCTCGTCCGTTTGTCGTCCCTACCCTCCGGCGACGCCCCGCGGTCCCTCCCTGAGGGTGCTGGCAGGCGCCGTCACCGCGCCGCCGCGATGCACTCGATCTCGACCCGGGCGTCGAAGGCGAGCCCCCCGGAGGCGAGCGCCGACCGCGCCGGCGGGTCCGACGGGAAGAAATCCAGGTACACCTCGTTCATCGCGGCATAGTCCGCCATGTCCGCGAGGAAGACGGTGCACTTCACCATATCCGCCATGGAGCCCCCGGCGGCCTCGATGACATTCCTCAGATTCTCGAGGGTTTGCCGGGTCTCGGGCCCAATGCCGCCTTCGACCAGCTGGATCTCGTCTCCCGGGGCGGCGCCGATGGCGCCCGACAGGAAGATGAAGTCCTCGCTCCGGATCGCGGACGAGAAGACCGGCAGTCGGGCGACGCCCGGAACCTCGACGACCTCCTTGTGGGGCGTCTCGGCTTCGGTCGTCTGCGTATTCCGGTCGACCCGAGGCTCGAACGAGCAGGCCGCCAGGGTCGACGTCAGAGCAAGGATCGCTCCGGCTCGCAGAACGTTCCGGAAGGGCCACGTCATCGTGTTCGCTCCTTGGTCGCAGGCGGATCGCTGGGTGCGGGGCGGTGCGTCGGGCGCCGCCGGTCCGCCAAGGTCGGGGGGAGCGCCTCGCGGCGCCATACCCGGCATCTGCCGACCCGGCCCGCACGCCCGACTCGAGCCCCCTACCCAGTCGCGCGGCCGCCTGCCTCAGCCGCGCCCCGCCGCTTCGGCCCGCCGCACCGCCACCGGGTCGGTCACGCGGGTGAGGAGCAGCCAGCCGATCACGAACAACCCGGTCAACGCCAGGAACCCGGGCCGCTGGTTCCCACCGGCGGCCAGCGTCACGAACCCGAACAGGGCCGGTCCGATGATCGAGGAGGCCCGGCCACACAGCGCGTAGAAGCCGAACATCTCGGCCTCCTTTCCGTCCGGCACGAGCGACGCCATGAACGCGCGGCTCGCGGACTGGAGCGATCCGAGCCCGAGCCCGGCCACCACCGCGAGTCCGAAGAACACGTTCCGGTCCTCGATGAAGTAGGCCGAGACCCCGACCACGATCCAGAGGAGAATCACCCCGTGTAGCACCCGCTTCGGCCCGAGGATGTCGGTGGGGCGAGAGAGTGCGAACGCCCCGACCAGCGCCGAAAATTGGACCACGAGGAAGAGCACGATCACCTCGTTGCGGTCGAAGCCGAACGTCTCCGACGCCACGATGCCCGCCATGCCGATGATGGTCAGCACGCCATCGATGTAGAAGAAGAAGGCGAAGAGGAAGTTCCGGAGCTCCTTGTTCTCCCACACCTCGGCCAGGATGACGCGGAAGTTTGTCAGGCCCCAGCGCGCCGCCTCGCCCAGGCCGACGCCCGTCGGCTCGTCCTTCGGCAGGAAAAAGAGCGCGGGCAGGGAGAAGAACAGGAAGAAGCCCGAAACGAGGAGCCACATGACCGGTGGCTGGTCGACGAAAGGCAGCACCATGATGAGCCCCACCGCCGAGCCGAAATATCCCACGCCGAAGCCCAGCCCCGACACCGAGCCCCTCCGTTCCGGTGGCGCGATGTCCGGCAGATACGAGTTGTAGAAGACGTTCGCTCCCTCGAAGCCCACGTTCGCGACGACGAAGAGGATGAAGCCCCAGAGCGCCATCCCGGATTGCAGCGTGGTCATGAGCGCGACCGCCCCGACGCACACGGCCACATAGCTGTACATGAATCGCTTACGGGCCCCGCTCCGGTCCGCGATGGCCCCGAGCAGCGGTGACGTCACGGCGACGATCAGGGCTGAGAGGGACAGGGCGTTGCCCCACCACGACGTGCCGACCCCGCCCTCGCCCACGACCACGACGGTGGTATAGAAGATCGGAAACACCGCCGTCGTCATGACGGCCGGAAAGACGGAATTGGCGAAATCGTAGAGCGCCCAGGCTCCGACCTGCTTCCTGTCCACGATGTCTCCTCATGCGCGGGACTTACGCCGCCTCGGTTGCGAACCGCGGGACGGTAGCGGCTCGCGGCCCTGGCTGCCACCGGCCCCGGGAACGCGCCGCGAGCGTCGGGTGGGACCAGCGCCCTCGGCGCCGCGGTTGCGTCCGACCCGGAGCCTCGCGAATCTCGAACTTACCTTCTCCATCTTCGACCCAACCACGATACGACGATGAATCGACTGATCGGAAAACGCGTCCTGATTACCGGCGCGAGCGCGGGCATCGGCGAGGCGTGCGCCCGACGCTTCGCCGAGCAGGGGTCACACCTCCTCCTTTGCGCACGGCGTCTCGAGCGGGTCCAGACGCTCGCCGAGGAGCTCCGCGAGGAGTACGACATCGAGGCCCACGCCCACGCCGTCGACGTCACGGACCGTGACCGGGTCGCCGAGTATCTGAAGACGCTGGAGCGACTCGATCTCCTGCCGGACATCCTCGTGAACAACGCGGGCAAGGCGGTGGGGCTCGACAAGCTCCACGAGGGGTCGCTGGACGATTGGGACGACATGATCGACACCAACCTCAAGGGTGTCCTCCACATGTCGCGCGCCTTCCTCCCGCACATGGTGGAGCGGAACTCGGGGCACGTCATCCACATCGGGAGCATCGCCGGCCGTTGGGCCTATCCGAAGGGTGCGGTCTACAACGCGACCAAGTTCGGGCTGCGGGCCATCGCCGAGGGGATGAACATGGACCTGCTCGGTACGAAGGTGCGGGTATCCAGCGTGGATCCTGGGCTGACCGAGACGGAGTTCAGCGAGGTCCGCTTTCATGGGGATACCGAGCGGGCGAAGAACGTATACGCCGACACGAAGCCGCTCACGGGTGACGACGTGGCTGACGCCGTCATCTACGTAGCCAACGCACCCGAGCACGTCGACGTCTTCCAGCTCGTACTCATGCCCACGGCGCAGCGCTCCGCCGGGCTGGTGGACCGGAACGGGGATTGAGCCGGACGGACATACGCGACGGGGCCTCCCCGACCCTCATCGTCTTTGCGCTCTGGCTGCTGGTTTTCTCGTCTGCCAGTCAGATCATGATCATCTCGCCGATCCTCCCCATGATCGGCGACGAGTTGGGCATAGGCGACGCCGCGCTCGGTACGCTCGTGTCGGCGTATTCGATCATGGTCGGCATCTTCGCGATCATCTCCGGGCCCATCTCCGACAAGATCGGGCGACGGCGCATCCTCATGATCGGCGCCGGCACCATGACCGTGGCGCTTTCGCTGCACGGCTTAGTGACCGGGTACGTGTCGTTCCTGGCGGTCCGGGTGTTCGCGGGGATGGGCGGCGGGGTGCTGAGCGGCGCGGCGGTGTCGTACATCGGGGACTACTTCCCCTACGAGCGTCGCGGATGGGCGACCGGGTGGGTCATGAGCGGCGCTGCGTTCGGCCAGATCATCGGTATCCCCCTGGGGATCGTGATCGCGGAGCGTCTCGGCTTCCGGGCCCCGTTCTACGTGTTCGCGGTGACCATGGCGGCGACGTGGCTGCTGCTCTTCCTCCGCGTCCCGCAGCCCAACGTCGTGCGGAGCCAGCACCGGCTCTCCATCGGCAAGGCCATCGAAGACTACGTGGCCATGCTCAAGCGGCCCGAGATCGCCTGGGCCGCCACGGCATTCTTCATGATGTTCCTGGGCGTCTCCGTGTTCGTGGTCTACCTGCCGACGTGGCTCGAGCGCGACCTGGGCGCGACGGGTGACCAGATCGCGGTGATGTTCTTCCTCGGGGGCATCGCCAACGTGGTCACCGGCCCGCAGGTCGGTAAGCTGTCGGACCGCATCGGCCGCAAGGGCATCATCCTGATCGCGTGTGTGGGGCTCTCCATCGTCATGCTGCTCACCGTCCCGTTGGTGACGAATCTGGTGTGGGCCTACGTCATGTTCTTCCTGACCATGATCCTGGTGGCCATGCGCATCAGCCCGTTCTCGGCGCTGCTCACCGCGCTGGTCAAGGACGACCGCCGTGGCTCGCTCATGAGTCTGACGGTCGCGCTCGGCCAGGTGGGCTTCGCGCTGGGCGGCGCCGTCGCCGGCCCGCTCTACGCCGGGGTCGGATACCGGTCCAACACGATCCTCGGCGCGGTGATGGTCCTGGGCATGGGGCTCATCGTCTGGTTCCTGATCCCGGAGCCCAGTCGCGACGGCTGAGGTGCACGGCCTCGCGGCCGGACGCGCCTGCCGGTGGAACGGTGGGCCGGGGGCGCCCGGCCTGTATATTCGTGTCGTGTCCGGTGTCGGCGCCGGGCGCCCACCCCCGCAGAGGAGCCGCGTTGCCCCCCTCCACGACCGACAAGCTCAAGGTTCTCTTCGTGGAAGACGAAGTCGACCACGCGCTCCTGGTGCAGACGTTCTTCGCGGGCCTCCCCGACCTCGCCGTGACCCACTCCCAGGACGGCGACCACGCCCTTCGACTGCTCGGAGAGCGGGATTGGGACCTGGTGGTGACGGACCTGAACCTGCCGGGGGCGGACGGCTTCCAGGTCATCCGCGAAGCCAAGCGCAAGAGCCGCCACGTGCCCGTCCTCGCGACGACCGGCTACACGCAGGAGCACTACTGGGACCAGGCGTTCCGGGCCGGTGCGGACCAGGTGATGGTGAAGCCGCTGGACCGGGACGACTTCGTGAGCCGGGTTCGGTCCATGATGGGCTCACGCACCCGGGCCAAGGCGATGGCCGCGACCGGCCGGAGTACCGTGCTCGTGGTCGAGGGCTTGCTCGGCGACGGGATCATGGGATGCGCCGGTGCCGGCGCGGCCGCCATGGCGGCGGGCGCTCAGGTCGTGGTGCTCCCCATTCCCGTCGATCCGCCGCGGGTCGATCCGGGGGAGTACGCGGCAGCCAAGGCCGCGGCGCGCGCGCTCGGCTTCACGCTCCGGCTCGCCGAATCGCTGGTCGGCGACCCGGACGCGATGGCCATGATGCTGGAGCGTGCGGTCGGCGAGCTGCGCCCGTCGGTGGTGTACGCCCCCGCTCGGGGCGACCGGCATCCCTCCCGGGCCGCCGCCTCTCGCATCGCTGCGTCGGCCGCCGGGGGACGCGTTCCCGTGTACGGATACCAGACCGCCACGTCGCCCTCGTCGTTCTCGCCTCAAAAGGTGCTCGACGTTTCAGGGCACATGGAGGCGAAGACCGCCGCGCTGACGGAGTTCGGCGAAGTGGGGACGACGAGGAAGGACCTCGATCCCGCCCTCGCACGCGCGTACGCTCGCTATTGGGGCCGACTGAAGGACTTCGGCGAGGTCGAAGTCTTCGAGATCATCCGGGAGAAGGACGCATGAAGCCGTTTCACACATCGCTCGTCGTCGTGGCCGCAGGGGCCCTGCTCTTGCCGGGGACTCCGTCGCTACACGCCCAGGAGCCGGCCCCCATCCAGGCCGGCGTGGCGCCGGCGCCCGGCCCCTACGCGCCGGACGTCGACGTGCTCCACTACGATGTCGAGATCGCGCTCGCGGCCGGCTCCGACCGGATCGAGGCGCGCGCCGAGCTCCGCGTCGCCGTAGAAGCCCACATGGCCACCCTCCCGCTCGACTTCACGGGCCTCGAAATCACGAACCTCACCGTCGATGGCGCCACCGTGCCGTACCTGCACGAAGCCGGGGTCGTCCGTATCCCTCTCGGCGGGGCGGTTCCCGGAGACGTCGTGACCGTCGCCGTCGACTACCGGGGCGTCCCCGACGACGGCCTCATCCTCCGCGACAACGTGCACGGAGATCCCGCGGCGTTCGTGGACAACTGGCCGAACCGCACCCGCTTCTGGCTCCCGACGGTCGACCATCCCGCCGACAAGGCGACCGTCCGCTACACCGTGCACGCGCCTGCCGGCTGGAAGGTGATCGCCAACGGGCACCTGGTCACCGAGGCGGGCCCGACGCCAGCCGACGCGCTCGGGTCGGGCACGGACCGCCGCAGCTGGGTGTGGGAGGTCGGCGTGCCGATCTCGACCTACAACATGGTCATCGGCGCCGCGGACATGGAGATCAACACCGTCGGGCTGGCGGCGTGCGGCCGGGCTCCGGCGAGCCGGCGCGACGACGGCTGCGTAGAGGTCACCACCTGGATCTTCCCCGAAGACGTCGCCAACGCCGAGCCGTCGTTCCGGCGCGCCGCGCAGATGACCGACTACTTCACCGAGCTGGTCGGCGACTTCCCCTTCGAGAAGCTCGCCAACGTGCAATCGGCCACCCGTTTCGGGGGTATGGAGAACGCCTCGGCCATCTTCTACTCGGAGCAGGCCATCGCCGCCGGACGCGACATCGAGGCCACGGTCTCCCACGAGATCGCGCACCAGTGGTTCGGTGACGCCGTGACCGAAGCGAGTTGGAGCCATCTGTGGCTCTCGGAGGGCTTCGCCACCTACTTCGGCGCGCTCTTCTTCGAGGCCGCCGACGGGGTGGAGGACTTCCGCGAGCGGATGGAGGCGAGCCGCGCCCGGGTGGTCGCCTCCGCGGATTCGGACAAGCCGGTCATCGACCCTGACGAGACGGACCTGTTCGCCCTCCTCAACGACAACAACTACCCGAAGGGTGGGTGGGTCCTGCACATGCTGCGCGGCCTGCTCGGCGACGAGGTCTTTTTCGAAGGAATCCGGGCGTACTACGAGCGCCACCTGCACTCCGCCGTCCTCACCGAGGACTTCCAGGCGGTCATGGAGGACGTGTCGCGCCGCGACCTCGACTGGTTCTTCACGCAGTGGCTCTACCGGCCGGGACATCCGGTGTTCGAAGTCGAGGAGCGCTGGATCCCTGGTGAGGGCGACCGAGGCGCCGCGGAGGTCGTCGTGCGACAGGTTCAGAAAGCGGCATGGCCGCGCTTCCGCGTACCGTTGGAGCTCTGCTGGGGCGAGCAAGAAGCACGGGTCTGTCGCGAGGCCGTGTCGGGCTCCGCCACGGACGTCTTCCGCTTCGAGATGGACGCCCAGCCGAGCGGGCCTGTCGCGCTCGACCCCGATGGATGGGTGCTCAAGGAGCTACGTCCCTGACGCCCCGCCAGGCCACCCTCCGGTTGCGGACCCGGGTCGCATCCGGCGAGCTT
>JBBDSM010000109.1:0-4888 GCA_040904945.1 Gemmatimonadota bacterium
ACGGCACGACGGATGGCACGGGCGCGGCGACCACGGCGTGGACGCTGGGGAACGCGGCAGGCGTTCAGGAGCTGGAGGCGGTGGTGGGCGCGGGCTCCGCCGCCGACTCCCTGGTCGTAGGCGCCACCGCCCTGGCCCTCGAGCCGGTGGCGATGGCCGCATACGCCGGAGACGCCCAGACGGAGATCCCCGGACAGCCGGTCCCTTCGCCCATGCAGGTCCGGGTGCTGGACGCGCTCGGGAACGGAGTGCCGGACGTCGTCGTCAGCTTCGAGGTGGCGGGAGGCGCGGACGACGCGGCCCTGGACTCGGTGGAGGTCTCCACCGACCTGGACGGAGTGGCGGGGGTGCACCTCACCCTGGGGAGCGCTCTCGGCGGCTATACCGTGACCGCCTCGGCGGCGGTGGTGGACTCCCTGAACCCCGAGCCGCAGGTCCTCGACGGATCACCCGTCACCCTCGGCGCTGAGGCCGTGGCCTTCGAGCTCAGTCCGCCCGACTCGGTCGTGGTGGGCGACACGGTGGTCCTCGCGGGGGCGGGCTTCCATCCGGACCCCGCCTCCAACGTGGTGACGCTCGGCGGCGCTGCGGTTACGGTGCTGGAGGGCACGCAGTCGTCGCTGACGCTCGAGATTCCGGATTTCGGCTGCACGCCCCAGGCGGTGCGGACCCTATCGGTGAGCCGCCCCGGCGGCGGGGGCGACGTGCCCCTCGGCGTCACGCCCACCGGGGCGCTGGCCCTCCCGGTGGGGGGTAAGGCCGTCCTGGCGGACCCCACGGACTTCTGCCTCCAGCTCCTTCCCGGAAGCGACCAGGAATACCTGGTGGGACTCACCGCCAGCCGGTGGTTCGACGCGTCCACCACCTTCGCCCTGACGGGGGTGGACGCCGCCGGCCCCGCGCCGGCACCGATGAGGGCTGCGTCTACGCTCCAGGGCGCGGGACTCCAGGTTCATGAGGCGGAGTCCTCGGGGGAGTACGCCCTGCGGTCCCAGGAAGCCGCGCTCTTCGCGTCGTTAGGGCCGTCGACGGCACCCCCCGCGCCGGCCCCGGTGGCCGAAGGGGACGCCCTGGCGCTTCGGGTCCCCGACCTGCGCGGCGACGCGTGCACCGAGCATCTCCCGGTGAGCGTGGAGGTGGTGTACGCTACCGGCCGACTGGCGGTCGCCACCTCCGCCACGCTCCCCGAGCCCGGGACGCTTGCCCACGCCACCCTCATCACCGCCCTGGACGACCTGCTCTCGACGTACGGAACCACCGGGATCGACATCGCAGCCACCTACCTCGGCGTGCCTCAGGACTGGGACGGAACGAGCCAGATCCTGGTTGTACTCGTCCCCGAGGTGGGGCTCATGGGTGTGCCGGCATTCGCCTCGGCGGTCGATCAGCTCCCCCGCGCCACCTGTGCCTCCAGCGACGAGGACCGGATCGTCTACATGGCGATCCCGGAGGCGGCATCCGTGACCGACTTCCAGGCTGTCCTGGCGGATGCTCCGCCGCAGCTGACGCACCACATCGCGCATATCATGCAGTGGGCCCGCCGGCTGCCGGACGGCGGAAACCTGCTCCCGTCGTTCCTCGCCGAAGGGCAGGCAGAGGCGGCCGTGGAGCGGGTGGGGCTCGCCCTCACCGGGCTCTGGGGGCAGGAAGAGATGACCACGTCGGTGCTGGCTACGCCCGGGGTGGACCTCTGGATCCCCGAGCGCTTCGATCGCCTCTCCTACTTCCAGGGCTGGAACGGTGCCGGTGGAACGGTGGCCGGAGCCCCGGAAGGGTGCTCGCTCTTCGGGTTCCGGGGTGCCTGCGAGGCCGAGGCGGCGCCCGGGGCCGCTTGGAGCTTCCTCCGGTACCTGGGCGACCGGTTCGGAGACGCCCTCGGCGGAGAAGATGCCCTCCAGTCAGCCCTCATCGACGTGGACCCGGCGGGGGATCCCGTGGCCGAGCTGGAGGCGATCGTGGGCGTCGAGTTCCCGGCACTCATGGTGGATTGGGCCGCGGCGCTCCAGCTGGACGGTGCGTTGACCCCGGCCCAGGCGCCGGAGCTCCAGATCCCCAGCTGGGCGCTCGAGAGTTGGCTGACCGCGGGCGGTAGGGTGCGCCACACCCCGCCCCAGCACCCCTTGGCCGACTTCGTCCGGACCGGCAGCGTCATCGGGGGTGGGACGGCCTACACGACCCTCACCACCGCAGGAGCCCACGGGCCGCTGGCCGTCCAGGCCGCCGACGGGGTGGGCGGCGTCCTCTCCGCGCTCCTGGCTCCAAGATTCTGGGTGGTGCGAGTGCGGTAGCTACCCGCTCGTCAGCCATCCCCGGCCCGGGCCGCCCACGCGGCGGCCTGGGCCTCGTCACCGGCAGCCCGATGGGCCCGGGCCAGAGTGGCGGCTAGGCCGCGCGCCCAGCCACTCCCGGGATCCTGAGTCTCCATGAGACCGTCCCACGCCACCTCGAGGAGGGGGAGGGCGCGGTCCGTCTCCCCTCGGGCCAGGAGTGTTTCCGCCACCTTCTGCCGCTCCATGGCGGTGCGCCAGTGGGACTCTCCCACCGTGGCGAGCCGGATCTCGAGCGCGCGGCGGGCGGCTGCCTCCGCCTCGTCCAGGCGTCCCAGGTTCAGGAGGGGGCGGAAGTAGCTGGACAGCTGGTCGCCGGTGCGGGGGTGGTCCGGGCCCCAGAGACTGTCGGCGTACACCAGAACCTGCTCGAAGAGGGCCACCGACTCCTCCAGGGTCTCCGGGCGGGCGTCCATGGACGCCGCCAAGTTGGCCAGCGTGCCGGTGTAGTTCACGCTCCCACGCCCGATCGTGGTCTCCCGGATCGCCAGCACCTCGCGGAAGAGGGCTTCCGCCTCCGCATCCCGCTCGAGATCCATGAGGACGGTCCCGTAATTGTTCAGAAAGCGGGCCAGGTCCTCCGCTTCCTCCGGGGGAAGGGTCCGTCCTATGGCAACCGCTTCCTGGTAGTAGGGGACCGCCTCTTCGAAGCGGCCCAGATCCGCCAGGGTGTTGGCCAGGTTGCTCAGCGATTCGGCATGCACCCCCGGGTCTTCCTCCGCCCGGGGCGCCGTCATCAGAACCAGCTCCCGCCGGATCTCCAGCGCCTCCTCGAGATCTCCCCGTCTCCACAGATGCGTGCCCAGGGCGAAGAGCGATTCGAAGGTGCGGGGGTCCTCACTTCCGAACGATGCCCGACGCAGCTCGAACGATCGCCGGAAGAGGGGAAGGGCTTCCGGGTAGCGGCCCAGCGATTCGAAGCTGCTGGCCAGCACCCGGAGGATCTCCGATTCGGTGGCCACGTCCCCGGAGAACGCTCCCGCCTCCAGGCGTGCCGACGCGTCGTCCAGCACATCGGCCACCAGCACGTCCCGGCCCAGCTGATCCGGGCGCACCGAGGCCAGCATGTCCGTCAGGAAGCCGCTCACCGCCTGGGCGCGCAGGCTCTCGGCCCGTGCCTGGCGATATCCGGAGGCGGCGAGAACCGTACCGGTCACGACGGCCGCCAGGATCGCCGCGCTGGCGGCCACCCCGGCCCGGTGCCGACTGATGAACAGGCGGGCCCGGTACCTCCGGCTCCGCGGGGCTGCGTCCACCGGCAGGTGCCGGAGCAGCCGGTCCAGGTCGACCGCCAGGTCGTTGGCCGACGCATACCGCCGCTCGGGGTCCCTCTCCAGTGCCCGCAGAATGATCCATTCCATCGGGCCCCGGAGCCACCGGTCCAACTCCACGGGGCTGGCGTTCCGGGAACGGGCGATGGCCACCCGCTCAGGGGTGGTGCGGTAGCGCTGGCTGGGCGGAGTGGGGTCGGTTTCCCGGAGGATGCGTTGCGCCTCCAGCGGTCCGGCGCTCCGCAGCGAGGCAGGCTCGAAGGGGAGCTCGCCGGTAATCAGTTGATAGAGGATCACTCCCAGAGCGTAGACATCGGAGCGGGTATCCACCCGGGCTGCGTCACCCGCGGCCTGCTCGGGGCTCATGTACTCCAGCGTACCCATCACCGACCCTACGTTCGTGAGCGTATCCTCCGGATCGGCTGAGGCCTCGAGCGTCTTGGCGATCCCGAAGTCGATGACCCTGGGGTGGGGCCGGTCGTCCGCGCCGGACACCAGGATGTTGGAGGGTTTCAGGTCGCGGTGGATGACCCCTTTCTGGTGGGCGTGGTGGACGCCACGGCAGACCTGGGTCAGGAGGGCGATGCGGGCTTCGAGGTCGAGGCGGTGCCCGTCGCACCAGGCGGTGATGGCCTCCCCTTCGACCAGCTCCATGGCGAAGAAGGGGACCCCGCCGCCGGTGGTCCCCGCTTCGTAGATCCGGGCGATGGCGGGGTGGCTCATGCGCGCGAGTGCCTGCCGCTCCGTCTGGAAGCGGGCCCGTGCCTCCGGTGTGCCGAGACCGGCGCGGATCACCTTGAGGGCCACCTCGCGCCGGATCTCTCCGGTGCCTTCGGCCCGGTAGACCACCCCCATCCCCCCCTCTCCCAGGAGCTCCAGGATCCGGTAGGGGCCGACCGTCTCCGGGAGGCTCCCCTCCGCGTCTCCCCGGGTGGTCGCCTGGAACGCCGCGGCGGCCCGTCCCACCCGCGCTTCCAGGAGCTCGGTGACGGCGCCGAGGGAAGTCCGCTCCGCCATGGCCACCAGTTCGAGGGCTTCGGCAAGGAGAGGCGCGTCGTCCCCGCACGCCTCCTCGAGGATGCCTTCCCGTTGCTCCGGCGGCCGCTCGAGCGCGTCCCCGACGAGCTCCATCAGGCGGCGGAAGCGGTCGGGCTCCATCGCCGGGCCGGCGTGCCCTGGCTCATCCATGGGCGTGCTCCCCGGCGTTCCCCTCCAGCTCCCGCTTGAGCCACAGACGCGCCGCCGCCCAGTCCTTCGCGGCCTTCCGTGGGGACACCCCCAGGGCGTCGG
>JBBDSM010000110.1:0-6754 GCA_040904945.1 Gemmatimonadota bacterium
CTGGACGGATTCCTCTCGTCACTCGGCTTGCGGAAGCGGGCGGCTCAGGAGTAGGGCGGGTCGTCCCGCGCCGCCCGGACCAGGGACGATCGTAATCACGGGAGTATCTGGCTTCGTGACGCCCAGGCGCCCACTGCGCCGTAGCCTCCGTCCACGTTCTGCACCGGTGGAACAGGGAACAAGCTACCGCCCGACCCCGTCGTAAGGTGTTCCAGAAGCACGGCGTCGAGGGCATGGACCTCCAGGATCCACCTCCCCAGGTGTTTGGGCAGTAGATCCTCAGGGATAGTAGTCTCAACTTCATTGCCCACCGTGCTTACGAACCATCCGTCCGGGCACGTGGCCGTTCGCGCGCAGTCGGGCTCCGTGGAAGGTCGTACGCTGACGAAGTAACCCCGGGCATGGGCGCTCTGTGACCACTCCACCGTCAGGCCACCGGTCCCCGGAGGCCGCCCGGACGCTTCTGCGTATACGATCTCGAAGTCTCCGGGAACAACGGCGGTCGCCGTCGCCGTGGGCCGGCCCGCAGACGTGACTCGAACCAGATACTGGGCTTCAGGCTGAATCGACGCGTCGAACACGGCGCACGCGAAGTCCCATCCCCCGAGGCGTCCATAGCGGTCCGTGCAGGGTGCGAGGCTCGCGCTCGTTCCTGCATGGGCGACCAGCACGGTATCACCCGCTTCGAGCCGGTAGAGCGAGGCGGGCACGTCCCCGAGCGGCTCCTCGGCGTCCACAGGCTCGACGAGCAGGACCTGTGTGCTCTGAGCCGGGTCCAGGACCATGAAGAGCTGCATCCGTTGCGCCGATTGCTCCGCGGGCGGCTCGAACATGGCGGGCAGATTACACCCGGCGATCACGAGACAGGCTGTGAACAGCAAATGCGTCTTCGATGGCATCGGCTCCGAATCTCCCCTAGAACGAAATGTCGAACCCGATGATCGGGATGAACGGCAACTGAAGGGTCGGTCTCAAGACCGGTGGACCATCCGGCATCGCCTGACCGGTCTCGTAGAACAGCACGTTCGCGTGATTCGTGGCGTTGAGGATGCTCAGGTAGGGCTCCACCCGGAGGCCTCCCACCTGAAAGTTGGTCCGGGCGCCGACATCGACCCTCAGGTAGGGCGGGAAGCGCGTCTGTGTGTCGGCCCATACCGGGTACGCATCGCCCTGAGCGGTCTGGCCGAGGATCGGGTCGAAACGTCGCCCATCGACCGTCCCCGCCGGGGGCCAGAAGGGAAGGCCGGATCCGTAGGTCATCCGAAGCGACAGCGAAAAGGCATCACCCGGCCGAACGAATGCCGTTGCGTCCACTGCGTGGCGCCGGTCCCAGGCCGCTCGATACTCCTCTGTCTCGTCCGCGCCCTGCATCGTCACGCCGGAGAGGCCGTATCCGACCCATCCGGTGACCATCCCCTCGTGACGCCGAACGAAGACCTCACCACCCCAGGCCCGTCCCTCGTCGTACCTCAACTGATCCAGATCCCGGCGACCCTCTGGGCGCCAGCGCGGCAGGCCGTCGAATCTGCGATGGTACCCGGCGAGCTCGAAGCTCCACGTCCGGGCCGACCAACCCTCAAGGGCCATGGTCACGCCGTCGGCCCGGGAAAGGGGTGCGCTTTCATCCTGTCGCGTTCCCATCCAGAGCGGAGCACCCGGAAGGAGGTAGCGGTCATCCCGCAGCGCAAACAGGTACTGATGGGCACGTGACGCGCCGACTGTCAACGCCAGGTCCCGCGCCAGATGGACGCGCGCCGCGAGGCGCGGCTCGAGAAGAAAGGAGCGACCCGAGGTGGCGACGACCGCTCGGATACCTGGCGAGAGTCGGAGCGGCCCGAACCAGCGGTCTCCTTCGAAGTACAGGGCGGACCTCAAGGCACGGGATCGGTCCTCGCCGACGACGTAGCCTACCGAGTCGGGAGATCCGACCAGCGAGGACTGCGTCCACTCGACGTCCACCCCGGTCCTGAAGCCCCCCATCTCACCACGCCGTGCAGCCTCGACCCGAAGCCCCGCGGCGCGAACGCTGCTCAACGTGGTCCCGGCCACTGCCGGGTCACCCACGGTCAGATCACCGTCGTAGCCCGAGCCCCAGCCCACCACCGAGAGCTCCCAAGCCCTGGCAAAGAGGGTGTTCCACGTGACCGAGCCCGCTCGATTCGCCCACGAAGACCGTAGTCCGCCTTCCGCGTCGTCCAGGAACATCCGGAACCGATCGGACGAGTCGAAGACGGACATCGAGAGCCGTGAGCCCGGACGATCGATGTCCAGCTTCCCCTGGACGTCATGGAAGCGGAACGGGAAATCATCCGGCGCAGTGAACGAGCCCAGCGTCAGGTCCGCGTGGGTTCGGCGAGCTCCAACGCCCCAGCGCAGGCCCTCGGACGGCCTCGATCCCCGTACCGCCACGCGGGCACCCATCAAGCTCAGGCCGCCGGCCCCTTCGAGGTCCGGTGGGCCTTCGGAGTCTTCATCGTCCGCTCCCACCCGCTGCCGGACATCTACGACGGAGCTCAGCGCTCCCCCGAACCGGGCCGGGAACGAGCCGCGATACATCTCGGCGCGGTCGATGGTCTCCGGATTGAAGGCGCCGAACAGGCCGAACAGGTGGTACGGAGCGAAGATCCGAGCGCCATCCAAGTAGAACGCGTTCTGGTCGGGCCCACCTCCACGCACATGCAGCTGAGCCGCAAGGTCGTTGAGCGCGACCACGCCCGGCAGGGATTGGAGCGATCGAAGGACATCGGGCTCGACGGCGATAGGGGCGTCTCGCATCTCCGGCATGCCCATGCCGACGACGCCAGGGCTGACCTCGCGGTCGAACAGCGCCCGCTCTCGATCAGGCCCGTCGCGTGGCAGCCGCGATGCCTGGACGGTCAACGGTCGCAGCCTGACGGGCACGGGCTCCAACGAGATCCGCAGGTCGTCCGGTAGGGGACGTCGCAACAGCGTGTCCCGGGTCTCATAGCCATAAGCCGAAACCGAGAGTCGCACATCTCCCGCACCCACGACCACCAGTAGAAAGGCGCCCACGCTGTCGGTTTCAGTCGAGAGTCCCCGGGCGATCGCTCTGACCGAGGCGCCCGACACTACACGATCCGTTCGAGCCTCGACGACTCTTCCCTGCACCGTGTCAGGTGCAGGTTGAGCAGAAAGCAGGGCTGGGGCCCCGGCGAAGGCCAGGATGACGAGAAGGGGTCTCAAGATGTGGATCCTCCGCCGCGATGCGATCCCCAGCGGGCCAGGACCCATAGGGGACACTGGACCTCGTTGGGGCATTGAGCGTAGTATGGAGCACTTCTAGCCGCTGTACCCAAGGAGCTTGTGTGGTCGACAATCCACGCCGGAACGAAGAAGATACTTCGGTCACCGCCCAAAGTGACCTGATTGACGTTCCCCATGTGTACGCCAACGGCTTCCAAATTGGCGTTTCCAACGCCGACATCAGCCTCGTCCTGAAGCTGGACAACCGTCCCACGCATGTGGTCCACCTCTCCTATACCCTTGCCAAGACGCTGGAGAAGAAAATTGGCGGAGTCGTAGCCCAGTTCGAGGAGGCTGTAGGGAGGGATATGCTCGTGACCGACGAAGTAGACAAGGCGTTTCGGGCATTGGCGGACTCGAAAGCCGAGCCAGGCGAATAGTGATGACGTACTACTACTTGGACCATTCAACGGATCACAGGTCGGCTTGGAGCAAGCTATTCGGCCTTGCGTTGCCGGAGTGGAAGCGGGCCAGTCGTCTAGTTTACGAGGCAGACGCCGTAGGCGTCCCCTCAGATGCGTTTTTGGACGATGACGGGTCCGTGGCGGTTGCCTTCTACGACAGTAACAAGTGCCTGGAGGTCGTAATCGAGAAGGGTGGACCGACGACCTTTATGCTCAAGCGAGGATACGGATTCGATTTCGACCTTATCGCCGAATCGGAAGGCGCATCGGAGAGTGAGGTTCTTCGCTGGATCCATCGGCTATCTGGGAAACCGCTATGGAGCTCGTCAGGATCATTCGTGCAGGTTGGTGGGACGACAACCAGGGTCGTTTCACCGACTTGGCTTTCAAGCGATCCTCGACCGCCGGGCCAAGCTCACCGGACGGCTACGGTGGGATATCCGTCTTCGACGCGAATTGTGCCCTAGGGGACGACCTGGGAGCGCCCCGAAGTATCTGCGGACATATTGCGCGGTTCTATGGTCACTTCGCCACCGAGCCCCTGGTCTACTGGCGATTTGAGTTGGAAGACTTGGCTCAGGGGGCGAATCCGCACTTGGCCCACGTACCCAGTGACAGTGGCGATGAATGCCACCGGGATATCCACGGCCTTTCACGGAATGAGGCAACGAAAGCCTTCTACCGACTTGCGAGCCCGCCCGAGGACCATCTACGGATCTGCGATGGCGGCGACCAGCCGTTCACGGTGGAGCGAATACGGGAAATAAAGTCGGTATTGTAATCGTGGATGTCGGCCTTGGGCGTCACCTCGGAGCGTAAGTAGGCTCACGAAGGAGCGGGGCGGCGTGAAAGCGACTCCGTCGATGGCGGCGGGGCGCGCGGACCGGACCTGGGCCGCTCACGATCTGCTTACTCGCCTAGACTCAGAATCTTCGCTATCGAAGAACTGACACACTACCGGTCCTTCCCACCCGGCGACGCCGGAAGCGGAACCTGTTAAATTAAAGTGCTGTGCATGAACCGGCCCGCGATAGCAATCGCGGCGAGCCGTCCCGCACGAGCACTGAGCTTGACTCGTTCCGCGCCTCACCGCGCTCCCGATATATGGTACCTATCCGCAACATCGCGATCATCGCGCACGTCGATCACGGCAAGACCACCCTCGTGGACCAGATGTTCCGCAAGGCGGGTGTCTTCCGAGAGAACCAGGCCTTCGTGGACCGCGTCATGGACTCGAACCCGCTCGAGAAGGAGCGGGGGATCACCATTCTGGCGAAGAACACCGCCGTCGAGTGGAAGGGCGTGAAGATCAACATCGTCGACACCCCCGGGCACGCCGACTTCGGCGGCGAGGTGGAGCGCATCCTGCGTATGGTCGATGGCGTGGTCCTGCTGGTGGACGCCGCCGAGGGCCCGATGCCGCAAACCCGCTTCGTGACCCGCAAGGCGCTCGAGCTCGGGCTCCAGCCCCTCGTGATCATCAACAAGGTCGACCGGGGGGATGCGCGTCCGCGCGAGGTGCACGACGAGGTGCTCGAGCTCTTCATGGACCTCGAGGCCGACGACAAGCAGCTCGACGCTCCGTTCCTCTACGCGGTGGGTCGTGACGGGTGGGCTTCGGCCGACCCGGAGGCCAAGGGCGGTGACCTGGCGCCCCTGTTCGACGTGATTCTCGAGCGGGTTCCGGCTCCGACGGTGGACCGCGACGGCCCCTTCCAGATGCTCATCTCGACCCTCGACTTCTCGTCGTACGTCGGCCGCATTGCCATCGGGCGCGTCGAGCGCGGCACGGTGTCGGTGGGTGAGCGCGTGTCGATCCTGGAGCTCGGTGACCCGGGCATGGTGACGGCGGGCGACGAGTACGACGACGCGCGGGTGACCAAGCTCTATACCTTCTCGGGGCTCGACCGGATCGACGTCGAGGAGGCCGAGGCGGGCGACATCATCGCGCTCGCGGGCATCGAGGGCGTGGAAATCGGGAAGACGCTCACCGACCCCGAGCACCGCGAGCGCATCCGGGGCATCGCGGTCGAGGAGCCGACCCTCTCCGTCGACTTCACGGTCAACAACTCGCCGTTCGCCGGCCAGTCCGGGAAGTTCGTGACGACCCGCCAGGTGCGTGACCGGCTCTACAAGGAGCTCGAGCGTAACGTCTCCTTGCGCGTCGAGGACACGGAGCAGCCCGACACCTTCACGGTCAGCGGCCGGGGCGAGCTCCACCTCACGATCCTCATGGAAACCATGCGGCGCGAGGGGTTCGAGTTCCAGGTTTCCCGCCCGCGGGTAATCACCCGCAAGGCAGACGGCGGCACGCAGGAGCCCTACGAGGAGGCCGTGGTCGAGGTCCCGCAGGAGCTCGTCGGCACCGTCATCGAGAAGCTCGGCGGACGGAAGGGCGAGATGACCGAGATGCGCCCCATGGGCGACTCCGGCACGACCCGCCTCCGGTTCAAGATTCCGGCGCGGGGACTGTTCGGATACCGCTCCGAGTTCATGACGGACACCCGGGGTGAAGGGATTCTGCACCACCAGTTCGACTCGTGGGGCCCCTGGGCGGGGACGCTGCGTGGCCGCGGCCGAGGCGTGCTCGTGGCTGATCGGCCCGGCAAGGTCGTCGGCTTCGCGCTGTTCAACCTCCAGGAGCGTGCGACGCTCTTCGTGTCTCCCGGCGACGACGCGTACTGCGGCATGATCGTCGGCGAGAACGTCCGCCAGGACGACATGGAGGTGAACGTGAGCAAGGAGAAGAAGCTCACGAACATGCGGACCACGTCGTCCGATGAGAACATCAAGCTCGAGCCGCCCCGGAAGGTTACGCTCGAGCTCGCGCTCGAGTTCATCGAGGACGACGAGCTGATCGAGGTCACCCCCGACGCGATCCGGCTCCGGAAGCGGATTCTCGACGCCAACATGCGCAAGAAGGCCGGCAAGAAGACCCTCCAGCTGGCGTAGCGTGGAGCGGCCGCTCGCGCCGGACGAGGCCCCGAGCGATCCGGGGGCGCGCGCCGGAGGCGGGCTTCGCAGGATCGGCCTGTTCGCGCTCGCGTTCGGCTCCGGCTTCGCGGTGCTCGTCATCGAGATTGCAG
>JBBDSM010000110.1:6854-12241 GCA_040904945.1 Gemmatimonadota bacterium
CTGTTCGCGCTCGCGTTCGGCTCCGGCTTCGCGGTGCTCGTCATCGAGATTGCAGGGGCCCGGATGATCGCTCCGGTGTTCGGCCTCTCGGCCATCCCCTGGACCGCGGTCATCGGTGTGATCCTCGCCGCGCTCGCACTGGGGAGCCATCTGGGCGGACGCATGGCCGACCGAGGTGACGTGCCCCTTCCTGTGATCCTCTTGGCCGCAGGGGCGACCGCCGCCCTTCCTGTGCTCGGGATGGCAGTGCCCTGGGTCGCGCGTGATCTGCTCGGTTTCATTCCGGGTGCCGTGGCCAGCGCCGTGGTGCTGTTCGCTCCTTCCGTGCTCTGCCTGGGCGCCGTCGTGCCGTTCCTCGTGCAGGCCGACACGGAGAGTCTCGGCACCGTGGGCCGCCGGGCGGGAGACCTGAGCGCCGCTGCCACCGCCGGCTCCATCGCGGGATCGTTCACGACCGGCTTCGTGCTCCTCCCCCTCATGCCTCTCCCGGTGTTGATGGCCGGCACGGCCGCCTTCCTTTTCCTGTTGGCCGCACTGGCCGGTCGGCTGCTCGGTGGTCGGGTGCCCGACGGTGCGCTCATAGTGGCCACGCTGTGCGTGGCGGGCCTGTCGGCCGCCGCGTTGTCACCGGCCGCCGGCGTGCTCCATCAGACGCAGACGCTCTACGCCTCCGTCCAGGTGACGGAGCGGACATGGCGTGACGGGCGCGAGGTGCGTGAGCTCTGGCAGAACGGTGGCTCGTCCTCGGCGGAGTACGCCGACGGGGCCCCCGCCCACGCCTACGCCACGGCCAGCCTGGACATCCTCCGGGACGAGCTCGCTCGTGCCGACTCCGTGCTCGTGCTCGGCGGCGCCGCATTGACCCTGCCGGTGGCGTTCCTGGATCGTCATCCCGACCTCACGGTCGATGTCGTCGAGATCGATCCGGTGGTGACCGAGCTTGCGCGCCGCTACTTCGCGGTGGGGGAGCTCGCGGACGAGGCGGTGAGGGTCACGCACGAGGACGCGAGGGTCTTCCTGCGCGAATCGTCCGGCCGCTACGACCTGATCTACATGGACGTGTTCGATCACCTGGTGACGGTTCCGTGGACGATGGTCACGACGGAGGCCTTCGAGGCGATGGCCGCGCGCCTGACCCCCGACGGCGTCCTGGCCGGGAACGTCCTATCACCTCTGGAGGGTCCTGGCGCTGCGTTCCTGCATCGTCTGCGGGCGACCCTCGAAAGCGTCTTCCCCCGGACCCGGATCTACGTCGTCGACCCAGCGGCCGACGGGCGCGTCACGCAGAATCTCATCGTGCTCGCGGCGGCCCAAGGCACAGACCTCCCGGAGTGGGGCGGCTCTGAGGCCGAGGTTCGGGGCGAGGGCCGCCCCTTCACGGACCGGTGGGCCCCGGTCGAGTATCTTCAGGCGCGCGTGTTCGTGCAGGGACTCGGCTGGAACTGAGCCCGGCACGCTACCGAGCCATCCGAACCGAACGTTCACCGTCGTACTGAACCCCCAGGAGGACCCGTGCCCGAGATCTTCAAGGATGGCGTCCACGAGAACACGCATCCGCTGAACGTCGTCGAAGTCCCGGAGGATTTCGTGGCGGCCGTGGACCCGGTGAGTCGGCCCCCGCTCTACGAGGTGTACATGCGCATGGCGGAGGAGTTGGCGAAGCGCTCGACGTGCGCGCGCCTCCAGGTCGGGACCGTTCTCACGGACCCACTGCTCGAGCACGTCGTCTCCATCGGCTACAACGGGAACGCCCGGGGTTTCCCCAATCGATGCGACTCAGACGAAGCAGGGCGGTGCGGTTGTATCCACTCGGAGATGAACGCGCTCGTGAAGTCGCCCGGACAGATGCGCGACAAGGTTGCGTTCGTCACCGCGAGCCCGTGTATCATGTGTGCCAAGCTCATCGTCCAGTCCCACGTCTCGCACCTTTTCTATCGGCACGCCTACCGCGACCCGGCGGGCCTCGAGGTTCTCGAGCGGGCGGGCGTGGTGACCGTGCACTACACCCGTTGGAAGGATCACTGGCGTTAGCTTCCGATCTGCGCGCCCCAGCGCCGACCGACATTCAGTCTTCATCGCAGTCAGCGAGGAGATAGACCCTTGAACAAGGCCAATTCCGGGAGTGCGGAAGCGCCCTCCGGTCGTTTCTTCCTTCCCGGCCCCACCGAAGTCCACCCCGACGTACTCGCGGCGCAGACGCGCCCGATGATCTCCCACCGCGGCGCTGGCATTCAGGCCATCATGCGGGAGATCGACGAGGCCCTCCAGGCCATCTTCCTGACGAAGCGACACGTCTATCTCGCGACGTCGTCCGCCACGGGCCTCATGGAAGCCGCGATCCTCAACTCCGGCCGCCGTAAGGTCCTCTCCCTGGTGAACGGAGCGTTCAGCGAGCGCTTCGCGATGATCGGCGAAGCGTGCGGGCTCGAGCTGGACCGGTACGAGATCCCCTGGGGCGAAGCGCACGATCCGGAGGAGCTCCGCCGTCGCCTGAAGAGCGGCGACTACGGCACGGTCACGGTCGCCCACTCCGAGACGTCCACGAGCGTGCTGAACGACATCCGCGCGCTCGCGGCCGTCGTGCACGAGTTCGACGACGTGGTGATCATGGTCGACTCCGTGTCCGGCTTCAGCGCCGCCGAGTTCCGGACGGACGAGTGGGGCCTCGACTTCGCGCTGACCGGCTCGCAGAAGGCCCTCGCCCTTCCTCCCGGGCTGGCGTTCGGCGTAGCGTCCGAGCGGATGCTCGAGCGCTCGAAGAGCTCCCCGAACAAGGGGTACTACTTCGATCTGGAGGAGTTCGAGGCCAACGCGCAGGAGTACCAGTCCCCGTCGACGCCTGCCCTGTCGGTGATCTATGCACTGCAGGTCCAGGCGAGGCGGATTCTCGACGAGGGCCTCGAGGCGCGCTGGGCACGCCACACCGCGATGGCCGAGCGGACGTATGCCTGGGTGGACGAGATGCGCGACGCGGGCGTGGCGCTTTCGCTGGTCGCGCCCGAGGGATATCGCTCACCCGGTGTGACCGCGATCCGTGTGCCGGAGGGGATGTCGGCGCCGGACATCGTTAAGGCGATGGCCGAGCGTGGCTTCGTGATCGGAGGCGGCTACGGGAAGTGGAAGTCGGAGACCTTCCGGATCGGGCACATGGGCGAGCATACGGTGGAGGGGTTGAATGCGCTCCTCGCCGAGCTCTCGGAGGCGCTGGCCGTGGTCGTAGCATGAAGCTCACCTTTTGGGGTGCCGCGCGCACCGTGACCGGCTCCGCCCACCTTCTCGAGTTCGAGGGTGGACGCGTACTGATGGACTGCGGGTTGTTCCAGGGACGACGGGCTGAGGCCCGCCGGAGGAACGCCTCCATGCCCGTCGATCCCGCGACCGTCGACGCCGTACTCCTGTCGCACGCGCACATCGACCACTCGGGGCTGCTTCCGGCGTTCCAGAAGGGAGGCTTCCGGGGACCGGTATGGGCCACCCACGCCACCTCCGACCTGTGCGGGGCAATGCTCCGTGACAGCGCGTTCATCCAGGAGAAGGACATCGAGTGGGTGAACCGGCGCGAGCGGCGGCGCGGGGCCGACCAGCTCGAGCCCCTATACCGCATGGAAGACGCGGACGCCGTCCTCGAGCAGTTCGAGAGCGTGGACTACGGGACGCCCTTTCACCCGCTTCCGGGTCTGGAGGTCGAGTACCGGGACGCCGGGCACATCCTCGGGTCGGCGACCATGGTGCTGACGGTGCGCGAGGGGACGCGGACCGTGAAGATCGGCTTCACCGGCGACGTGGGGCGGGCGAACCGTCCCATCCTTCGCGACCCGGAGACGATGGCCGACTGCGACTACCTCATCACGGAGTCGACGTACGGCGGCGAGGTGCACGATCCGCCGGAGAAAGCCAAGGATCAGCTCGCGGAAGTCGTCGGGCGCACCGCGGCGCGGGGCGGAAAGGTCATCATCCCGGCCTTTGCCGTGGGCCGGACACAGGAGATCGTGCATCGTCTCGACGAGCTCGAGAACGAGGGCCGCCTCCCTCCCATTCCGATCTTCGTGGACAGCCCTCTCGCGGTGAACGTCACGGACATCTTCCGGGCGCACCCGGAATGTTTCGACGAGACGATGCGCGCGTACATGAACACGGACCCGCATCCGTTCGGGTTTGGGCGCCTGACGTACATCCGTGACGTCCAGGAGTCGAAGAAGCTCAACGGCTCCCGACTGCCGATGGTGATCATCTCGGCGTCGGGCATGGCGGAAGCGGGGCGGATTCTCCACCACCTGCGGAACAACATCTCGGATCCTCGCAACACGGTGCTCATCGTGGGCTACTGTGCCGAGCACACGCTGGGAAAGCGGATCGTCGAACGCCGGCCGGAGGTGAAGATCTTCGGCGAGCCGCATCTGCTGAGGGCGGAGGTCGCGGTCATGAACTCCTACTCCGCCCACGCCGACGAGCCCGAGTTGCTCGAGTTCATTGGGCGGCTCGACCGCCAGCGGCTGCGCAAAATCTTCCTGGTTCACGGCGAGCCCGGCCGGCAGATCGCCCTCGCGAATTCGCTCGAGGAGCGCGGCTACGAGGACGTGAGCATGCCCGAGCGGGGCGACTCCGTCGAGCTGTAGAAGCGGGCGCGCCGCTGGGCCCGTGCGCTGGCTCCGCTTCCGCTACTGCGGGATCGCGCCGTACCGCCGCAGGATCTCGATGGTCGCCTCGAGGGGGAGCGCTTCGACGGTCCGCCCGTTGCTGGTCACGGTCTCCGCCTTGAGGAGCGAGTTGTAGATCGCTTCCTCCGTGGCCTCGACCACGGCCTGGAAAAGCGCGCTGGTCCGTCCGTTCGGAACGTCGTCGTAGCTCCGGATCTCCGAGCCGGTGCCGCGGCGCACACCCGACGCGGTCGAGAAGGCGATCACGTAGTCCCCCGACCCGTTGCTGGCCGCTGAGCCCGTCCGCGCGAGCCCCATGATGGCCCGGGCCGCGAGCCGCTCCAGATTGCGGGCCGATAGGGGCGCGTCGGTGGCCACCACGATCATGATCGAGCCCCATTCCTGCGGATCGTCGGCGGGATCGGGCGCCGGGGCCTCGGGCCGGGCCACCTGGCCGGAGAAGGCGAACTGGCCGAGCTCCACGCCGACCGGAGCGCCGTTCATCTGCAGCACGCCGCCGTAGTTCGACTGCACGAGTACGCCGACGGTGTAGCCGCCGAGCGAGGCCGGGACGACCCGGCTGCTCGTGCCGATGCCCCCCTTCCAGCCGAACGCCGACGTCCCCGCGCCCGCGCCGACCCCGCCCTCGGAAACCGGCCCGTCCGAGGCGGACTCCAAGGCCTGGCGAACGTGCTCCGGGTCGACCGGTCGGCTGCGGATGTCGTTCAGCCCCCCGTCATTGGTCTCTCC
>JBBDSM010000110.1:12341-17455 GCA_040904945.1 Gemmatimonadota bacterium
ATGGCGCGCCACAGGAAGATCAGCCCGAGGAGCGTCGCGCCCACCAGGTAGACCGACCCGGTGAGCCCGAGGAAGGTCGGCAACCAGCTCACCGGCACGAGAAGGCCGGTGGAGGCGACCATCTGGATGCCGATGGAGCGCGCGCCACCCTCGGGGATCAGCTTGAATCCCACCCGTGCGTAGTCGTCGCGGAGCATCCACGCGAGCCCGAGCACGTGGGGCAGCTGCCACAGGTACCCGATGGCGAACAGGGCCAGCCCGCCAGCCCCGACCGTGTTGGTCGCTGCCGCCCACCCGATGAGCATCGGGAGGGCGCCTGGCACCGACCCCGCCAGCGTCGCGACGTACGACCGCGTCTTGAGGGGGGTGTAGACACCGTGGTAGACGATGGCGCTGGCGGCGGCGAGGGCCGCGGGGAGAGCGCCGACCATGCCGGCGAGGTACACGAGTCCCGCCATGAGGAGGACGCCCCCGAAGCCCAGGGCTTCCATGGGTGTCACCCGCCCCGACGGAATCGGCCGACTCTTGGTGCGCAACATCACGGCGTCGATGTCGCGCTCGACGTACTGGTTCAGCGAAAGCGCGCCGCCAGTGGCCAGCCCCGTCCCCACGATCGTGTGCAGCGCCGTCGACAGCTCCAGGGCGCCGGCCGATCCCACGTATGCGCTCGCGCCGGCCGTCACCATGACGTATCCGGCGATTCCGGGCTTGGTCAGCTCGTAGAACGCGCGGACGCGGCTTTCGGAGGTGTCGGAAGTGGAGGAGGTGCGCATGGATGAGGCCGCCGTGGCCCGGAGGGCAGCGGCCCCGCAGTCTGGAGAGGGGGAACGTCAGGTTGAGAAAGGTGACCGGGGCGCCCGGGCGATGCAACGGACCGAGCGTCCGTGGATGGCGGTAGGAAACCCCAGCACGACCCCATCAGTAAGACATCCTCACCGGGCGAAGCCGCCCCTTCACCTCATCCACGGGTCCGGATCATGGATTCCAGCGAGCCGCTCTCCCTGAAACGCCGCCGCCAGCGTGATCGGGTGATCTGGCGTGCCGGGCTGGCGGTTTCGCTGGTGCTGCACCTCGCGGTCTTCCTCTTCTGGCGCGGTGATTTGATCCCCCTCCCGTCGACGTCGGCCGCCGGACCCGAGCAGGGAGACGCCCGGGCGGCCGCCGGCGCGATGCAGGCCTTGAACATCCGAGCGTCGCCGGAGACGCCCGTGGTTCCACCGCCGGTGCCGATTGCGGTCGAGGCCACGGTCGAGATCGTCGACTTCGAGGACGAGCCGCAGGTCGACCCTGCGGATCTTCTCGGTGACCAGCCTGGCCTCGAGGAGCTGCCGGGTGTGGAAGCGGGGACGGGGGGCGGGGACCGGGGCGACGCCGAAAGTGGGGTCGACGCGTTGCAGCCGCCTTCCCCGCAGGGAATGATCATCCCGCCGACGAACCGGGACTTACGCGGGACCGAGGTCCAGGTCTGGGTCTTTGTCGACCAGGCCGGCCGCGTGGTTGCCGACTCGACGCGCCTCGACCCTCCGACGCGCGACGGCGACTTCAACCGCCGCCTGATCCGGGAGGCTTCGGAGTGGGTGTTCCGGCCCGCGACGCGTGACGGATCTCCGGTCTCCGCGTGGTTCCCCTACCGGATCATCATGTAGACGAAGCGCGCTACCCCCGCTCGGTATCGTTCCAGGCTTGCCCCAGCCGATGCCCGATCATGAACACCACCACGTCGGTGACTGCATTCGGAACGGATTCCGGGTGGCCCGTCTCCAGCAACTCCTGTCCCCACTCCTTCCCCTCGGCGTACTGCTCCGCGAGCTCGTACGCGATCGCGCCGGCCAGTGCCCAGTCCCGGGGAAAGCGGACGAGCCCGGCCGCCAACCCGGCCCCGAAGTGGACGACCGTCCACGGATCGAGCACCGAGTGGTTCTGCTCCTTCTTCTTCGTGGCGATGAGCTTCATGTCGTCGGGATCGGATGTGGGCACGCCTTCGCACCCGTTTGAGTTCGCACTGGCGCGAACGCCTGACAAGGCTGCGGAGCGAGCAATCGGCCCCGGGCTCCTCGCCTCGGACCGCGGTACCCGGAAATCGTTGCCGATCCTGGGCTCGCGGCGTGTTCCCCAAAGGGATCGGCCGCGGACGTGGCGCTTGGGTCTCGCCAGGGTATAAGTATCTGGGGGATAACTCGTTGCGCCGCCACGATGTTGCGCCTCGAGTGTGCGCCGTGCCGGCTCGGCGGGCAAGGCATGCATGTTGCCACTTTCGGCCAGCCCATCCCCCACGTACGAACCGGAGGCGACATGATGAACCAGAACCCACGGGCGAGAAGCCGGCGTGGCTTCACCATCATCGAGCTGATCGTCGTGCTCACGGTGGTCGGCGTGCTTACGTCGATTGCGGCGCCACTCGTGACCCCCGGGCGGTGGCGTGCGGACGTGAGTGTTCAGGAAGTCATGGCCGGGTTGGGCGCGGCCCAGCGCCTCGCCGTGCTCCGCCAGCACGATGTCGTGGTCACGTTCCTCCTCGACGATCGCTCGCTCCGCGTGCATCGCGACGGAGACAACGACGGCGTCGTAGACGCGGGTGAGGACGTACGTCTCCACCAGCTTCCCGAGACCATGGGCTTCGGGCTCGGCTCGACGCCCGCCATCGGGGCGGACCCGAGCACCGCTACCGCCACCTTCGCGGACGACGGTGCGGGCCCGACACTCGTCTTCCATCGGAACGGCAGCGCGAGTGAGGCCGGACGGATCTATCTGCGGCCGCTGGAAGGACATCAGTCCACGGACGCGGCCGGCGCTCGTGCCCTCGTCGTCGAGCGATCGACCGGCGAGGTCCGTTGCTTCTCGTACCGGACAGGCGCCTGGGAGGCCGAATGTTGAACGCACGCGCAGGCTTCACCGTCGTCGAGGTGATCGTGGCCCTGGTGATCTTGAGCGTCGCCGTTCTCGGCCTCGCCGGCTCGGCGACCCGGCTCACGACCGCCGCCGCGACCGCCGAGATGCGTGCCCAGGCCGTCTACTCCGCCGACGACCGCATCGGCCGCATCGAGATGGATCGGCGGTATACCCTTCTGGACAGCCTGTACGAGGCGGTCGAGAACGGCGTTCCCGGCCCGGGCTTCGTGCGGAGCACCAGGGTCGAACACATTCAGGTCACCAGCCCCGACACCCTGGACTATCTGATGGTGACGGTGAACGTGACCGGGCCCGGCCTCACGTCGCCGGTGAAGCGAACTCTCGTGGTGGCCGCCCCATGAGCGCGCGAGTTATGCGCCACACGGATCGGCGCGGGATGACGCTGGTGGAGCTTCTGGTCGCCCTCACCATCTTCGGGGTCGTCATCTCCGTGGCGCTGTCGTTCATGGCGCAGCAGAACACGGCGTTCCAGATGTCTCTCGAGCGCATGAGCGCCCTGAGGAACGCGCGCTACGCGGTCACGACCCTGGCCCAGGACCTGGAGACCCTCGGTACCAACGTGCCGGGTAACCAGCCGTCGTTCGTCTACGGGGACGACGACGTGGTCGTGTTCTCGGCCGACTACGTGACCGACGTGGCGGGGGATCCCTTCGCGGTCTTCCACGATCCGGATGCTCCGACGAGCCAGGTCCGCGCCCCGGCGGCGTCCTTCACCGTCCCGAACACGTCGGTCACGGTGGCGGATACCGCCTACGAGGTAGGCACCGGGGTCGCGAGCCCCGCGGAGATGCTGACGTTCTTCTTCGCCGCCGACTCGATCACCGATCGCGACGATGACTTCGTGCTCTACCGACAGGTGAACGCCGGCGATCCGGAGGTCGTGGCGCGTCACCTGCTGCGCGACGGAACGATCCCGTTCTTCGAGTTCGAGCGGGAGATCGGGGGCACGTCCGCGCTCGATACCGTGCCGCGCAGCGCGCTTCCCATCCACCATTCGGAGGCGCTGCATCTCGCCCAGGCGGACACCGGAGCCTCCGCACTGGCCGATAGTGTCCGCATGGTCCGCGTCACGCTCGTGGCCACGAACGGGCTCGCGGGCGAGCACGAGCGGTCTGTCCGCATCGAGCGGAGCATCGCGTTCCCCAACTCCGGGCGGGGGGTGCTCTCCACGTGCGGCTCGGCGCCGATCTTCGGCGACTCGCTCGTCGCCGCGACCACGACCCTTGCCGGAGGCGAGACGGCGGTCGACCTGAGCTGGGGCCCCGCCATCGACGAGGCCGGCGGAGAGGAGGACGTGGTTCGATACGTGCTGTGGCGCCGGGTGGCAGGCAGCTCCGACTGGGGCGCCCCGTTCGTCGCGGTCCCGGCCGGCGCGACCTCCTACAGCTACCAGGACGCGACGGTGGAGTCGGGCACGATCTTCGAGTTCGCTGTCGCGGCCCAGGACTGCACTCCGACGCTCTCTTCCCTGCACTCCTCCGGATGGGTCACGATTCCGTGAGCTCGAGGACGCGGGACGGGCGGGAGGCCGTGGCCCGGCAGCGTGGCGGGTTCGCGCTCGTAACCGTGCTGCTCGTCGTGATGGTCGTAGCCGTCATGGTGACCGGCGCGGCGATGATCGGCTCGACGCACACGCTCAGCAATCGCTACTACGAGCGGCAAGGGCAGCTGGACGCCGTGGCGCTCCAGGGGCTCGAACTCGCCCGAGCGGTGCTGAACGGCGACTCCGACATCTATCCCGACAGCGGATACGTGATCCTCGAGGATGGGGTCACGCCCCAGGACGCTCTCGGGAACCCACTCTCCGGCGTCCAGCGCTGGACCTACGCGGGACCGACCGGCGTGACGACCGGTCAGTACGGCGTCTTCGGCAGCATCGTCTCCGTAGCGAGAGACGGGGGTGGCGGCGTCGCCATCCGGAGGTCGCAGGTGTTTCAGGAGAGCTTCGCCCGCTACGCGTACTTCACCGACATCGAGCCGTCCACGATCTCGTTCGGCGGCGGGGACCAGATCTTCGGGCCCGTGCACACCAACGACGACCTGAAGATCTACTCCTCCGGAGCGACGTTCCATGACGAGACCCGGACCGCGGGGCAGGTCGTGGGGGAGTCGTACGGAACGTTCAATCGAGGCTTCGAAGAGGACGTTCCGGCCATCACGATGCCGGAGACCGCCGAGCTGAGCGCGTTGCAGACGCGTGCGGC
>JBBDSM010000110.1:17555-27583 GCA_040904945.1 Gemmatimonadota bacterium
CGGCCATCACGATGCCGGAGACCGCCGAGCTGAGCGCGTTGCAGACGCGTGCGGCCTCCGCGGGCGTAGCGTTTTCGACGGCGTCGCCGTCGGGCTCCGGCGAGGCGTACCTCCGCATCGAGTTCGTCGCCCTCGACCTCGACGGCGACGGGGAGATCACCGGCGAGAACGAGGGCTTCTTCAAGGTCTATCAGTCGAACGACGCAACCTGGCTGTCCGGGGATCGCCCAGGCTGGGGCATGCGCTACGCGGAGCACTGCGGGCACTACCACAGCAGCGGGACGACGTTCGTGTCGGCGGCGGACCATCCAACCAGCGGGCCGGACTCCTACGTGGCTGCCCTCTCGAACGCCACCCGGCGCTGCTACCTGGGTGGCTCCGACGAGATCTTCGGCGGCTTCACCGCGAACGACGGAAACGGCCAGTGGGTCGCGAGGCCCGGCACGCCTCATCCGCTCATCGCGTCCCGCGCGGACGCCCAGTATCTGTTCCCCTTGTCCCGGTCCATGAATCCGTCCTTCCAGGGCGTGATCCACGTCGACGGCAAGGTGGTCATCAGCGGACGCCTCCGGGGCCGAGTGACCCTGGCTGCGACCGACGAGATCATCATCGGTGACGACCTCGTCTATGCGACTGATCCGGGCGTGGGCACGTGCGAGGACATTCTCGGGCTCTTCGGCGGGACCGACGTGGTGGTGGCCGACAACGCCCTGAATACCGCACAGAACCCGGCGGGCGGCTCGAACGAGTTCACGTACGACGACACGAAGGACGAGCTCATCCATGCCATCGTCCTCGCCCTCGATCAGTTCGTCGTCGAGAACTACGCCTCCGGCCCGACCCGGGCGGAGCGGTGTGAGGGTGCCCTGTGGGGCCGCGGCTGCCTGTACCTCACGGGCGGCATCATCCAGAACATGCGCGGCGCAGTGGGCACGATCTGGGCGGTCGGTGGCACCGGCTACGTGAAGCGGTACAGCTACGACCGATGCGGCGCCACATCTCCGCCGCCGTACTTCCCGACGACGGGGCACTTCTCGCGCGGCCAGCGCTACTGGGTCGATCCGGCCGGCTTCGTCGTGGACGACTACTTCGACCTGCTGACGGCCGGGACGCCGTAGGAAAGCTCTACCCGTGATGCCGGGTGGGGCCGCCCGGCGCCAGGGAGCCCCCCCGGACGGGGAAAACGACACAGTCGTGCAGCACCGAGGCGCGACATGCACGGTTCACCCCGCCCAGCGAGGAAGAGTGTACAGCGCGCTCCTCTGACGCACACGAGTGTGCAGTTCCCCCCGCCTGGCGGCGAAAAGCGACCATGCAGCGCTCGACCGTGACACGATCGTGCAGTTTTCCCCGGCACCGGTTGTCGCGGTGCGTTCCAACGGCGGCCGGTGCGAGCGGCCCGGGACCGTTACCTTCCATGGCGATGCAGACGACGCGCCCCGCCAAACGGATCCTCTGGGTCGACGACGAGGTCGATCTCCTGAAGCCGCACCTGCTTTTCCTGCAGGCGCGCGGCTACCACGTGGATGCCATCCCCAACGGGGACGACGCGCTGGAGCTCCTCCGCGAGCAGCCGTACGACCTCGTGCTCCTGGACGAGCAGATGCCCGGCCGGCGCGGGCTCGAGGTCCTGGAGATCCTGCGGCGCCACGATCCCCATCAGCGCGTGGTGATGGTCACGAAGTCGGAGGAGGACCACACCATGACGGAGGCGATCGGCCGCCAGGTGGACGACTACCTGGTCAAGCCGACGAGCCCCCGCCAGGTGCTCTCGGTCGTGACACGCATCCTCGAGGGATCGTCCATCCGTCAGCAGCGTGTCGCGCAGGACTTCGCGGGCCGCTTCGGCGAGCTGTCGCGGGCCGCTCAGGACGCGCAGTCCGCGGACGATTTCGTGGCCGTCTACACGGAGATGGTCGACTGGGACTTGCGCCTCACCGACTCGGGCGAGACCGGTCTGCTCGACTCGCTTCGCGCCATAATGGTCGATCTCCGGCGCGACTTCGGCGTCTGGGCCATGCGCGAGTATCCCCGTTGGATGCGCGCGCCGGAAAACGAGCGGCCGCTTCTCTCCGTCGACCTGGTGCGGGAGTTCCTGGTGCCCAAGCTCGGCCGGGACCCGGTGTACTTCGTGGTCCTCGACTGCATGCGCCTCGACCAGTGGCGGACCATTCTCCCGCTGCTCGCCGAGCACTTCGACATCGAGGAGGCGCACCACTATTCCATCCTCCCGACGGCGAGCCCCTACTCGCGCAACGCGATCTTCAGCGGCCTCTTCCCCGACGAGATCGCGCGTCAGCGACCGGGGTGGTGGGACTCTTCCGACGACGAGGGGAGCCTGAACGCCTTCGAGGACCAGCTTCTCGTGGAGCAGCTCGAGCGGCTCACGGGCCGGCGCGTTCCGGTCCACTACGAGAAGATCTTCTCCGACCGTCAGGGCGATCAGGTGCGGGCCCGTGTGAACTCGGCGATCAAGAAGCCGGGGACCGTGGTCGCCATGGTCTTCAACTTCGTCGACCTGATGACGCACGGCCGCTCCGAGTCGCCGATCCTCATGGAGGTGGCCCGCGACGAGGTTGCGCTCCGTGATCTGACGCGCTCGTGGTTCGAGCGCTCCACCGCGTACCAAGTGCTCCGGGAGGCCGCGGCGCAGGGGCACAAGGTGGTCTTCACCACAGACCACGGCTCGATCCTCTGCCAGCGCCCCGCCACGGTCTTCGCCCGCCGCGACGCCACCAGCAATCTGCGGTACAAGTTCGGGCAGGATCTGCGGGTCGAGGACCCGTCGACCGCGTACATCACCAGCGACGCCGGAGACCTCCGGCTCCCCGCGGGCAAGCTCGGCATGACCTACCTCATTACGCTCGACGATTGCTTCCTGGTGTATCCCACGAAGCTTCGGGAGTACCAGGCCCGGTACCGGAACTCGTTCCTCCACGGCGGCATCAGCCCCGAGGAGATGATCGTCCCGGTGGCGAGCCTCACGCCCAGGTAACCTCGAGAACACGTTGAAGTCCGGTCCGTCCCGCCTGGTCCCGTTTCTCAAGCCGCACACGCCGGTGTTGCTCGCGGCGATCGGCGCCACCGCGGTGTTCGCAGTGCTCGACGCGGCCGTGTACGTGCTGCTCATCCCGTTCATCGATGCGCTCTTCGTCTCGGGCGGTGTGGAGATCGATCGCAGCGACAGCGCCATGGACCGGCTGCTCGACGCGACGGTCTACCAATGGGCCGATCCGACAGGGGATCCGCTCACCGCCGTGAACCGGATCATCCTGATCATCCTGTTGGTGTTCCTGGCCAAGAACGTCGTGCTGTTCGCTCGTACCTATCTGGTGGCGAGGGCCGAGCAGGGCGTGAACCGAGACCTCCGGAACGCGGTCTACGACCATCTCATGCGCCTCGACCTCGCCTTCTTCGGGAGGGTCCGCATGGGTCAGATCGTGAGCCGGCTCACCACCGAGGTGGAGCAGGTGCGTACGCTGGTCACGGCAGAGCTGAGCAAGCTGGTCGGGTCGGTCTTCGAGTTCGCGGTGGCGCTCACGGCCATGTTGCTCATCTCGTGGAAGCTGACCATCGCCGCGTTCGTGGTCATTCCGGGCGCGATGCTCATCTGGGGCCCGCTCGTGAAGGTGCTTCGACGACGCGACCGTCGGGTTCTCCATCTGGGCGGCGAGGTCAACGCGCACATCCAGGAGACGTTGGCGGGCATCCGGCTGGTGAAGTCCTCGTCGGCCGAGGAACGTGAGCGGGAACGCTTCCGGGGCCTGACCGGGGGGTATTTCCACCAGTTCCTCCGCGCCGAGCTGGCGCGGGCGGCTGCCGCGCCGATGACGGAGATGCTGGCGGCGGCGGGCACCGGAATCCTTCTCTGGTTCGGAGCCCGGTTGGTGGTGGGCGGAGATCTCGCGGGCGCCGAGTTCGTGGGTTTCCTGGGGCTGTCGCTCAAGCTCTACGCCCCGGTCAAGAACGTCGCCAAGTTCCCTGCGACGGCGCAGCCCGGCCTGGTCGCGGTGGAGCGCGTCCTCGAGTTCCTCGACGCTCCCATCGAGATCGACGACGCGCCCGATGCCCACCCTCTCGACTCTTTCGAGCGCGATATCGCCTTCGAGGACGTGGGGTTTTCCTACCGCGAGGGAGAGCCCGTGCTGGACGGCGTCTCCTTCCGCGTCGCGAAGGGGACGGTCGTGGCGATCGTGGGGCCCAGCGGGGCCGGCAAGAGCACCATCGTCGACCTGGTCGGCCGCTTCTACGACGTGACGTCGGGACGGGTGACCATCGACGGAACCGACGTGCGCGATGTCCGGATCACCGATCTCCGGTCGCTGATGGGGATCGTATCGCAGGATACCGTGCTCTTCCACGACACGGTGCGCGCGAACATCGCCTACGGACAGCCCGACGCGGACGAGGAACGGATCGAGGCCGCCGCCCGAGCGGCCCACGCGCACGACTTCATCATGCAGATGCCGGGCGGGTACGAGACGGTCGTCGGGGAGCGAGGGGTCGAGCTGTCGGGAGGTCAGCGACAACGCATCGCCATCGCGCGCGCCCTCCTGAAGGACCCTCCCATCCTGATCTTCGACGAGGCCACGAGCGCTTTGGATACCGAGTCGGAGCGGCTCGTGCAGGACGCCATCGAGCGACTCCTCGAGGGACGGACGGTCTTCGTCATCGCGCACAGGCTCTCCACTGTCCAGCGGGCCGACGAGATCCTGGTCATGGACGATGGGAGGATCGTGGAGCGCGGCACGCACGCCTCGCTGATGGCCGGAGAAAGCGCGTACCGTCGTCTCTACGAGCTCCAGTTTCGCGATGCCGTACCGGCGGAGGTCGACGGGTCGTGACGAGTCGGGACGGGCGCGGGCGTCAGCCCACGCTGGCCCATCGCGCCGAGTTCATCCTGTTCCGGGGCCTCCGGGGGTTCGTCTCCCTCGTGCCGGAGCGACTCGCCTTGGCCGTAGCGGCGGTCCTGGGGACGGTGGCAGGATCGGTGCTGCGGATCCGACGGGCCGATGTGGATCGGCACCTCGAGTGGGCTTTCCCCGACTGGGACCGACGGCGCCGCGACCGGGTGGCCCGGGCGAGCTACCGTCACCTCGCTCGAGAGGCCGTGATGCTCTTCCGCCTCGGCGGCTGGTCGTCTGAGCGCGTGCGTGAGCGCACGGAGGTGCTTGGCCTCGACGCCGTGCGTGCGGCCGTCGATGACCGGGGAGGAGCGCTGCTCCTGACGGGGCATCTCGGCAACTGGGAGATCGGCGGCGCGGCTTTGGCCGCCCACGGGGTTCCCATCGACGTCGTCGCGAAGGGCATGGCGAACCCCGACTTCGAGCGTGAGCTCTTCGGAGCCCGGGAAGGTCTCGGTATGCGCGTCGTCGAGATGGGGGACGCACCCAGGCGCGTGCTCCGCGCGCTCCGGCGGGGGCGCGTGGTCGCGATCGTGGGAGACCAGAACGCCCATAGGAACGGCGTGTTCGTACCGTTTTTCGGTCGTCTCGCCGCGAGCGCGCGCGGGCCGGGGACGTTCGCCCTGCGTACGGGTGTCCCCGTGTTCGTCGGCTTCGGCGTGCGGCGCCCGGGGCGGAGGCAGACGTACCGGGTCCGGCTCGAGCCTCTGTCGACGGAGCCCACGGGTGACTTCGAACACGACCTGGAAGCCTTCACGGCGGCGTACATGGCCGCGGTCGAAGAGGCCGCGCGGGCCCACCCGGAGCAGTACTTCTGGCAGCACAAGCGATGGAAGACCCGTCCCCCCGAGGAACCGCTCGGCGCGCACCCGGTACAACACGACGAACACTGAGGTCGCCGGGCCCTGCCGCCCGAGCGCCGCCCCTACCCCGAACCGGGGTTCTGCATCGCATCCCGAGGGACAAGAGCTTGATCTACGTCTGCATCCCAGTCCACGAAGAAGCGTCGACCGTCGGCGTGCTCCTGTGGAAGATCCGCAAAGTCATGGGCGAATTCGGCCGTGACTACCGGATCGTCGTCCACGACGACGCGTCGGGTGATGACACGATCGAGGTGCTCCAGCGTTATCGTCGCTCGCTTCCGCTGACCGTGCTACGGTCGAGCGAGCGACAGGGATACGGCCGCTCGGTCGAGCGACTGCTGCGCCACGTGGCTGACGTATCGCCCTATCCCAAGCGGGACTGCGCGGTCGTCATGCAGGGCGATTTCACGGAGAACCCGGAAGACATGGTTTCGCTCGTGAAGGTCTTCGAGGGGGGCGCCGACATCGTCGCTGGCCACGAGAACGGCGACGCCACCCAGGCCGTCGCCGCTCCCGATGGAGTGCGCTGGGCCCGACGGCTCAGCGGCATCTTCCTGCGACGACTGCTACGGACTGCGCCGGTCTCCGACCCGTTGTCGGGGATGCGTGCTTACCGGGTCATCGTGCTGAAGAAGGCGTTCCGAGACCTGCCGGAGGATCAGTTCCTGACGACGTCCGACGGGTGGGCGGCCAACGTGGAGCTGCTCGGATGCCTCGTGCCGCATGCCCGCCGTGTCGCCGAGGCCCCGCTGACGCTCCGGTACGACCTGCGGCAGCGCCCTTCGCGCTTCAAGGCCTGGCCGACCTTCGTGTCGCTCTTCAAGCTGCGGCGCTCGGTATGGTCCGAAGCCCCGCCCGAGGCCGTATGATGACCCCGCGCTCTTTTTTGCTACTCGCACTCGGCCTGTCCGTGCTCGGCTTCGCACCTGGCCTCTCGGCGCAGCTCCCCGAGGAGGACCCGCCGGTCGTGCCCGGTGCGCTCGAGGTGAACCCCTACGTTGCGCCCGCACCTTTCGGTCCCGGCGAGCACCTCGTCTACGATGTGAAGGTGGGGGTTTTCGGGGTCGGCCAGGGGCACATGAGCGTGCATCCGGTGGATACCGTGCGGGGCAATGAGACGTACCGCGCGGTGATGGGCATCGAGGGATCCCTCATGGGGCTCAAGGTGGACGACCAGTACGCCACATGGTTCGATGTCTACACGCTCCAGAGTTGGCGCTTCATCCGCGATGTGTATCAGGTCAATTACGAAAGCTTCCGCCACTACGAGTTCTTCCCGGAGCGCGGCACGTGGGAGCGGCAGGACAACGACGAGTTCGGTGACCTCGGCTCACAGATTCCGCTCGACGACATCGCGTTCATCTACTACATCCGTACGCTTCCCCTGGAGGTCGGCGACGTCTACACGCTCGATCGGTACTTCAAGGACGACGGCAACCCCGTGATCATCCAGGTGGTGAGGAAGGATCGTCGCGAAACGGATGCAGGCACCTTCAATACGGTCGTCGTGAAGCCCGTCATCAAGACGGACGGGCTCTTCGGCCAGGGGGGCGACGCCGAGTTGCATTTCACGGACGACGATCGACGGATCCTCGTGTACATGAAGTCGAACATCCCCAAATTTCCGGGATCGTTGACCCTGCATCTCAAGTCGATTCAGGAGGGAGTGCCGCTCCATCCGGACTCCCGGGCTCAGGTCGCGGCAGCACGGGCCGCGGCGCGCGGTGCACCGGGATCCCGCTGACGCCGACCCGCTCCGCACAGCTCCCTCTGTCCCCGTCGGTCCCGTGAATCTGAACCGTTTGCGTCTCAAGGCCGTCTGGCTGCTCGTGCTGCCGTTCCTCATCCTGGCGCGCCCCACGTGGAGCCTCATCGCCATAGGCGCGGCCCTGGCGGCGCTCGGCCTGGGCGTGCGCGCCTGGGCTGCCGGGACGATCCACAAGGAGAGCCAGCTCACGGTCTCGGGGCCGTATGCGTTCACGCGGAACCCGTTGTACGTGGGCTCGTTCCTGATCGGAATCGGCGTGACCACGGCGGGCGGGCACTGGATCTGGCCGGCCGTGTTCGTCGTTTTCTTCACAGGCGTGTACGCCCGTACCATGGCCGTCGAGGCCGGACGCCTCACCGAGCTCTTCGGAGAGCGATACCGTGCGTACGCTCGCGCCGTGCCGGCCTTCTTGCCTCGTCTCGTCCCGTACCGGCCCGACGCGGATTCGCGAACGGCCGGATTCAGGCTGGAGCAGTACCGCGGTCACCGCGAGTGGGAAGCGTTGCTCGGGGCCGTGGCCGCGTTCGCGTTCCTCGCCGTGAAGACATGGTGGCTCGGTAGCTAGCGTGTGACGTAGCGCTCCATCGCGAGCGCGACCTTCTCCAGGACGGCGTCGACCGTCACCCGCTTCATGCCGTCGCGGTAGTGGTGCGTGAGCGGGTAATCCTCGCCGGGATACGCGGCGTAGCCGTCCACGACAAGGTCCTCGAACGCCTTGTACGGTCCGGTGCGCTTCGGGTTCGTGTAGCCGAACAGCCCGACCACCGGCGTGCCGAGGGCGCGCGCGATATGGAGCGGCCCGGTGTCGGGCGAGATCAGGAGCTCGCTTCCGTCGAGGATCCAGGTCAGGCGCCGTAGGTCGTCCCCCAGCGCATCGAGCACGTCGGCGTCCGTGCGGGCGATCACCTCGTCGGCGATGGCGCGCTCGATGGCCGACGGCCCACCCACCAGCACGGGCCGGAGCCCGTGCTCGCGCTCGACCACTTCGAGGACGCGCGCGTATCCGGCGGGCGTCCAGTTCTTCTCGAGCTTGCTCGTTCCTACGACCACGGCGCACGCGGGCCGGTCGAGCGCGTCGAAGAAGGCGCGCTGGGCCTCACGCTCCCGGTCGGTGAAGTCGATGCCCCACTCCACCGGATGCTCGTCGATGCCGAGGGCGTGCAGGAACTCGAAGTACTGATCCTGGACGTGTCGCGGCGCCCGCGTGGGAATTCTCCGGTTCGTGAAGAGCCATTGTGCGTCCCGCGCCCGCCGGCGGTCGAAGCCCAGCTTGATCCGGGCGGGAACCAGTCCCGTGATGAGCCCCGCCTTGAAGTACACCTGGAGTCCGAGCACGAGATCGAACGATCGCCCGGCGAGCTCCCGGCGGAGGTCTCGGTACGATGTCCAGGCGCTCAACCCCGAGCGGCGCCTGAACACCACGAAGTCGTCGATCGCGGGGTGGCCTTCGACGAGTCGATGCGGAACCGGTTGGATGATCCAGGTGATGCGGGTGTCCGGCCAGGCTCGCTTGAGCGCGTTGGCCACGGGCAGCACATGAACGGCGTCGCCGATGGCCGAGAGCATGACGATGCCGATCTCCCGGGGCGGGGACCCGGTCCAGACTTCGCGAGTCATCCCGATCGCCCGGAACGTGCTTCGGTGACGCCGTCCGTCAGCGCCTGCCAGTCCTCGTCACCCAGCGGTTTGCCGTACCCGCGACCCAGCTTGCGGAGGGAGTGCGTCAGGCGATCGCGCATGGCGCGGGCGTCGGCGGGCCTTGGTGTGTTCCGGATCCGACCGCGATCGAGGTCGACGAGGTAGGCCTCGACTCCGTCGTCGCCGTCCCGAATCACGACGTTGCGCGCGTTCAGGTCGGCGTGTCGGACGCCGGCCATGGCCGTACGGACCAGCAGCGCTCCGGTCGCCCGGAGCGCGTCACTCCGACTCGGCGTCGTGGGAGCGGCGTCCGATCGACCTCGTCCGGCCGGGGGCGCTTCGAACAGCACTCTTGCCAGATCCATGGAATCCGGGACGAGCTCGGTGACCAGATCGGCGGTGTACCGCATGGGGCCGGCCGGGTAGGTGGCGCCGGCCACTACGGCTGGAGTGGGTAGGCCGCGCGCACGCGCCGCGCTGGAGGCTTCCAGCTCCCGCTCGGGCCGCGACGCCCCGACGTCCAGGTAACGGTCCCGGAGCAGCGCGGCGACGGCGCCGCCGCGCAGGTAGTGGCGGACCGCCCAGCGCGGCCGAGCTTCGGGGCCTGGGGCGGGCGCGTGCACTACGAAAACGGTGCCGCGACCGGTGAGCCTAAGCGCTTCCGGAGCCGACTCTGCCCACGCCGCCAGGGTACCGTGTCGCTCCAGCGCCTCCTCGGCCCACTCGCGAGCATCGTCCCATGCGAAGACGTGCACGGCGTCGGAGCTCATGCGGGAGTATCCCTCGGGAAGACTCACGAGGGCGTCGCGGACTCCTCGGGGACCTCCATGAGGAAGAGGCCGGGCCCTTCCAGGG
>JBBDSM010000111.1:0-9828 GCA_040904945.1 Gemmatimonadota bacterium
CCGCCTACCGGGCGAGCCGCATGGACCCCGTGACCGCGCTGAGATTCGAATGATGGGAGGAAGCCGATGACCGAGCCGCTCGACGTACTCGCCGTGATGGCCCATCCCGACGACGCCGAACTGCTGTGCGGGGGCGTGCTTGCGGGCAGTGCGCGGCGCGGGTTGCGCGTCGGCATCCTCGACCTGAGCGCGGGTGAGATGGGCAGCTCCGGAACGCCCGAAGGCCGGGCCGAGGAAGCGCGGGAGGCAGCGAGGATCCTGGGGGTGGTCACGAGGCGATGCGCCGGACTCCCCGATTCGGCGCTCGAGAACGACAACGACTCCCGCCACGTGGTGGCGGAGCAGCTCCGGTCGCTGCGTCCCGCGGTCGTGGTGACCCATTGGAAGCTCGGTCGCCACCGGGATCACCGGATCGCGGCCGAGCTCGTGCGCGACGCCTGCTTCCTGAGCGGACTGCGAAAGCTGGACGTCCAGGGCGACCCGTTCCGCCCCCGGAAGGTCGTGTACGCGACGGCCTATCGTGAGGACGTGGAGCGGCCCGACTTCGTCGTGGAGGTGGCCGAGGAGGACCTCGAGCGGAAGCTCGCCGCGCTGGCGGCGTACCACTCACAGTTCAAGGGGATCGCCGGGATCGGCGAGGTCTTCCCCGGCGGTGACCGACCGCTCTTCGACCAGATCCGGGCGCACATGGCCCGGTACGGCTCGCTGATCAGGGCGCCGTACGGGGAACCGTTCAAGACCGACGAGGTGTTGCGGGTCGAGGACCTTACACGGCTCGACGTGTCGACGTTCTGAACGAAGGTGGGCGGCCGTCGCTCATGCGACGCGGCAGTGGACCTCCACCAGCAGGCGCCGCCACGACGGGGCGTCCGTGCCGAGCACCCGAACGGCGCGGGCTTCGACCGATCCGCCTATGGACATCCACGGCCACAACCAGCTCGCGATGTCGGGCGGCAAATGTCCGATCGGCTCCCCGCTCGCCAGATGCACCCAGACTTCGGGTTGGTCCTGGACCGGCGGATCGGGCACCAGGCGAACGAGATCGCCTTCCGTGAGCGCCTCGAAATGTCGCTCACGATCACCGAAGACCGTACCGTGTACTGTGGAGCGGAACGTGGGTGGACGCCCCTCCGGGAACGGAGGTGGATTCGTCTCCAAGCGCGACGTGGCCTCCCATGGTGACGGAGCCGAGGGTGATCCCATTAAGTTACCAGCCAGATTCGCCACAGCAAACGACATACACCGATGAATCCCGTCTATCTCGATCATGCCGCTACGACCCCGGTCCGGCCGGAGGTGCGTGAAGCGATGGCGCCGTTCGCTGACAGCGTCTTCGGCAATCCGTCCAGCCAGCACCGTTGGGGTCGGGAGGCGTCGGCCGCGCTCGAGAACGCCCGCGCCGACGCAGCCGCCGCCCTCGGCGCGCGCAACGCCGAGGTGTACTTCGTCCGCGGCGGCACGGAAGCGGACAACCTCGCCGTCTGCGGGGCGTGCCGGGCGCTCGCCGCCTCCACCGAGGGTGGCTGCCCGCGTCTCCTGGTGAGCGCCATCGAGCACCACGCCGTGCTCCACGTGGCGGAGCGCATGGCCGAAACTGGCGAAGCGGAGCTCGAGGTCTTTGCGGTCCATGAGGACGGCTCGCTCGACCTCGACCGGCTCCGGTCGGCTCTGGACGAAGGGCCCGCCCTCGTCTCGTGCATGTGGGTCAACAACGAGACCGGTATCGTGCTCCCGGTGGAAGAACTCTCCCGCGTGGTCGCCGAAGCCGGCGCGACCCTGCACACCGACGCGGTCCAGGCCGTCGGGAAGTTGCCCGTGGATCTCGGGGCCGTCGAAGGCATCCACCTGCTCACGGTCTCCGGCCACAAGATCTACGGGCCCAAGGGTACGGGACTGCTCTTCGTGCGTCGTGGCGTGGGACTCGCCCCGCTCCTCCACGGAGGCGGCCAGGAGCGGAAGCTCCGACCCGGAACGGAGGACGTGGCCGGCGCGGTCGGACTCGCGGCTGCGTTGCGGCTCGCGATCGACGAGCGGGAGGCCGAGGCGGCGCGGCTCACGGCGCTTCGGGAGCGCCTCGAGGCTCGGCTAACGAGCGAGCTGGAGGGCGTGACCATCGCAGGTACGAGCGCACGACGAGCCCCCCACGTCGCCAATGCCGGCTTCGAAGGGATCGACGCGACCATGCTCCTCATCAACCTCGACCTGGAGGGGATCGCGGCCTCCGGTGCGTCGGCATGCCAGAGCGGTAGCGGCAAGGGAAGCCACGTCATCGAGGCTCTCTACGGCGCCGACCACGGTCGTGCCCACGTGCGCTTCTCCCTCGGGCATCTGAGCGACGAGGAGAACGTGTCCCGCGCGGCCGACAAGATCGTCGAGGTGGTCCGACGGCTGAGGGGGTCGCCGTGAGCCGCGTGCTCGTGGCTATGTCGGGCGGCGTGGATTCTTCCGTCGCGGCGGCTTTGCTGGTCGAGGCGGGACACGAGGTGGTGGGCGTCACCATGAAGACGTTCTGCTATTCGGAGACCCCCGATTCCGGCAAGACGTGCTGCGGCCTCGACGGCATCGTCGACGCGCGGCGCGTGGCAACCGCCCTGGACATCCCCCACTACGTGTTCGACGTGGAAGAGGACTTCACCCGCGACGTCATCGACGACTTCGTGCGTGAGTATGCGCAGGGGCGCACGCCCAACCCGTGCGTGCGGTGTAACAGCAACACGAAGTTCCGGGACCTGCTGGTGCGTGGTGAGGCCCTCGGGTGCGACAGGATCGCTTCCGGCCACTACGTGCGCATCGAGCACGGCGACCACGGCTCGTCTCTGCTACGCGGTCTGGACGACGGTAAGGACCAGTCGTACTTCCTGTGGGGGCTTCCCCGGGAGATGCTCCCGAAGCTTCTCTTCCCTCTCGGCGATCTGACGAAGACCGAAGTGCGTGAGCGGGCCCGAAGGCTCGAGCTCGCCACGGCCGAGAAGCCCGAGTCGCAGGAGATCTGTTTCGTGCCCACCGGCAACTACCGTGACCTTCTGGCGAAGAAGCTGCCGGAGCCGCACCCCGCCCTCCGCCCTGGTCCGATCGTGCTGGCGGACGGAACGGTGGTCGGTGAGCACGACGGCTACGCCGGCTTCACGATCGGTCAGCGCCGGGGGCTGGGCGGGGGCTTCCCCGAGCCGCTGTTCGTGCTGGAGGTGCGCCCGACGACGCGTGAGGTGGTGGTCGGCACACGGGATGAGCTCCGCAGGAGCCACGTCGAGGTGAGCGAGTTGAACTGGCTGACGAAGGCGCCGGACGAAGGAGACCGGGTGGCCGTGCAGATGCGCTACCGCGCCCCGGCGGTTCCGGCCACGGTGCGCGCGCTCGGGGAGGCCCTCGTCCTCGAGCTCGACGAAGCCTACCCGGCCATCACGCCGGGGCAGTCCGCGGTCGTGTTCGACGGGGCCCGGGTGCTCGGTGGCGGCCGGATCGTCGAAGCGCGGGTGGCCGCGGGCGTCAGTGCTTGAGGCCTGAGGCCTCCGCGAACTCCTCCATGGCGCGCTGCTCCTCGTCGGAGAGCTTGTCCGGCACCGTGACGCTCGCTTCCACGAACTGATCACCGGCCCGGTCTCCCTTCCGGATGCCCTGGCCGCGAATCCGGAACTTGGTGCCGGACTGGGTGCCTGCCGGGATCTTGAGCACGACCTTCTTCCCGCTGACGGTCCGGACCCGCACCTTCGAGCCGAGCGTGGCCTGAACGATGTTGATCGGGACCGTGACGTGGACATCCATGCCTTCGCGCCGGAAGAACCGGTGCGGTTGCACCTTGAAGGTAATGATCAGGTCGCCCGGGGTGCCGCCGCTCCTCCCGCGCTCACCCTGCCCCGACAGACGAACTTTGGACCCCGTGTCGACGCCTTCCGGCACCACGATCTGGAGGGTCCGCCGTTGACGTACCGTGCCCCGCCCCCCGCAGGACGGGCACGGCGTCTCGGGGATCTGTCCGCGGCCGAAGCAGGCCGGGCACGGACGCTTGACCGCGAAGCCGCCCTGGCCGAACGAGACGGTCCCGCTGCCGCCGCACTCACCGCAGCGACGACGTCCGGTTCCCGGCGCGGCGCCGTCTCCGCCGCACGTCGCGCAATCTTCGGTGATCGCGACTTCCACGGACACCTTCCCGCCGCGCACGGCCGTCAGGAAGGGGATCTCGACGACGTACTCCACGTCCTGGCCACGTTCGCGCCCCGTGGCCCTCTGCCCCGGACTGGGCCCCGGACCCTGCCCGGGACCGCCCCGCTTCCCACCCAGATCGAAGAGAGAGCTGAACAGGTCGGAAATGTTGCCGAATCCGCCCTGGAAGTCCTCGAAGGAGACACCCGGATCGCCGGGAGCACCGCGAGGCTGTGAAGCGCCGGGCCCCCGGCCGCCGAGGCCGAAGGCGCCGAGCTTCCGCATCTGGTCGTACTGCTTGCGCTTGTCCGGATCCTTCAGGACCGCGTACGCCTCGCCGATCTCCTTGAAGCGTTCGGCGGCCTGGTCGTCTCCGGGGTTCGCGTCCGGGTGGTGGCTCTTGGCCAGCTTGCGGTAGGCCTTCTTGATCTCGTCCTGGCTGGCCTTCTCGCCCACACCGAGAATCTTGTAGAAGTCCTTGTTCTGCCCGGCCATGGTCGCCTCAGCCGTGTTTGTAGACGCTGACGCGGGCGGGGCGCACGAGCACCCCCTTCAGCTCGTACCCCTTCTGGAAGACCTGGGCGACGTGATCGTCGAGCTCCTCGTCCTCCGTGGCTACGCGCATCAGCGCCTCCATCCGCTCCGGATCGAAAGGCTGCTCGGCGGGATCGATGATCTCCGCCCCGGTCTCACCCAGCGCGCGGATGAACTTCCGCTCCACCAGGTCGATACCTTCCATGATCCCGTCCACGGTCGCGCTCGACGTGTCCAGCGCCGCGACCCGCTCGAGGTCGTCGAGAACGTCGAGAAGACGGCCGAGTAGATCGGCCTGAGCCCTCGACCACGACTCACGTCGCTCCTGCTCGCTCCTGCGTCGGAAGTTGTTGAACTCCGCGGCGAGCCGGAGATGGCGATCGTTCAGCTCGTCGAACTCGGAGCGCAGCTCGGCCAGGGCCCCCTCTTCGGGAAGCGCGCCACCTTCATCGGAGGCGCCACCGTTCCCCGACCCGTCGCGGCCCCCGGACGAGCCTTCTGCCTGGTCCACGTCGGTCGCCAGCTGGTCGTCGTTTTCCTCTGAGCGTTCCTTCATCACGTCGCCTTTCGATGTCGAACGGAAAATCGATCGCCCCGCAACGGGGCCCCGACCGTGAAAGATACCACGGTCGCCTACGAGGGTTCAGGCCCCACGGGGCCCGGGCGTCCAGACGAGGGGCCGGGCGGTACCCGGTCCGGTGCGGCCGGCCCGCTTCTCACCCCTCCGTCACCCTCGCGAGAGCCCGATCCAGTTGACGCAGGGCGTCCTGAGCGGCCCTCGCCTGTATACCCGCGCGATCGCCGGGGAACAGACGCCGCCACGCCTGCACGTCGCCTCCGTACGAGACCGCTGTCCACACGGTTCCAACCGGCTTCTCGTCGCTTCCCCCGCCCGGCCCCGCGATCCCCGTGACCCCGATCCCGAAGTCGGCGCCGAGCACCCGCGCCGCCCCCGACGCCATGGCTCTCGCGACCGGTTCGGATACCGCCCCGTGTCGTTCGAGATCATCCTGAGCGACGCCGAGCGTGTCACGCTTCACCGCGTTCGCGTAGGCGACGACTCCGCCGAGGAGGACATCGGAGACCCCCGGCACACGTGTGAGGCGATGCGCCACGAGACCGCCCGTGCAACTCTCGGCGATCGCGACCGTCGCGCCGAGGCGCCGTAGCCCACGGGCCACGGCCTCGGCGAGGTCACCCGAGTCGCTGTCGTACCGCCAGGGCTCGATCACGGGCGCGAGAAGCGCCTCGAGCCGATCGAGCTCGTCGTTCACGGCATGCTGCGCCACGCCCGACACCGTGAGTCGCAGCTCCACACCCAAGGCGTCGGGAAGAAAGGCCACGCGCGACCGGTCCCCATCCGGCGGGAGGACTTCGTCGACGAGCTCCGCGAGGAGCGACTCGGAGACTCCGGTCGTATGAAGCACACGATGCCGAACCGGCTCGAGTCGTGCCCCGAAGCGGTCGCGGAGCAGCCCACGCACCTCGTCCTCGAAGAGGCCACGTACCTCACGCGGAACGCCCGGAAGGAGCACGACCAGCGAGCCCTCGGCTTCCAGAGCCAACCCGGGCGCACTGCCGTGCCGATTCGCCAGCACGCGGGCACCCCGCGGCACCAGCGCCTGGCTCCGGTTCGAAGCGGGCATGCGATCATGGCCGAAAGAGCGGAAGCGCGCCTCCAGTCCGGCGATCAGCTCCTCGTCCTCGTCGAGCGGAAGGCCGAGCTGGCCGGCGACCGCCTCGCGGGTCACATCGTCACGTGTCGGTCCGAGCCCTCCACCGATCAGCACCACGTCGGCCTCGGGCAAAGAGGCCGCGACAGCGCGTCGGATGTCGGCATCGACGTCGCCGACCGTACGGCGGACCCGCACCGGAATCCCCATCGCCGCCAGCTCACGTCCCAGCCACGCGGCGTTCGTGTCCACCGTCTCGCCGCTCAGGAGCTCCTCGCCGACCATGACCATCGCGGCATGCGGAGCGCCGGGCTTCGGAGTCGAGGCGCGGGCGCTCAGTCCCGGATCCCCACTAGCGTCCGGTACGACCACAGATAATCGATGAGCGAGTAGACGGTCAGCACCACGGCCACCCCGAGCGACAACGCGACGATCACGCCGTGGATGGGAAACCAGACGCCCCAGAAGCCCTCGTCCGCGGCCGCCGCCCCGACCCAGTTCCGCAACGGGAACCAGAGGAGCGCTGCGCCGGCGAAGATCGCCTGGAAGAGGGCTTTCCGCTTGCCCGCGATGCCCGCGGCGATGACGACGCCCCGTCGCGCGGCGAAGCTCCGGAAGACGGTGATGAAGATCTCACGCCCGAAGATGACGACCATGACCCAGAGGGGCAGCTCACCCCACCACGGCAGCTCATCGAACGCGCCACCGCGCTGCGTGACCATGTAGATCGGGACGTAGCTGGCCACGAGGAGGAGCTTGTCCGCGAACGGGTCGAGGAGCTTCCCCACGTCCGTGACGAGCCCGTCCCGCCGCGCGAGATAACCATCCCAGATGTCCGAGAGCGCCGCGACCACGAAGAGCGCGAACGCCCAGAAGCGGGGGCCCGTGCCCGGCGCCACCGCGAGGAAGAAGATCACCGGGCAGGCCGCGATGCGGCTGACCGTGATGATGTTCGGGAGGGTAAGCAAGCTCCCCGACACGGCGGGCCTCAGGAGAGGGTTTTGACGACGAGCTTACTCACGGACGAGAGGGTCTCGAAGACCCCCTTCCCTTCGATGGCCGTCGCCTCGAAGTCCGGTACGCCCATGGGGTTGATCTGGGCCCTGAGCTCCTCGACCGGGAGGATGTCGGGAAGATCCCGCTTGTTGTACTGGATGGCGAAGGGGATCGACTGGAGATCGTAGCCGTACGTCTCGAGATTCTCGTACAGGTTGTGCATCGACTCGATGTTCGCCTCGGCGCGGCTCGCCTGGGAGTCCGCGACGAACACGATCCCATCGACGCCCTTCAGGATGAGGCGTCGGCTGGCGTTGTAGTACACCTGCCCCGGCACCGTGTAGAGGTGGAAGCGGGTCTTGAAGCCGCGCACCTCCCCCAGGTCGATCGGGAGGAAATCGAAGAAGAGCGTCCGCTCCGTCTCGGTGGCCAGGGAGATCATCTTCCCCTTGGTCTCCGGATTCACCTTGGAGTAGATGTACTCCAGGTTCGTCGTCTTCCCGCCGAGCCCCGTCCCGTAATACACGATCTTACAGTTGATCTCACGGGAGGCGTAATTGATCATCGACATGGGTCGACACGGCCTCCCTGGGCATATGCGTTGAAGATCACCGAAGCTCCTCGTAGGGCGTCACGCGGCGCCGGTACCCGTAGCGACGCGGGTGGGTGCGGCGAGCGGCCCATAAACTCGGCCCGGGGGGGCCGGGTGGCAAGGGAGAACGCCCCCGAGGGCGCGCGCTCAATCGGTCAGGGCCTCGGGACGGGGGCGGGCCGTCAGCCCGACCTCGCCCTCCATGCGGGCCGCGATGGAGCGAGCCCGCTCACGGAGGAGCTTTCTCGGCTCCCAGGCGATGAAGTCGCGGAGGAGGCGGATGTGGGACACGGACGCCGGCTCCCGGCTCATGTGTCCGAGCGCGGCTAGCCGCTTGAACGAGCGCGGGCTGAACAGGTTACGCTGATGCCGTGTGATCTGGTCCCGGATCACGAGCGCCGCCAGTGCACCGGCCGCAGCAGCGGAAAGGAGCGCGATTCCCGTCGTCTTGATCGTGCGATTCATATCATCTCCCGGCGCCCGGCGAGTGCTTGGGCGATGGTCGTTCCGTCCACGTATTCGAGATCGCTGCCGACCGGGATGCCCTGGGCCAGACGTGTGACCCTGGGACCGAGCGGCCGAATCTCCTGCTCCAGGTACACGGCCGTGGCTTCCCCTTCGACGCTGGCGTTCGTGGCGACGATCACCTCTTCGATCGTCCCCTGCCTGTCGATGCGCCCCAGCAGCCCTGCGACATCCAGTTCTTCCGGACCCACGCCGTCCAAGGGCGAAAGGTGGCCGCCCAGCACATGGAAAAGTCCCCGGAACTGACCCGTCCTCTCGATGGCTCCGACCTGGTAGGCCTCCTCAACGATACACAACACCGTGCGGTCGCGCCTCGGATTCTGGCAGATCTCGCACAACTCGTGCTCGCTGAAGTTACCGCACTCGTCGCAACGCCGGATCTTCTCGGCGAGGTCCACCAAGGAAGCGGCCAACCGGCGCGGCTGCTCCTTGGGAGCCTTCATCAGGTGATGGACCAGGCGGAGAGCCGTTTTCTTGCCGATCCCCGGCAGACGCGCGAAGTCGTCGGTGAGCCGATCGATCACCGACATGGCATCACCCTCGATTGGCGTGCGCTCAGAACAGCCCCGGCAGCCCCGGAAGGTTCATCGGCAGGCCACCGGTCGCCTTCTTCATCTCTTCCTCGTACTCGGAAGCCGCCTTGGTCTGCGCCTCCGACACGGCCGCGAGGACCAGATCCTCGAGCATCTCGACGTCGGAGGGGTCGACACACGTCGGGTCGATCTGCACCTGCTTGATGCGGCCCTTGCCGTCCACCGTAGCGGTCACCATGCCGCCTCCGGAGGCTGCGGAGATCTTCTTGGATTCCAGCGACTCCTGGAGCTTGGTCATCTTCGACTGCAGCTGCTGACCGAGCTGCATGAGTTGTTGCATGTTGTTGTTCATATTGGCCTAATCCATGAGCTCGAGATCGAGTTCTTCTACCGCCCGCTTGAGGCGGGGTTCCTGACGGAAGAGTGCGCGCATCGTGTCCTCCCGGACCTCCGACTGGGTGACCCGTGCCGTCGCTGGTGGGGCTTCCGAAGCGGCCCCGATGCTCAGCGTCACGGGTCGGCCCAGAAAAGGCTCGAGCCCCTTCCGGATGGCGTCCTGAACGACCGCATCGGCCAGGCGCTCCGCGGCGGGCCCCGGTAGCGGCGATACGGAGACCGCACCGTCACCGAGATCCTCCACGGTCGCGGACCGGAGAAACGCGGTGAGCCCCTTCGGGACCCCGCGTCCGGCCTCGAGCCAACGGTCCCAGGCCTCGGCGGCCGAGGCGGCCGGACGTGGGGTCGCGTCGGGCTTCGCCGGGCCGGAGGGCACGGGTGATTCGGGTGCAGCGTCGCCAGCCGACGCAGCGGCTTCGGCGGCTCCGGCAGAGGCAGC
>JBBDSM010000111.1:9928-13137 GCA_040904945.1 Gemmatimonadota bacterium
CGGGTGCAGCGTCGCCAGCCGACGCAGCGGCTTCGGCGGCTCCGGCAGAGGCAGCGCCGCTCTCGCGCGGCCCGGCACCTCCGGAAGACGCATCGGGCCGGCCTCCCCCACCCTGTGGTGACGGATCGCCCCCGAGCATGCCGAGCAGCTGCTCCAGGTGAACCGTCCGATCCATGTAACTCAGCCGCAGGAGCAGCATCTCGATCAAGATGCGCGGATTCACGCTCCTCCGGAGGCTCCCCTGCGACTCGAGCTCTGCGGCGGCCGTGAGCATGCGTACGAGATCGCCCGGATCGAAGCGCCCGGCCTTGGCCGCGAGATCGGCCTGCGTCCCTTCGGCGAGGTCCAGGGCGACATCGGGCGTCAGTCGGACGCGCAAGAGCGCACGCAGCATGTCCAGGAGCCCGTGGTAGAACTCCACCAGGTCGTACCCCTCGTCGACCAGTCGCCCGACGAACGCGAACACCTCGGCATGGCGTCCGTCCGCCAGGATGTCCAACAGCTCCAGATAACGCTCTTCCTCGACGAGGCCGAGCACGCGCCGCACCGATTCGGTATCGACCTCGCCGCCCGTGAGCGACAGCACCTGATCGAGCAAGGACAGCGCGTCGCGCATACCGCCGTCGGCCTTCCTGGCCACGATGCGGAGCGCCTCCTCGGGGGCCTTGGCACCTTCCCCCTCGAGCACGTCAGCGAGGCGTTGGACGATGTCCGAAACTCCGAAGCGCTTGAAATCGAAGCGCTGGCACCGCGACAGGATCGGCGCTGCCATCTGCTGGATCTTCTGGGGCTCGGTCGTCGCGAACACGAAGATCACCCGCGACGGCGGCTCCTCGAGGATCTTGAGGAGCGCGTTCCACGCCTCGCGCGTGAGCATGTGAGCCTCATCGACGATGTAGACCTTGAAGCGGCCTTCCTCCGACGGGGCGTACATGGCGCGCTCGCGAAGGTCGCGAGCGTCGTCGACGCCCCGGTTGGACGCGGCGTCGATCTCGACGACGTCGAGTGCGGTATTCCCTCCCCAGATGCGGCGGCAGCTGTCGCACTCCCCACACGGCTCACCCGACTCGTCACGGTTCGGACAGTTGAGCGCCATCGCGAGCATGCGGGCCAGCGTCGTCTTACCGACGCCTCGCGGGCCGCAGAAGAGGTAGGCGTGACCGACACGGTTGCCGGCGACTGCCTTCCGGAGGGTCTCGGAGACGTGGGCCTGAGCGGCCACGTCGGCGAACGACCTGGGCCGGTACCTCCTGGCTAACGCTGTATGCGTCAATTCGTTACGGCCTTCCGCTCTGCAACGGGGAAAGAAAAATGCCCCAGGCTACCCGCAGCGACGATCACCGCACTTACCGCTGCTACCTGCGGGGTCCTGACGGGATTCGCGGGCTCTCGCCCTGCGGACCTGGGGCACGAATGAAGCTATGGGTCATCCGACCTCAGGTCCACCCCGGCCGCCACGCATCCTCGATGTGATCGACGCGGACGATCCGTCCGTCCGCCAGGAGCCGCACGGCGACGACGTCGAACCGCACATCGACGTCGTCGCGGACGTTTCGCGTCAGATACTCCAGCGCGACCAGCTCGATCTCACGCCGCTTGAGGGCGGTCACGGCGGCCTCGGGACCCCCGTACCCGTCGCCGGCCCGGGTCTTCACCTCGACGAATGCCAGGAGAGATCCACGGCGAGCCACGATGTCCACCTCGCGCCGGCCGAATCGGTAGTTTCGGGCCAGGATCCGCCAACCGCACGCCACCAGGGCGCGGGCAGCCAGGGTCTCTCCGCGTCGGCCGAGCCGGTGCGGCGGATGGGTGGAGTCGGGCGTCATGCACCCAACGTTGCACCTCCGCCCGGGCGTACCGATGGCGCGACGGGACGCTCGTGTTCAGAACCTCGTTACGCGCTCTTGGCCGCCGCGGTGCTGAGTGGCGCGGTCACCTCGCGCCCGATCGCGCGCGCGATCACGCGGATCTGCTCCATCAGCTCGACGAACTGCTCCGGGTAGAGCGACTGGGCCCCGTCGGACATCGCCCGTGGCGGGTCGGGGTGGACCTCCACCATGAGCCCGTCCGCCCCGGCAGCCACCGCGGCCCGCGCCATGGGAATCACCTTGGCCCGCACGCCCGTCCCGTGGCTGGGATCGGCGATGATCGGGAGGTGCGAAAGCCCCTTCACGACCGGAATCGCCGTAAGGTCCAAGAGGTTGCGGGTGTGGTTGTCGAAGCTGCGCACGCCCCGCTCGCACAGGATGACGTCGTCGTTCCCCTCGGCAAGGATGTACTCGGCCGCGAGCAGCAGCTCATCGATGGTGGCCGAGAGGCCGCGCTTGAGCAGGACCGGCTTCCCCGCCTGTCCGGCACGCCGGAGGAGCGGATAGTTCTGCATGTTGCGCGCGCCGATCTGCACGATGTCGGCGTACTCGGCCACGAGGTCGACCCCCTCCACGTCGAGTGCCTCCGTCACCGTCGCCATCCCGGTCTCCTCACGCGCCTTGGCGAGCAGCCGGAGTCCCTCCTCTCCGAGTCCCTGGAACGAATAGGGAGACGTACGCGGCTTGAAGGCTCCACCCCGCAGGATCGTCGCGCCCGCATCCCGTAGCTGCCGGGCGACCCCGACGATCTGCGCTTCGCTCTCGATGGCGCACGGCCCGGTCATGATGACGATCTCGTTCCCGCCGATCCGGGTACCGTTCGGCAGGGTCACGATGGTGTCGTCCTCCCGCCACTCACGGGACACCTGCTTGTACGGCTGGGTCACCGGAATGACCTCGAGCACGCCGTCGAGCCCCTCGAGCCGCCCCGAGTCCACGCGACCGTCGTTGCCGATCAGCCCGACGGCGGTACGCTGCTCGCCCGGGATGGGTCGGGCGTCGTAGCCCATTTCCTTGATGGTATCGACCACGACATCGATGTGATCCGCGGTCGCGTTGTGTTTCATGACGACGAGCATAAATGCGTCACCTACTGGGGGGATCGTTCCGCCGCTCGGCAGGGCCGGGGCGCTCCGAAGTCTATACGTCGTGCGGACCGGGGTCCACGGTCCAACCCTTCGGGCCCTTCGACGCCCGCAGCCCGTCACGACCCGCGACCACCGTGCCGTCGTACCCGGCGCCCACCCGCCTGGCGGCCTCGTCGGGGCTCATCGGGGGATACACGTGGGTCAGGATCAACAGCCCGGGTCGAGCGGTCCGGGCGAGCTCGATGACGTCCTC
>JBBDSM010000111.1:13237-27478 GCA_040904945.1 Gemmatimonadota bacterium
ACCGGACGCTTCGGGTCGAGCACGTGCGAGCCCAACGACGACGCGGCGCCCTCGAGGTACGCTCGAAAGCCCGGAGGTCCGAGGAGCGTGAGCGGCTGAGCCCGCGACGCCTCCGCCCCACCGGCGGCACGCTCCCGGGTGCTCGCGCCCGCCCGGAGCGCGAACATCAACGCCGACAGATCGCCTACGTGATCGGGATGGTAGTGGGTGACGGCCACGTGCGTGAGCGCCTCCCAATCGATGCCGTGTCGGGCCAGGCCGTGCACGGTTCCGCTCCCGCAGTCGAGAAGAACGGAGGCGTCGCCGAACGACACGTGATGCGCCGCGGAATGGCGCTCGGCGTCGGGAAGGAGAGTGCCCGATCCCAGAACCGTGACGCGCATCGACGGCGACGTCGGTGACGGCAGGGTCAGGCGATGCCGACCGTTTCGAGCGCCTCTTCCAGCTTCACGCCGACGATCGTGCTCACACCCGGCTCCTCCATGGTCACGCCGTAGATCCAGTCGGCCGCTTCGATGGTGCGCGGGTTGTGCGTGATCACCACGAACTGTGTCTGGCTCTTGAAGTCCTGAAGCAGCCGGATGAAACGTCCGATGTTGCTCTCGTCCAGCGGCGCGTCGACCTCGTCGAGCACGCAGAAGGGGCTCGGCTTCACGAGGTAGATGCCGAACAACAGCGAGAGGGCGGTGAGCGCGCGCTCGCCTCCGGAGAGAAGATCGATCCGCTGCGTCCTCTTCCCACGGGGCGACGCGTGGATGTCGATGGGCGACTCGAGCGGATCCTCGGGGTCCTCGAGGCGGATATCGGCCTCGCCGCCCTCGAAGAGCCTCAGGAACGTCTGCCGGAAGTTCTCGCGGATCTGTTCGAAGGTCCCCTGGAACAGATCGGTCGCGGTCTTGTTGATCTCGCGGATGGCCGCCCGGAGATCGTTCCGGGCTTCGACGAGGTCGTCCCGCTGCCCCTGGAGGAACTCCAACCGTTCGCTTTCCTCGGCGTGCTCCTCCACCGCCAGCATGTTGACGGGGCCGATGCGGTCGAGCGCCTCCACGATCTCACGGAGCTCGCGCTGCAGCACCTCGGGATCCCCCTCGACGTCGTCAGCCTCGTCGAGGAGCGCCTCCAGCGGGCGGCTCCATTCACCCTCGAGCCGCTCACGAATGCGCTCCACGCGGCCGTGCAACTCCTGGCGCTCCAACTCGAGCTCGTGACGGCGATCCGACGAGGCGCGCTCCTTCGTCCGGGCCTCGCGCACGCGCCGCTCCGCCGTGCGCAGCGCCTCGCTCACCTGCTGGAGCGCCTCGGCCCGTTCACGCAGGGTCGCCTCGGCCGTGGTGCGCTCCTCGAAGAGACCTTCCGTGCGAGCCTGGCCCTCTGCTTTGCGCGCCTGGAGGGCCTCACGCTCGCCCTTCAACGATGCTTCTTCCTCATCCAACGCGCGCGTTCGCTCGGCGGCCTGCCGTCGGTTCCGCTCCAGCGACTCGAGACGCTCCGTGAGCCGCCGGAGATCGCCTTCGAGGCGCGCGACGTCGACCGCAACCCTGGCCTCCTCGGCCCGCACGGTCTCCCATCGCTCCTGTACGGTCTCGAGCGCCGCCCGTGACGCCTCACGCTCCTCCTCGACCCCGGACTCCTGCTCGAGCAGAGCCTCCCGCTCGTCGAGGGCCTCCTTGGATCGGTCGATGGCCCGCTGGCGGGCCGCCCGGGTCCCCTCGATCTGCCGGGACAGCTCGTCCCGGAGCTTGTCCATGCGACCGTGCTGGTCGGCCTGGGCCTCGAGCTCCGCATGCGCCTTCCGGTGGGCGTCCTCGGCAGCGCGCCAGGCCGTCCGCGCGGCATCGACACGCGCCTCGGCGGCCGTGACGGCCTCCTGAGTCTCTTCTCGGCGGGACCGTAGCACGGCGTCGTCCGCGAGCGCCCGCTCGTGCTCTTCTCGGAGCACACGCAGGCGTTCCTTCCGCTCCAGGACGCCGGACGCGCCCTGCGGATTACCCATCCGGACCACGCCACGATGGACCGTGACCGGGGCTTCGTCGCTGCTCGCACCTTCGACCTCGACGCCGCCGAGCAGCGCACGCACCCATCCGCCCGCTTCGCCGGACGCGCGGATCCGGTCGAGCAACCCTCCCGACACGTCGCCGCCATCGGGCATCCGGTCGAGCGGGAGCACGATCAACCCGCCGCCCTTCTTCCAGGTCGACGAGAACCAGTCCACCACGCGGCGGACCGCCGCCCCGTCCCGCACGACGACGGCGCGCGCCATCGAGCCCAGAAACGCCTCGGCGGCCGCGACCGCGGCGGGTGGGCCCTCGATGGAGTCGGCCAGCGTGCCCAGCACGCCCTCGTCGCCGAGCTCGAGGGCGGCCCGCACCGCGGGCTCCACGCCTTCCTGATCGCGCTCCAACCGTTCGAGCGCCTCGACCCGTGCGCCGATGGACGCCGCCCGGTCTACGGCTTCGCGTTCGGCCGTCCGCGCCACGTCCAGCTCCGCTCGCGCCTCGTCCAACTCGGACACGCGTGCGTCGAGGGCCGTGCGAGCCGACTCGACCTCCCGAGCCAACTCGTCCAGCCGTCCCGAGAAGAGATCGCCCTGCGACGCGAGATCGGAGAGCTTCTCGGCGGTCGACGCGAGTTCTTCGCGGGTCCGCTGGAGCCGCTTCTCGAGCTCCTCGGCTTGCTCGTCCGAGGCTTCGGCGTCACCCTCGAGCTGAGCGCTGCGCCGGGCGATCTCACGGGTGCGCGCCTCGGCTTGCTCGACCCGCTTACGGGCTTCGGCGAGCTCGGTACGAGCGCGCTCGGCCTCGGCAGAGCGCGTAGCCGCGACCTCCCGGAGCTCCTCGAGCTCGAGGGCGACTTCGTCCCGTTCGGCCTGGACCGTTCCGCCCTCGGCCTCCATCGCCTCCGCACTCTCGGTGGCGACGCGTCGCTCCTCGTCGATCCGCTCCAGGCGGCGCTCGGCGTAGGCCTCGCGCTCGGCCGCCACCGCGAGCTCTCGCTCCCAGTGGACCAATTGCTCTCTGACCCGCTCGAGCTCCTTGGCTCCCTCCGACCGGGCGCGCTCGGCGTCGACCTCACGGACACGCAGCGACTCGAACTCGGCCTCGGCGGTCCGCAACTCGGCGACCATCCCCTCGCCGGTCATCTGGTCGCCGTCGAGCTCCTTCTCCACCTTGCCCAGGCGCTCGGTGAGGATCCGAAGCTGATGGCGGACGACGGTCACCTCGACGTCGAGGCGCCGCTGACGAAGCTCCATGAACCGTTGCGCCTTGCCCTTCTGGCGTGCGAGGGACCGGACCTTGGTCTCGATCTCCGAAATCAGGTCCTCGAGGCGCTGGAGATCCATCTCGGCACGCTCCAGGCGGCGGCTCGCGGCCTTCCGGCGATCCTTGTATTTGCCGATGCCCGACGCCTCCTCGAACAGCGCGCGACGTTCCTCGGCCCGGTCCGACAGGATGGCGTCGATCATCTTGTTCTCGATGACCGAGTAAGCGTTCGCGCCCAGGCCCGTGTCCCGGCACAGGTCCACGACGTCCTTGAGACGGCACGACGAGCGGTTGATCGAGTACTCGGATCCACCGTCCCGGAAGACCTGGCGGCCGATCTCGACTTCCTCGACGGGAATCGGGAGCGCGCCGTCCTCGTTGCTGACGACCAGGGATACCGACCCGCGGTTCACCGGACGGCGACCGACGGTGCCCTGGAAGATGGCTTCCTCCATGCGGGATCCCCGGATGGCGGACGGCTTCTGCTCGCCCAGCACCCAACGGATGGCGTCGCCGATGTTCGACTTGCCACAGCCGTTCGGGCCGACCACGGCCGTGATCCCGTCGTGGAACTCTACGGAGGTGCTGTCGGCGAAGGACTTGAACCCGTGGACCTTCAGGGCACGGAGCTTCATCCCCGGTGTCCCGAGTCGGAGGCTCGTCGGGACACTATCTCAGCGCCCCCAGGACCACGAGCACGATCAGGATGAGCACGGCCAGCCCGACCCAGAGCAGCTTCCGGGTGGCATCGGGATCGGAGCCGCCACGACGACCTCGCCGATTCACCGAGGGCACGGTGGCGGCGGGATGGCCGGCCTCCGCCTCGGGAGCATGTACGGCGGAGGCTCCCTGCACGGTCTCGGGCTCGTGGGGCGGGTTCGGGTCGGCGTCCGCAGGAGCCGCCGCGAAGTCCATCGCGGCGTCTTCGGCGTCTGCGTCCGCGTCATCGTCCTCGGACCCGGCCGCGCCCCAATTCCCCAGCCCGGCGAGCGCGGGGTCGTCCCACCCGGTGTCGGGCGAATCGGGCGATCCGGGATGGGCGGGCGTCTCCCAGCCATCGTCCTCGTCCGAATCGGCTGAGGCTTCATCGGCCCCTGTCTCGGGCTCGGCCGCCGGGACCCCCTGATCGGCACCGTCTACGCCGACCAACAGCCGGACCTTCCCGGCCGCCTCCCGCGCGCTCCGCGGCACGCGCTCGGACGACTCCGTCAGAACAACGACGTCGTCCGCCCCATCGATCAGCATGGCCTCACCAACGCAGCCTTCCCGGAGGAAGATCACGAAGGTCACGCCCGCGTCCCGGAATCCGTCTTGGAGTCTTCCCCACCGAGCGCTCGTGACGACGCTATCCGGATCGCCGGCCGGAGATCCGGCCGACACGAAAAAGAATGAGCGCCCGGGAACGGGCTGCGCGATCCTGGAGACCGAGGCGCCGAAGAGGGCAGCATCGGCGACCCCTTCCCCGTTTTGGAGGCCGGCATTGCGATGCAGCGTCGGGTGTTCGAGCACGCAATCGGCCACGACCACGCGATGCCCCGACTCGCCCCACGCATCGGCCATGTCGAGAGCCACGTCAGCGGACCAACGCTCTCGGGACGCCGCCGCCGGGGCGAGCGCCACGACCACTCGCCCCCGCTCGGACGATTCGGGAGTCCACGGCGCGCTACCGGCCGTGAACGGCTGCCATTCAGGAAGTTCGACGATCAACGCTCGACGTTGGCTGGAAGGAAAGGCGTAACATTAGGCGAGTCCTCCTGGTCCGGCAAACCGCGCGTCACGTCCCCGCTCACTCGGCGGGTGCGTCCCAACGCGGGGCGTCGCCCCACAGGTTCTCGAGCTGGTAGAACGAGCGGGCCTGGGGGTGGAAGACGTGGACGACGAAGTCGATGTAATCCAGCAGGACCCATCGTCCTCCGCTCATCCCTTCGACGTGCTCGGGCCTCACGTCCGCCTTCTTCAGCTCCTCGACCACGTTCTCGGCGATGGCCTTGACCTGGACGTCGGAGTTGCCGCTGGCGATGACGAAGTAGTCCGTCGCTGACGAGATGCCCTTGAGGTCCAGCACCACCACGTCGTGCGCCTTCCGCTCCAGGGCCAAAGCCACGGAGCGGGTGACCTCCTCCGGAAAGCCTTTCGGCGTTCCCTCCACGTCGGCATCGGTACCGATCAGTCTTCCTCCCGCTCCACCCGAACCTCGAGCTCGACCTCGACCTCGGGATGCAGGCGCACGCCGACCGGGAACACCCCGAGCGACTTGAGCGGCTCCTCCAACTGGATCGTACGACGGTCGAGCTCGAAGTCGAGCTCGCCGGCGTTCGCACGCTCCGCGATTTCGGCGGGCGTCACGGACCCGAAGAGCTTGCCCTCCTCGCTGGCCTTCACCTCGAACGTCAGAGACATGCCCTCGATCTGCGCCGCACGGCGACGCGCCTCGAGGAAGTCGCGACGCGCGCGCTCCTCGGCCTTGGCCTGCTCTTCCTCGAGGCGCTTCATGTTGGCCTCGCTGGCGACGTACGCCAGGCCCTGCGGGATCAGGTAGTTACGTCCATATCCGGGCTTCACCTGCACGACCGCACCGGCCTCGCCCAGGTTCGACACGTCCTGCTTCAGAATGAGCTTCATGGTTCCTCCGACGATGGATCGTTCAGCCGGTCGTCTCGCGCAGCCGAGCGCGGACGTCCAGCCAGGTATCTCCGATGCCCACGACCATCGCCACGCCGACGACCACCGGAGCGGCCAGAACGAGCGAAATGGCGAGCAGTACGTAGCCGAACAAAGACAGTCCTCCACTGATGTACATGAACACGGCGGAGCCACGGAGCGCGTACAGGGCGCCCATGAACACCACGGCGTTCGATCCGACTCGGGCGACCGCGTCGCCCCAGCGGGTGACCACGAGGAGCAGCCCGGCAATCATGAGCCACACCAGATGATCATTGAAGCGAAAGTTCCGTACTGGACCGATCGCCTGATCTCCTTCTCCTCCGAGACGCGCGTACAGCCACCACGCGACCGCCAACCCCGACATCGACGCGATTCCCATCAACGCGGGAAAGACGTTGGTCTGAGCCCGCGCCGTCTGATGAATCGCCGTCGCCAGCGCGGGCGACACCGCTCCTTCGCCGCGGAGCAGCTCGAACGCCTGCAACGTCGTCGCCACCCCTGTGTCCACAGCGTTCTGCACCGCGAAGTCGACCGTCTCCCAACCACCGGCGCGCAGCGCCAGCACCAACCCGGCCGCCAGGAGCGCGCCCCCGACCGAAGTCAGGAGACGAGCCGAGAGCCGCCAGTGGGGCGCGGCGAGCGTTACGCCGACGAACCATCCGCCGAGCAGCAGCCCCCACGCCCTCTCCATGAACCAGAATCCGTCTCGCGGTCCGGAAACCGCCAACACCATGGCGAGCACGGCGGCGATGAAGACGCCCGGTCCACGGACTCCCCTGAATCCCGCGATGATCAGGAACGGGATCGCGACGAGGACGCTCGGCTGCACGACGGACGCCACCATCGTGACGCCGAAGAGCCCCGCGGCCCTCGGCCAACCCATGCCGGCGGGCTCGAGCGACTCCGAGACGCCCTCCCGATCCACCTTCCTCAGCCCTCGTGGCGCCGGGTGTAGGGGATGAGCGCCAGGTACCGGGCGCGCTTCACGGCCCGGCCGAGCTGCCGCTGAAAGGCGGCATTGACCTTGGTCGTGCGCTTCGGGAGGATCTTCCCCTGCTCCGTCAGGAAGCGCGAGAGCGTTGCGACGTCCTTGTAGTTCAGAAGCTCGATCGCAGGCCCTTCCATGCGCCGGCGCCGTCCGCCTCCGCCCTGGAACTCGGGGGGAGAACCGTCGTCGTCCTCGTCCTCCTCCTCGTCGTCGTCGTCATCGTCCTCGTCACGCTCGACGTGATGCACCTCGGCCATGATCGACTGGCCGTTGGTCGGCTCACCTTCGTTCAGCACGATCAGGTAGCGGAGGATCTCGCCGTCGAGCTTCACGATACGCTCGAACTCGGGCAGGGCCTCGGGGGAGGCGTTGAACTGCGCCACCACGTAGTAGCCCTGGTTGAGCTTGTTGACGGGGTAGGCGAGCTGCCGGATGCCCCAATGGTCGACGGAGGATACTTCGCCGCCCTTGGCGGTCGCGAGCTCGTGGAATTTATCGAGCTTCGTCGTCACGGCACTCTCGTCGAGCGCCGGGTCGAGGATGTACACAGCCTCGTAAAGCCGCATTTCGGTTTCCCTCGGTCCGTAGAATTGGTCACGGGCTCCGTCATCACTCGGATCCTCTCTGCGGTGAGGCTTCCGGACGGAGCGGGATTTCATGACTGCGCCGATCTGGCGCCCCCGAAGCTAGCGAAAGGCGTGTGGGGACGGTAGGCGGCGAGCCGGGTCGACCCGAGCCCTTCTAGGCAGAGGCCTGTTGCAGCGCCTCGATGAAGGCCGGGTATCGCTCGAGCCCCCAGCGGAACTCCTCGATGGAGATCCGCTCCCGGTTCGTGTGTGCGTAATGCTCCTCCCCGGGGGCGAAGCCGACGGTCGGGATCCCGTGCACGCCACACGACCATCCTCCGTCGGTCGCGAAGCGCCACGGACGGATGCGAGCCGGTCGGTCGGCGTCGTCCCGGGTACCCACCGCCGCCGCGGCCGCCACGATCGCGGGGTGATCGGGATCCATCACGAAGCCGGGGCTGAACATGTCGCGAGACCGCTCGAAGCCGGTGTACGTGCGCTGGTGCACGGAAGCGATGCGCACCTCGACCTGATATCCCTCGGGTGTCACCGGAATCCGCCCGCGCACCGCGCGCTGGAGCCGGGCCAGGAGCTCCTCGGACGTGTCGTTCGGCAGAATCCGCCAGTCCACGGCGATGATCACCTGGTCGGGAATCACGTTCCGGGTCTCGGGCACCACGTCGATCATCGTCGCCACGGCCGTGGAGCCGCCCAGGAGCGGATCCGTCGGCTGGTCGGCTTCGAGATCGCGCACGGCGGCCAGAGCGTCCCCGACCAGGTCGAGCGCGTTCTTCGCTCGAGACGGCTCACTCGCGTGCCCTGCCTCTCCCCGGATGACGATCTCGAGCTCGGCGCGTCCCCGGTGGCCGATACATACATCGCCGTGCGTGGCCTCCCCGATGACCACCCAGGCAGGCTCGAGCCCGCCGGACTCGAGCAGCACCTTCATGCCGAGTCCCCCCTGCTCCTCGAGCACGGTGTGCGCCACGATGACGTCGCCGGAGGCCCGGCCCGCCATGGCCGCGGCCGCGTAGGTCTGCACCGCCAGCGGCCCCTTGATGTCCATCGCGCCCCGCCCGTGCAGGTGACCATCCTCGATCGCCCCCGAAAACGGCGGGTGCTCCCACTCGGCGGGGTCGCCGGCCGCCACCATGTCGAGATGGCACGCGAGCATGACCGGCGGCGCGGCCCCGTGTCCCTTCACGATGCCGATGACGTTCCCGACATCGTCGACCCGCACGTCGCGAAGTCCCAACGCGCGCAGCTCGGCTTCGACGAGTTCGGCCACGCGCTGCTCGTCTCCCGGGAGCCCGGGGGTCTGAATGAGCCTCGAAGCGAAGTCGAGGGCGTTCTCGAAGGAAGCTTCTTTGACGGTCATGGGGTCCCGGGCTCCGTCAGCCGAAGATCCCGGTGATGAAGTCGGCGAGCCAGGTGGTGGCATCCGGATCGACGTCGATACCGTGCACGCGTACGAACCACGGCGCGAGCACCAGGGCCACCACGCTCATCAGCTTGATGAGGATGTTGAGCGACGGACCCGACGTGTCCTTGAACGGATCGCCGACCGTGTCACCCACGACCGCCGCCTTGTGGGCGTCCGACCCCTTTCCTCCGTGCGCGCCGCCTTCGATGTACTTCTTGGCGTTGTCCCACGCGCCACCCGCATTCGCCATGAAGAGCGCCATGAGCACGCCCGTGACCGTGGCACCGGCGAGCAGTCCGCCGAGCGCCTCGACGCCGAGGAAGTAGCCGACGACGACCGGCGCGAACACCGCGGTGATGCCAGGAAGCACCATCTCGCGCAGCGCGGCCCGGGTCGAGATGTCGACGCAACGGGCAGAATCGGGCTTCGCGGTGCCCTCCATGATGCCCGGAATCTCGCGGAACTGGCGCCGAACCTCTTCGACCATGCCGGCCGCGGCGCGGCCTACGGCGGTCATCGTGAGCGCCGCCACGAAGAACGGCAGCGCGCCACCCAGGAACAGCCCGACGACCACCACCGGATCGACGATGTCGATACCGGTCGTCTGGAGCCCGACCTTCGACGAGTAGGCGCTGAACAGCGCCAGCGCGGTGAGCGCCGCCGAGCCGATGGCGAAGCCCTTTCCGATGGCCGCCGTGGTGTTACCGATGGCGTCGAGCGAGTCGGTGATGGCGCGCGTCTCGGGGCCGAGGCCGGCCATCTCGCTGATGCCGCCCGCGTTGTCGGCGATGGGACCGTAGGCATCGACCGACATCGTGACACCGACCGTCGCGAGCATGCCCACGGCCGCGATGCCGATGCCGTAAAGGCCGGCGAAGAAGAACGAGACGCCGATCGCGATGCAGATCAGGATGACCGGTATGACGGTCGACTCCATCCCGATGGCGAGGCCGGTGATGATGTTCGTCGCCGCGCCCGTCTCGCTGGACTGGGCGATCTTCTTGACCGGCCCGAACGCCGTGTAGTACTCGGTCACGAGGCCGATCGAGATTCCGACGAGCGTACCCGCCAAGAGCGCGACCCAGGGACCGATGGTCGGGTAGACCCGCCCGGCCGCCGACTCGGCGAACGTGATACCGAGCGACTGGATCACGAAGAACATGACGGCCAGGAAGAGCCCCGCCGCGATGAACGTCACGTTCCGAAGCGCGGCCGCCGGGTTGCTCCGCTCGAGCATCTTCATCATGCCGATGCCGAGCAACGAGGCGAGCAGGCCCACCATGACCGTGATGATCGGGAGCGCCACGGCCTCGGCGCGGTGCGCCACCAGAACCGGAGCGGTCGCCGCGATGGCGATGGTCGCTACGATCGAGCCGACGTACGACTCGAAGATGTCCGCGCCCATGCCGGCCACGTCACCGACGTTGTCCCCGACATTGTCGGCGATGGTCGCCGGGTTGCGGGGGTCGTCCTCGGGGATGCCCGCCTCGACCTTACCGACCAGGTCCGCGCCGACGTCCGCCGCCTTCGTGTAGATGCCGCCTCCGACACGCGCGAACAGCGCGATCGTGCTGGCACCCATCGCGAAGCCGGAGATGATCTCGGCGAAGTTCGTGAAGTCGAGCCCGGTGATCGCGTCCGCGGCGTAGAGCGCGTAGAGGACGCCCAGGCCGAGCAGCCCGAGGGACGCCACGGCGAGACCCATCACGGCGCCTCCGAAGAACGCGATCCGGAGCGCTTTCCCCTGACCCTCGGTGTTCGCCGCGGCCGACGTGCGCGTGTTGGCCCGCGTCGCCGCCTTCATGCCGATGAAGCCGGCCGCAACGGAGCTGATCGCTCCGAAGACGTAGGCGATGGCGGGCAACGTGCCGATGGCGAGGCTGAGCAGCACGGCGACGATGGCCACGAAGACCGCGAGTACCGAGTACTCTCGGCGCAGGAAGGCCATCGCTCCGTCGTGGATCTGCTCACCGAGGTCGATCATGACCTCGTTTCCGGGAGGCTGCTTCTTCACGTAGCCGTAGATGAAGAGCGCTACGCCGAGTCCGGCGGCGCCGAGAATCCACGCCCAGTTGGTGAATACGACGAGGTCGGTCATGGGATCAGTCTTCCCCTGTTCGTCCGTCTCTTAGGAATCGATGGAATCGTGCTTCCCCCTGGGCGCCACGCAATCATGGCGTCCCCGCTAGCGATTGAAGCGGTTCATGGCCGCCTCCACGCCCTCCGTCATCCAGACTTCGACTGCCTCTGTGAGCTCCGGCAGAATTCCAACCACCACATCTTCGTCCTCCGCCGGCATCGGCGACAGGACCCAATCCGCCAGGTCCACGCCGCTCGGCCGCTGACCGACGCCGATCCGAAGGCGCGCGTATTCGTCCGAGCGCAGCGCGCCTGACACGGACTTGAGGCCGTTGTGCCCCCCCGCGCTTCCGGAGGGGCGCAACCGGACCCTCCCCACGTCGATCGCAGCGTCGTCGACCACCACCAACAGGTCGGTCTCCGGGTCGAAGTCCTCCAGCTCCTCGAGGACCCTCAGAGCCGCTCCGCTGCGGTTCATGTATGTCGTGGGCTTCACGAGCAGCACCGGCTCCTGACCCACCGTTCCTTCGGTGGTCCAAGCGGGACCGCTGCGCCGAAACGACGGTAAGTCCCAGTCGTACGCCAGCCGGTCCACGAGCCACCACCCGACGTTGTGCCGGGTGGTGTCGTAGTCCGGCCCCGGATTTCCGAGCCCCAGCACGATCTTCACGATCCGAGCCGGCCTCGAACGACCGCGAGCGCGAGCCTAGTCCTCGCTCTCGCCGTCCGCGTCTTCGGTCTCGCCCTCGCCATCCTCGGCGCCTTCCTCGCCCTCGAGCTCCAACTCGTCCTCGAGCTCTTCGTCCTCGTCGTCCTCCTCGATGAGCGCGCGCGGCACAGAGACCGAGCAGACCGTACGCTCACCAGGCAACTGGATCTCGACGCCTTCCTCGACCGGCAGGTCGGACACGTGCATGACGTCGTTCAACTCCATGCCGGACACGTCGAGCTCGATCGACTCCGGAATGGCGGACGGGATGCACGAGATCGGGATGTCGTGGATCGTCTGCTCGAGCACGCCGCCCTCGTCCTTCACGCCAGTGGGCGTGCCGATGAGGTTCAGCGGTACGTTCACGTCGACCATGACCCCCGCCTGAATGCGGAGGAAGTCGATGTGCACCAGCGTCCCCTTCCAGGGGTGCGTCTGGATGTCACGCACCAGCGTCTGGTGAGGTTCCTTGTCCCCCTCCACCTTCAGCCCGATGATCGTGTTGTCCACGGGGATCGAGCGGAACAGGAGGTCGGCCTCGTGTCCGTCCACGGAGATGTGGATCGAGTCCATATCGCGACCGTATACGACCGCGGGAATCTTACCGGCCTGGCGGAGCTTACGCGCCACACCCTTGCCGGTGCCTTCGCGCTTCTCGGCGCCCAACGTCACGTTCTTCATGTTGTCCTTTTCCTCTGATTATCGGCCCTCGGGCTCGCCCCGAGGCCCTTTCCCTCAGTTTTCCGGAATCGCCTCGAAGAGCTGGCTCACCGATTCGTTCGAATGCACGTGGTCGACCGCCTTCGAGAGGAGGTCCGCCACGGAAAGGATCTTGAGGTTCGGAAACCTCTTCTCCTCCGGGATGTGGATCGTGTTGGTCACCACCATCTCTTCGAGAGGGGCGGAGCTCAACCGTTCCACGGCCGGGCCCGAGAACAGCGCGTGGCTTGCAGCGGCGTATACCCGGGACGCCCCACGGTCCTTCAACGCGTGGACGGCATTCGCCAGTGTGCCCCCGGTATCCACCATGTCGTCGACGATGAGGCAGTTCATGCCCTCGACCTCTCCGACCACGTTCAAGACCTCCGACATGTTCGCCTTGGGGCGACGCTTGTCGATGATCGCGAAGGTGGCGTCGAGCCGACGGGCATAGCCCCGGGCCATCTTGGCGGAGCCGACGTCGGGCGCGACTACGACCATGTTGTCGAGCGCCAGGTTCTTGAAGTACCGCGTGAAGACCGGTGCCGCGTACAGGTGGTCCACGGGGATGTCGAAGAAGCCCTGGATCTGGTGCTGGTGGAAGTCGATGGAGATCACCCGGTCGGCGCCTGCCGCGACGATGAGATTCGCGACCAGCTTGGCGCCGATGGCGACGCGGGGCTGATCCTTCCGGTCCTGGCGGCCGTAGCCGAAGTACGGGATGACCGCCGTGACCCGGGCCGCGGAGGCGCGCTTCGCCGCGTCGATCAGGAGCACGAGCTCCATGATGTTCTCGGCCGGGGAGTTCGTGGACTGGATGATGAAGACGTCCCGTCCCCGCGCGTTGCGGTCGATCCGCACGAAGATCTCGCCGTCCGCGAACTTCTTGATTGTCGCCCCGTCCGGAGACTTGCCGATCTGTTCCCCGATTTCCACGGAGAGAGGTCGGTTCGAGCGGCCGCTCAGCAGGAGAAGCGGGCCTCTCGCGTAGGTGTCGTCCATGGCTCGAAGTGTGGGGTGCGGATCAGGTAGATCAGAGCCCGAGAAGCTAGAAAGGACGAAGCTGAGGGTCAACGTGGCGCGGAAGCCCGGACCTCGAAGGAACGGGTCGCAGTCACGGGCTCGCGTCCCGCGGTCTCGAGCCGGAGACGAACCTCGTAGCGCCCGGGCTCCAGACCCGGAAGCTCCAGATCGACGGCGCGGAACACCAGGCCCGGCTCCTCCGGTCCGGCCTCCTCCCATCGGAGGGTCAGCGGTCGTGGGGGGTCGGATAGACCCACAAGGCCACCCAACCGTTGGAGCAGGTTCCGGTCGAGGCGCTCGACCGAGAGATCGAAGGCCAGCGTCTCCGGCCTGAAGCCCAGTCCCGTGAGCTCCCATGCGATCCCCACGCTCTCCCCCTCCCGGACCGAGGGGCGCGTCAACGCCCGCGGCAGCGCCTCGTCGAGCGACGCCGGCGCCGGATCGTGGGCATCGACCAGGAGGATATCGGACAGCACGGGCAGATCTTCCGGCACCGGCGTGTGCGCCACCCCCCGACGAAGCCGCCCGGCGAGCCGCTGGGGCGGGCTCCACACCTCCACGGAAAGCACGTGGCTCCCGGCGGAGCCTTCCACCCGCAGCGCTCCTTCGGCTCCGTCGACCTCCGCGGCAACGGTCACCGTAGCCGACGTGGCATCCAAGAGGAAGAGCCCCGCCCTGTCCGGAAGATCCGCCTGGTCGCCCGGATCGGACCACGGCCGCGGGATCCCCTCGCGAGCGCGACGTGTGGTGTCCGCCGGCAGGAAATGCGTAGCGACGACCGTGAACGACCGACCGCGCGGAAACACGGCAATCTGGCCCTCCATGGGGAG
>JBBDSM010000112.1:0-27314 GCA_040904945.1 Gemmatimonadota bacterium
CGCGAGCGGCACATAGAGGTACAGGGCGATACGGCGCGCCGTCTGCTCAGGAGAGCGCTGCGTCATGGGCGGCTTCGCGAGTCGGTGGGTCTTGTCACACGACCAATCTAACGGACTAGCTTCAGACGGGCGCTCACGCAAACGTCATCCGCCCAAACGGGTCCGGACTCCGATGGCCAGGCCCCGCCCCTCGGCCGCCAGCCCGGAGAGATCGGCGTAGTCGGCATCGGTCAGGTTCGTTCCGCCGACGAAGATTTCCCCGAAAGCCACGTCCACGCCGACGCGGGCGTCGAGCAGGAAGACCCCGTCCTCACGGATCCGGGTCTGGTCGCGGCCGTGGACCCGGAGCCTCGCCCGGTCGCCGAAGGCGCGCTCGACGGACAGGCCGAGCGTGCGGGTGAGGGGGCGCAGCGTGGACTTCGAGGCGAAGCCCTCGGCCTCGGACGTTTCGATGTCGAGCCAGGTTGCGTACCCCGAAACGAGCGCCGTCCGCACCGACCCCACCGAGCCACCCAGTTCGAGGCCGTCGAAGGTGGCGGACTCGACGTTCCGTGTTCTCCAACGCGCATCCGGATCGTCGGCCGGGCGGGCCCAGTCGATGAGGTCGTCGGACTGGCGGCGGAATGCGGTCGCGCGCACCACCAGGCCGGCGGGCAGGAAGGCATCGAAGCCCGCCTCGACCGACCACGATCGCTCACCCTCGAGGTCCGGAGTCCCGCGATTTGCGGGGTCCTCGTAGTACCGGTCGGTCCAGGTCGGCGTCCGGAACGACCGGCCCGCCTGACCCCGCAACCGAAGCGCATCGCCCGCCGGCACCGACACGGAGAGGGATGGCGACACGAAGGTCTCGAAGCCCTCGCGCCGGTCCACCCGCACGCCCCCGGTCGCCCGGGCCGGGCCCACCGGTGAGGTCATCTCCATGAACGCGGCCAGGCGATCCTGGCTCCGGTCGCCGAGGGCGTTGCTCTCGAGCATCTCCCGGATCCACTCTCCGCCGAAGGCCAGCTCACGGTCCGCGCCCAGCGAAGCGCGGGCCGCCACGTCAGCCCCCAGCTGGTCGGAGACGTGGTTGTTCCGATACACGGACGGATCCGTGCGAATCAGGATGAAGTCGTCCGTATGCCGTCGCGCGGTGAGCCGGGGGGTCACCTCGAGCGAGCCGAGCGTCGCGCTCCAGCCCACGGAGCCCGTGGTGGTGCGCGTCCGCTCGTACGCCGGGAACGGGCCGTAGAAATCGGCCGCACCGAAGTCCCGCCGACCGTGACCCAGGGAGACGTCGAGGCGCCCGGCCCCGACCGGTCCCGAGGCCGACCCGTCGAGCAGAAGGACTTCGTAGTCGGTCCCTTCCCGGTGGCCGTCGGCTTCACTTCGCTCCACGCCGCCGCTCACGTCCCAAGCGCCCGCTCGCGTGCCGCCCGCGCCGGCGACGGTCCAGCGGCCGAAGGACCCGGCCTCGGTTCGGAGCTCGCCGCCCGACCAGTCGCTCCGCGTGACCACGTTGACCACGCCCCCCACCGCGTCGGCACCGAACTGCGCCGAAGCCGGTCCGAGAAGCACCTCGATCCGCTCCACACGCTCGAGCGGTACGGTGAGATCCAGGTCGAAGTGTCCGGTCTGCGGGTCGCTCATGCGCACCCCGTCGACCAACACCAGGACGCCCTCGTACGAGACACCGCGGAGCGACAGATCGGCCTGCGCGGGGGAGCGGACCTGGAGATCGCTCCCGAGCGCCCATCCGATGGCCTCGGCGACACTCCGCACGGGCTGCCGGGAGAGCGCTTGGCGGTCGACGATGGTCACCACGCGACCGACGGCGCCTCCGGGCAGGCGCGATGCACCCGTCACCAGGAGGGTATCGAGCTCGAAGGGGGGGACCTGTGCCGCCGAGGGTACGGCCGCAACCGAGCCGAGCAGGGACGCCAGGGCGAGCGGGCGAAGTTTACGGACATGCGTGCGGAAAGCGACTTTCTTCATGGATCGACGTGCGGAGGTACGGGAGGGTTCCTGTGCCGCACGCGAGCGTGGGCACCGGAGGCCCGGAAAAAGTAACACGTCGCCGGCGGAGGGTGCGCTCGCCGCCGCCGGTCGCGCTCGTCGCTCAGCCGCTCTCGTCGGCCGACGCCTCTCTCCTTGCATGGCATGAGACCGAACAAAAACCGAATATAAACGAGCGGGATGCCACCGCCAGGGGCGGGATCTTACCTTTCGGCGCCCATTCCTACGACCCGCGCCCCCCGGCCCATGACCTCCCGTCCCTCCTGGCTCGTCCTGAAGTTCGGCGGCACGTCCGTCGCGAGCGCTCTCAATTGGGAAACGATCGCCGACGTCGTCCGCGCCCGGCTCGACGAGGGCTTCCGGCCGGTCGTCGTCCACTCCGCCCTCGCCGGCGTCACGAACGTTCTCGAGGCCCTTCCGGCCCGCGCGCTCGAAGGCACCCACGAGAAGCTCCTCGCGGAGATCGAGGCCCGACACGACGCGCTCGCCGCCGACCTGGGCTTCCTGCCGCGTGAGACGATCGACCTTCTGGCTCCCGACCGGCGCGAGCTTCGGGAGCTCGCGGAAGGGGTCGCGCTCCTGCGGGAAGCCACACCCCGGACCCGCGCCCGCATGCTGGCGTTCGGCGAGCGGATGGCGACACGCATCGGCGCGGCGTATCTGAGCGCCAAGGGGCTGGGCGGCACCTGGGTCGACGTCCGTGAGCTGCTCACCAGCGTCGAAGACGACGAAGCATCGGAAAGCGCGGCCTATCTGTCCGCCGAGTGCGCCTCCGACCCGGACGCCGCTACCTCCGACCGTCTCGCGGCCGTGGAGGGCGTACCGGTCACACAGGGGTTCACCGCGCGGAACCCCGAAGGCGAGACCGTCGTGCTCGGCCGGGGCGGCTCCGACACCGCCGCGGCCTACCTTGCCGGCAAGCTCGAAGCCGAGCGCCTCGAGATCTGGACCGACGTCCCCGGCATGTTCACGGCGGACCCGCGGGTGGTGCCGTCGGCGCGGCTGCTCCGGCAGCTCGACTACCGCGAGGCGCAGGAAATCGCAACGACGGGGAGCAAGGTCCTCCATCCCCGGTGCATCCCGGCGCTGCGGGACCACGCCGTCCCCATCCACATCTACAGCACGCCCAACCCGGAGATGGAGGGCACGGTCATCCGGCGCGGCGCGGCCGAGGGGCCCGCTCAGGTCAAGGCGATATCCCGCAAGAAGGGCGTCGTGCTGATCTCCATGGAGACCGTCGGGATGTGGCAGGAGGTGGGCTTCCTCGCCGAGGCGTTCGATGTGTTCCGGAGGCTCGGAATCTCGGTCGATCTCGTGTCGACGTCCGAGACCAACGTCACCGTCTCCCTCGATGCCGAAGCCAACCTCCTGGAAGCCGACGCGATGCAGGAGCTCACCGACGAGCTCGGACGGCTCTGCAAGGTGTCGGTCATCCGACCCTGCGCTGCGGTGAGCCTCGTCGGACGGCGCATCCGCGCGCTGCTCCACAAGCTCGGGCCGGCCCTCGAGGTGTTCGAGCAGCAGCGAATCCACCTCGTCACGCAGGCGGCCAGCGACCTCAACCTCACCGTCGTGGTCGACGAGGATCAGGCGGACCGGCTCGTCCGGCTTCTCCACGCGCAGCTCATCGCGGGCGCCGGCAGCCCGGAGCTGTTCGGCCCGAGCTGGGAGCAGCTCCGCCCGGGGGCGGCCGACGTTCCCATGCGCCCGGCCAGGTGGTGGGAGGAGAAGCGCGACGCGGTGGTCGCCCGGCTGGGCGACGACGCCTGCGCCTACGTGTACGACCTCGAGACCGTCGATGCCCGGCTGGGCGCGCTGAAGGGCATCGAAGGCGTCGACCGCGTCCTGTACGCGATGAAGGCCAACGCCTTCGGTCCGGTGCTCGACCGCGTGCGTGCGGCCGGCGTCGGCTTCGAATGCGTGTCGCCCGGTGAGATCGCCCGGGTGATGGAGCGCTTCCCCGATCTCGATCCGTCGGAGATCCTCTTCACACCCAACTTCGCGCCCCGGGAGGAGTACCGTGACGCCCTCGAGGCGGGCGTGCGCACGACACTGGACTCCCTCGAGCCCCTGCGCCTATGGCCGGAGCTCTTCGAAGGACGCGAGATCTTCGTGCGCGTGGACCCCGGTGTGGGCAAGGGTCATCACGAAAAGGTCCGCACCGCGGGCACGCACGCGAAGTTCGGCGTGCCGCTCTTCGAGGTGGACGAGCTGGCCCGCCTGACGGAGAACGCGGGGGCCCGCGTCGTGGGGCTCCACGCGCATTCGGGAAGCGGCATCCTGACCCCGGACCACTGGTCGCAGCTTGCCGTCACCCTGGGCGAGGTGTGCGAGCGTTTTCCGGATGTCCGGGTGCTCGACGTCGGGGGCGGCCTCGGGGTCCCGGAGAAGCTCGCCCAGAACCCGCTCGATCTCTCGGCGCTCGCCGACGGGCTGGTCGAGGTGCGCGGCGCGCTGCCCGGCGTCGAGATCTGGATCGAGCCCGGCCGCTACGTCGTCGCCGAGGCGGGCGTCCTGGTCGCCCGCGTGAACCAGACCAAGGGGAAAGGTGCCGTCCGCTACGTGGGCATCGCGACCGGCATGAACTCGCTCATCCGGCCGGCCCTCTACGGCGCGTACCACGAGATCGTGAACCTGTCGCGGATCGGGGAGACCGCCACGCAGCGGGTCAACGTGGTAGGGCCGATCTGCGAGACCGGCGACGTGCTGGGGCTCGACCGGCTGCTGCCTCCCACCGAAGCGGGCGACGTGCTCCTCATCGCGAACGCCGGCGCCTACGGATACGTGATGGCGTCGCGCTACAACCTCCGCGAACCCGCGCCGGAGCGCACGCTAGAGGGGTAGCGCCCGCCCGCGATGGTCCCCGCGGCAGGGCTCGCGCGGGCGCCAGCCCGCTACGGACCCCGCACGACCGGGTAGTCCTGGCCGACCGCGATCCAGTCGTCGAGCAGCCCCCAATTGGCGAACCCGTCCTCGGCTTCCGGCTCGAGCAGATGGACGACGAGTCGTCCGAGCGGCTGCGCCACCGGCACGCGGACCGTCCCCTCGGGCATCGCCACCGTCTCGGGTCGCCAAACCCCCCCAAAGGTGCGCTCCACGCGTCCCTGGAACGGCCGCTCGGCCGATGTCGCCGACGTGACGCCGAACGCTTCTCCGCCGACGAAATTGGCCCCCTCGACGTCTTCCACCACCACGCCGTGCGCCCGGAGACGCTCCACGACGTTCGCGAGCTCCGGAGGCAGGTAATACGCGTCCGGCGCGACGACCGTGTGGACCGCCGCGAACGAGCCCCATTCATACATCGGGACGGTCCGGGTCTCCTCCCGTCTCAGATGCATCGGCTCGCCCGTATAGGGGTGGTGCACCGTGTCCACGGCGCCCATCAGGATGTCGACGGGGTCGGCCGACCGCTCGATCTCCGAGCGGATGCCCACTTCCTGGCCGACGATGGGCAGCGCGTCGGCCGCGTCGACCGCCTCTTCGATGGCGTCGGCGTTCCGCTGCGCGAAGCCGAGGATCTCCTCGACGAAGATCCGGGTGGCCTCGATCCGGTCGCGGAGCGTCAGGTAGGAGTACGCTTCGCTCAGGATCCCGATGCGGTTCCTGAGCCCGAGGTAGTTCGTACCGAAGCGGGGACGAGCGTCGAACGTCGCCCACCCCGGCTCCTCGTCCGGCCCGGGTGGGAAGACGTTCCCGTAGTAGTAGGTGTGCCACCCGGTCCGCTGGAGCATGCCCTCGGTGGTCTCGGGGAGCCAGCGGTCACGCAGTAGCGCATCGATGGACTCCGGCGTGTCCGGATGCAGCGGCGGGCTGTAGGTGAGGTGATACCCGTGGTGCGTGCCGTTCGTCGTGTGCAGGTCCACCCCCACGTGCGGGTCGTACGCGGTCAGCATGCGCGTCAGGGCACGGGACTCGGGCGCGTCGAGCTTCATGTGGTCGCGGTTGAGATCGAGCCCCATGGCGTTCGGCCGCTGCCCCATGCCACCGATGGGTCCGTGCTGGAGCGGCCGATTGTCGAGGGTCACCCGCTCGGCCCCGTCCGCGTTGTAGATGGGCGCGACGAGGAGCACCATCTCCTCGAGCAGCGCGTCGTGCCTGCCTTGAGCGATCTCCCGGAGCAACATCTGCAGCGACTCCTTTCCGGGGACCTCACCCGAGTGGATCCCGCCCTGGAGATACACCCGCAACTTACCCGTAGCTCGCACCGCGTCGGGAGATTCGTCGGGCGCGCCGACCACGACCATCGGGAGAGAGCGCCCTTCGGTCGTGTACCCGAACGTGATGAGGTGCATCCGGTCGTCGAGCGGCACGACGGTCTCGAGGAAGTCCATCACGTCGGTGTACCGGCTCGTCTCGATGAAGTCGGTCGCTTCGGGTCGCGTCTGGAGCGCCTCGAGCACGTCGCGGCGGTCCAGATCCCCGCCCCCGCAGGCGCCGACGCCCACCACCGCTGCCAACACGCACACGACGCCAGCGCGCCCACGAATCCGCATGATCCCGCTCTTCATCGTCCTCCCTCCTCCTCGTCAGGCCACGTCTCCGCGCGCTCGATCAAGCGCACCCACGCCATCAGCACAGCCACCAGCAGGAAGCCCGCACCCGCCATCACGGGAATCGACACGAAGCCGAACACCGCCAGGTAGCGGGCCGAGCACGAGACGCCTTCGGTGCACACGCCCACGTCCATGCTCGGCTGGAGCTGGATCGTCACATGGTAGGCGGCGATCAGGAGCCCGACCACGGGAAGGGGGAGCGCGTAACGCCACACCGACGCATCCCCGCGGAGCATCCCCACGCCCAGCACCAGTACCAGCGGATACATGGCGATGCGTTGGTACCAGCAGAACAGGCACGGCACGAACCCCACGATCTCCGACAGATACAGGCTGCCGGCGCTCGCGATCAGCGCGACGCCCCAGGCCCACCCGATGGGGTGCCCGGCACGCCCGACGAAGCCTTCGACGAAGGCGGCCCGGGTGCTTGGGACCATCAGCGCGACGGCGAGCGCGAACGCCAGCGCGAGCGCCGCCAGCGAGGCCCCGGCGAGGAGCGTGATCAGGGTCGCGTAGAGGGTCACGGGCAGGCTCCGTGGGAACGCGTAGGGATGATACGGCAGGCTTGACGCGGTCACGTCGTCGGCTCATGTAGCATAGGGAATCCGCGGTGGTTTCGCACCCGGGCCTCCCCCTTTCGTCAGATCACCGGAAGACATCATGTCGACTCCCCCCGAACCGGACTCGACCTCCCAGCCAGCACTCCCGGAGCTGTCGGAGGCGTCACTCGCGCGGGCGGTGGTCGAGACGGTCCGATCGCCGCTCCTGGTGCTCGACGAAGCGATGACCGTCGTGCACGCCAACCCGGCGTTCCTGTCCACGTTCGAGCTGGAGGAGCCGGACGCGGTCGGCAAGCCGTTCTTCGAGCTCTCGGAGGGACAGTGGGACAAGCAGCGGCTCCGGGTCACTCTGGGGCAAGCGCTGCGTGAGCACGAGGAGGTCCGCGACCTGGACCTCCGGCTCGAGCTGTGGGGGCTCGGCCTCCGAGACCTCGTGCTCAGCGCCCGCAGGGTCCGGCTGGAGGGGGCGGAGCAGAACCTCCTGCTCCTCTGCGTGGACGACCTCACGGAGCATCGCGCGCTGGAGCGCCAGACGCGTGAGTACGCGACCAAGCTGGAGCGGAGCAACCGCGACCTTCAAGATTTCGCCCACGCCGCCTCGCACGACCTGCAGGAGCCTCTGCGAAAGGTTCGGACCTACGCGCACCGGCTCCGCGAGCGACTGAGCGACGAGGTGCTGGACGAGCGCTCCGTGGGGTATCTCCAGCGCATGGATGAGGCCGTGGAGCGCATGCAGGACCGCATAGACGATCTGCTCCAGCTAGCGCGCGTCGGACGCGCGGAACCCGACGCCCGGCCCGTGTCGCTGAACGACATCGTGTCGGGCGTGCTGGCGGACCTCGAGGTCGCCATCCAGGAGACCGGCGCGCGTATCTCGGTGGAGCCCCTCCCCGAGGTGGTCGCCGACCCGTCGCAGCTCGGCATCCTGTTCCAGAATCTCGTCGCCAACGCGATCAAGTTCCGGAAGCCCGGGGAGGCACCTTCCTTGCGAATCCGGGCGCGCGAGCCGAGCGTTGACGAACACGGTACGTCGGTGCGGCGGATCGTGGTCGAAGACGACGGCATCGGCTTCGAACAGCTTTACGCGGAGCGGATCTTCACGCCGTTCCAGCGGCTGCACGGGCGAAACGAGTACGAGGGAAGCGGCGTGGGGCTGGCGCTCTGTCGGAGAATCGCCGAGCATCACGATGGATGGATCACGGCCGAGGGGACGCCGGGCGAGGGTAGCCGCTTCACGCTGGCGCTTCCGCTACCCCACAATCCAGAGAAGTCCGTATGAGCCGATCGCCATCATCGAAGCCCATCGTCATCCTCATGGTCGACGACGATCACGAAGACCGCGAGTTCGCGCGCGAGGCCTTCGAGGAGTCCCGGCTCGCGAACGACTTCCGGACCGTCGACGACGGCGTCGAGCTCCTCGAGTACCTTCGACGTGAAGGGGCCTACGCGAAGCCCGGGGCCGCGCCCCGGCCCGGCTTGATCCTGCTCGACCTCCAGATGCCGCGGCTCGACGGCTTCCAGACCCTGGAGCAGATCCGGGCGGATCCGTCGCTGGCACGCATTCCTGTCGTGGTCATGACCACCTCCGGCGCCGACGAGGACATCTCGCGAAGCTACGACGCCGGTGCGAACTCGTACGTGCGCAAGCCCGTCACCTTCGACGGCCTCGTCGACGCGGTCAGGGCCATGGGTCGGTACTGGCTGGAGATCGTCGAGCTACCGCGCGACGCTCGAGAGTAGCCGGTGGCTCACGAAATCATTCGAGTCCTGGTCGTCGACGACGACCAGGAAGACGCCGAACTTGTCGCGGATATATTGTCCGAGGCCACCTTCGCGCTCTTCACCACGACCTGGGCCGATACGTACGAGGGCGCGCTCGAAAAGCTGGAAACCGATGCGTTCGACGTGTGTCTCGTCGACTACCAGCTGGGCGCGAGATCGGGAATGGACTTCCTCAAGGACGAGACCGTCCAGGCCTACGGCATTTCCGTCATTCTGATGACGGGCCAGGGCACGATCGAGCTCGACGTCGAGGCCATGCGCTCCGGAGCGGCGGACTATCTGCCGAAGCGAGACCTCACGGCCTCCCTCCTGGAGCGGGTCGTCCACCACTCGGTCCAGCGCGCCAAGCGAGCCGAGGATGCGCGCCATATCCGCTTCCAGGCGAGTCTTCTGGATGCGGTGGGACAGGCCGTGATCGCCACGGACGTCGAAGGCCGGGTCACGTACTGGAACCGGGCGGCGGAGGAGATTTTCGGCTGGACTCAGGACGAGGTGATCGGGCGCGACATCGTCGACCTCGCACCGGCAGCCAAGACACGCGCGGACGCCCAGGGGGGCATGGCCGACCTGCGCCGGGGTCAGGACTGGAAAGGAGAGTTGGAGCTGCGGCGGAAAGATGGATCCACTTTCCCGGCGCTGGTGACGAATGCGCCCATCAACGGCGAGGACGGGACCCTCACCGGTATCGTCGGAGTCACCTCCGACATCAGCGAGCGCATCCGCATGGAGAACGCCCTCCGTGAGCGGGTGAAGGAGCTCCGGACGCTGAACGCGGTCGGATACGAAATGAACCGCAGGAACGTTCCCCTGGGCGAGCGGCTCCGCAGGGTCGTCGACACGATTCCCGGAGGGTTCCGTTGGCCCGAGATCACCGAAGCGCGAATCGTCCTCGGCGAGCGCTCGCTCGAGACGGAAGGGTTCGGCGAGGCGTCCGACGCACACCGCCTGTCCGCGATCGTGCGGGCCGGCGCCACCGAGGGGGAGGGACGCCTCGAGATCGTCCTCCGGGGGGATCCGCCCGAGGGCTCTTCCGACCCCTTCCTCCCCGAGGAGCAAGAACTCGTCTCCAACCTCGCGCGAACCATCGGCGAGACGGTTGCACGTGAGCGTGCCACCCACATGCTGTCGCAGACGTTCGCGAGCCTGGAGGAAGCGGTCGTGATCCTGGACTCGCCGGGCGACGATCGGCGCGTGCGGTACGTGAACCCGGCGGCCGAGCGGATGTTCGGGCTCTCCTGGAGCGAGTTCATCGGTCGCACGCCCGAGATCGCGCACCCGTCGCGGGAGTCGTTCGAGCGGTTCGGACGCATGGCGGCGAAAGAGCTCGAAATGGGTGGCTCCTTCCAGGGCACCTTCACACTGCGCCGCAAGGACGGCACGCTCTTCCAGGCCGAGCAGACCGTCTCGTTGCTCGATCCGCAGCGGGGTCTCGACGGCGGCATCGTCACGGTGGTTCGCGACGTCACCCGGCGCGAGGCTGCGGAAGCCGCGCTACGCGAGAGCGAAGAGCGCTTCCGACAACTGGCGGAGCACATCAACGACGTCTTCTGGATCACCTCCGCCGACAAGAGGCGCATGGAGTACGTCAGCCCGGCGTACGAGAAGGTCTGGGGGCGGCCCCTACAGGCGCTCTACGGCGACCCATCGACCTGGACCGAAGCCATCCTCGCCGAGGACCGTGCGCGCATCGTCGAGGCCGCGGCGCGCCAGGCCGACGCGTCGTACGACGTGAACTACCGCATCCGCCGTCCGGACGGATCGATCCGCTGGATCCACGACCGTGCGTTCCCGGTCGAGAACGAGAACGGCGAGGTCGTGCGGCTCGTCGGTGTCGCCGAGGACGTGACCGACCGCCGCATGGCCGAGGAGCGCTTCCGCGTCCTGGGGGAGGAGATGACCGACGTGGTCATCGTCGTCGCGCCGGATGGACGTGTCATGTTCGCAAGCCCGTCCGTGCAGTGGCTCACAGGGTACTCGGCGCACGACCTGACCGGCCGCAGCGCGCTCGAGCTCGTCCACCAGGACGACCTCGACGACGTCCTGGCCCTCCTCCAGGATCTGGCGAGGCAGCCGGAAAAGACGCTCCGAGCCGAATTCAGACTGGTACGGAAAGACGGCACGCTCCGCGACGTGGAATCCGTCGGTCGGAACCTCCGCGACCACCCCGCCGTCCGCGGCATCGTCATCACGACCCGTGACATCTCCGAACGGCTCGTCCTCGAGCGCAGGCTTCGTCAGGTCCAGAAGATGGAAGCGGTGGGACGCCTCGCGGGCGGGATCGCCCACGACTTCAACAACATATTGACGGTCATCCGGTCGGAGACGGAGCTCCTCCTGCTCGAGCACGAAAACGCGCCGATCGCCGCGGATCTGGAGGTCATCCGGAGGGAGGCCGACCGGGCCGCCACGCTGACCAGCCAGCTCCTCGCGTTCAGCCGTGAGCAGGTGCTGCGACCTCGCACCGTCGAGCTCGCCGAGGTGGTGCGGGACGTGTCGCGCATGACCGACCGGGTGGTCGGCGAGCGGATCCGGGTTCATAGCGATCTGGACCGGGAGGTCGATCCCGTTCACATCGATCCGGATCAACTCCAGCAGGTCGTGCTGAACCTCGTGCTCAACGCGCGGGACTCCATGCCCGGTGGTGGGACGCTGACGATTTCGACGGATTTGGAGGAGCTCGACCAGGAGGACCTCACCGACCTACCCGGGCTCACGTCCGGACGCTACGCGGCCCTCCGCGTCGCCGACACCGGCTCGGGGATGAGCCAGGAGACAGCCGCGCGGATCTTCGATCCGTTCTTCACGACCAAGCCCACCGGGAAGGGCACTGGCCTCGGGCTCGCCATGGCCTACGGCTTCATGAAGCAGAGCGGCGGGGGCATCCACGTCGAGACCCGGCTCGGGGAGGGGAGTACGTTCTCGCTCAGGTTTCCCCTCTCCCCTGAGCCCGGGGAAGACGTCCCGGCGCCAGGAGCCGCAAAGGCTTCGGCCACTGGAAGTCGGGGAGGGTCCCATCGGCCGAGCGCGCCAGCCATGATTCTGGTGGTCGACGACGAGCCGGGGGTCCGAAACGTCACCCGACGGGTGCTCGAGCGGGCCGGATTCCAGGTCGTGGCGGCCGGCGACGTCGGAGAAGCGGTCGCAGCGCTGGACCAGGAAGGCCCCTTCGATCTCGTGCTGACCGACCTCTCGCTGCCCGACGGAGACGGGAAGGACGTGGCGGGCCGGACTGGGGAGCGCCTGCCTGGGGTGCCCGTCGTGCTGATGTCGGGCTACTCGGAGCGATCGGAGCAGGACGACCTCCTGCAGCACTCCGGTATCAGCGACTACCTGAGCAAGCCGTTCACCAGGGACCAGCTCCTGGACGCGGTGCGGTCCACGCTGGAAGGTCGTAGCGGGTCGTAGCGGGTCGTGTGGCTCCCGCGCTTCAGCGCCGCGCCGGCTCCTCGACGAGGGCCTCCAGACCGCGCTCGACCTTCTCCCACTCCGCCATGAGCGTGTCCACTCGCGCCTGGGCGTCGTCGCGTTCCGATTCGAGCCCCGCGATCTCGTCGGCCGGGGTCTTCTCGTAGTACCCGGGCTCACAGAAGATCTGGTCGATCTCGGCCACCTTTCCCTCTGCTTCTTCGAGCTCGGTCGTGATCTCGTCACGACGCCGCTCGAGGCGTGGGCGCTCGACGCGTGGATCGACGTTGGGCCGGCCGCCCGAGCGGCCGCTGGAGCCGCCCGTACCCGAGCGGGACGCCCCGTTCCCCTGGTTCGATCGCCCACCTTGACCCTCGCCCTTCCCGGCCTTGCGATCCCGCCCCTCCTTCTTCGCCTTCAGCACCACGCTCTCGGCGTCGAGATGGTCGTCGCCGCACGCCTGGACGTACTCTTCGTACGTGCCTTCGTAGTCGCGGATGCTGTCGGTCCGGATCTCGACCACGCGGGTCGCCAGCTCTCCCACGAACCAGCGATCGTGGGACACCAGGATGAGCGTACCCTCGTAATTCTTGAGCCCCTGCACCAGCGCTTCGATGGACTCGAGGTCCAGGTGGTTGGTCGGCTCGTCCAGCACCAGCACGTTCGGACGCTCGAGCTGGATCTTGGCGAACACGAGGCGCGCCGCCTCTCCGCCGGAGAGCGTGCTGAGCTTCTTAGCGCCGTCGTCCCCCGAGAAGAGCATGAGGCCCATGTGGCCGCGCACGAAGCCGCGGTCCTTGTCCGGGCAGAAGTCCCAGAGCCACGCCTCGGCGGTCCGGTCCGACTCCTCGACCTGCTCCCGGTGGTCCTGGGCGAAGTAGCCGGGGTGCGTCTCGTATCCCCACTCGACCTCACCCGCGTCGGCCTCGAGCTGCCCCATGATGATCTTGAGGAGCGTGGACTTCCCGATGCCGTTCGGGCCCATGATGACGAGGCGGTCGCCGCGCCGGACCTCGAGGTCGACGCCGTGGAGCACCTCGTTGTCGTCGTAGGACTTGCGGATGCCCTCGATCTTGAGGACCTCCTTCCCACTGGGTCGTCGCTGCTCGAAGCGGAACTTCGGATACCGGCGCGAGCTCCCGGGAAGCTCGTCGAGCTCGTCGGCCTTCTTCTCGATCATGCGCAGCTTGCTCTGCGCCTGGCGCGCCTTGCTCGCCTTCGCCCGGAAGCGATCCACGAACTTCTGGTGATGCGCGATCTCCTTCTCGCGGCCCTCGATCTCCTTCTCACGCCGCTCCCGGTCTTCCTTCTTCTGCTCGACGAACGACGTGTAGTTCCCCTTGTACAGGGTCACGGTCTGATAGTCGACGTCGAGGATGTGCGTCGAGACGTTGTCCAGGAAGCGGTGGTCGTGGGAGATGACCACCACGGGGCCCTGAAAACCCTCCAGGAACTTCTCGAGCCACCGAATCGACAGGATGTCGAGGTGGTTGGTCGGCTCATCGAGGAGGAGCACGTCGGGGTTGCTGGCGAGCACCTGAGCGAGCAGGACACGGAGCTTGAAGCCACCGGAGAGCGTCGAAAGCGGGTCCCTGTGCACTTCGGCCGGGAGGCCCAGCCCCTCGAGGATCGCGGCGGCACGCGCCTCGGCCGTGTAGCCATCGTGGCGCTGCACCGTCTCCTCGAGCTCGCTGAAGCGCTCGGCGTCGAAGTCCTCGCCCGCGTTCTCGAGGATCTTCTCCTTCTCGAGCATCGCGTCCCAGAGCTCGGGGTTGCCCATGAGGGCGACACCGATAATCTGCTGGTCCTCGTAGATGAACTGGTCCTGCCGGAGGACGCCGAGACGCGCGGCCTTGGGGATCGACACCTGGCCGGAGGTCGGCTCGCCGTCCCCCGTCAGGATGCCGAGCAGGGTCGTTTTACCCGACCCGTTCGCCCCCACGAGACCGTAGCGCTCGCCGGGGTTCAGCTGAAAGGAGGCGTCCTGGAACAGGGTCCGGTCGCCGAACGTCTTTTCGAGATTGGATACGGAGATCATAGCGCCGGAATTTAGCGGTACCGCCGGCAGCGGTCACCGTCGGGTCGGTCAGCCTCCGGGGATGACCTCTTCCCGCTCGATCGAGACCCAGATCGCGATCCTCCGGGATTCCGCCTCGCGGTTGCGCGAGGTCGTCCTCGGCGCGGCGTCTTCCCAGCGCGACGTGGTGATTACGTTCGCTTACATTGCCCCTTGACGTGACTGGCGCGGGAGCGGCATCTGTGCATCCGGCGCGGGCGGGTTCGTGCAGCGACTGAGCCGGGCAAACTCGGCACCCTAAGAACGTTAAGGGACAGTGCAGATCAGATACGAACGGAGGATGTGGGGTGGGCAGGAGGAAGAACTGGGTCGCAACGTCTGCGCCCCGCTCATTTCGACGAGTATGACTCGCGAGTCGCGCCGATGACTTTGAATGCTTTTCGCCGTCGCATCCTGGCCGCTTCCATGTCGCTGGCCGCGGTCGTTTCGGTGGCCTGCGGCGACACGCCGGACAGAGACGGTCCGTTCGAATTTCCGGAGCGCTGGATCGACGGAACCGACAGCGAGGAGCCGCGCTTTCAGGTTCACGAGCTCGCGGCCGGGACGTGGATCATCCGGCAGTCGCTGACCACGCATTTCGAGGCGCCGTTCCTGTACCTGTTGGCGGGCGACGAGAGGGCCCTGCTCATCGACACGGGGGCACCGACCGAGCCCTGGTTACGTCAGGTTGTCGACGGGCTGATCGGCGAGGCTTTCCCCCTCATCGTCGCGCACTCGCACGCGCACGGCGATCACGTCGCCGGCGATTCCGAATTCCGGTCACGGCCGAATACCGAGATCGTCGGTCATGCTGCCGAGGACGTGGCGCGTTTCTACCGGTTGGAGGGTTGGCCCCAAGGATCGGCGAACCTCGACCTCGGCCAGCGACCGCTGCTGGTGATCCCGATTCCGGGACACGAACCCTCGAGCATCGCCGTTTTCGACGAGCGAACCGGCGTCCTTCTCACGGGTGACTCCCTCTACCCGGGTCGGCTGTATGTGCGCGACTTCGACGCGTACCGCGCAAGCGTGGACAGGTTGGTCGAGACGCTTGCCGGGGCGTCCGTGTCGTGGGTGCTCGGGGCCCACATCGAGATGACGGATCAGCCCGGCGTCGACTACGAACAACGTCAGCCCAGCCATCCTGGTGAACGGCGTCTGCAAATGACCTGGGATCACCTGCTGGAGCTCCAGCAGGCATTGTCGGGGATGGGCGAAGAAGCCGAGTACACGGTGCTCGACGGCTTCATCGTGTATCCCCTGAGCTAGCCGTCGACTGGTGGGTCGGCCGGACCGCCTCCGATGCATCCCCCACTCAGCCGCCAGGCACCCGGTCCTCGTCGATGGAGACCCAGATGGCGATTCTCCGCGGATCGGCCTCGCCCACGGTCACGTAGTGGACGTGTATCCGGTCGCGCTCGTCGGACGCCTCGAGCTGCCGCAGCACGAACCGGATATCCCGCTCGTCCATCACACTGGCGTGGGGCACCCTGCGGTCGACCGAGTCCGGATCGACGTCCTGCCGCTGGTCCACGGAGTCCGGCGCGATCTCGAAGGCGTACTCCTCGCCATCGTCCGCACGCAGGAGGAACCCTCCGGCGAAGCGCTGGACGACGGTGCCGATTACCGAGTCGGTGGGCAGGACGGCGCCCTCGGGGCTCTGCGCCGTCGACCCCGTGGGGGTGGAGAGCAGAACGAGCGTGGTCGCGATGAGCGAGCCGATGGCCGGACGAAGTCGATGCGGAAGCGCGAAGCGGATGGGGTACCTCCGTGGGCGAGCAAAGTCGAATAATCTGCTCAAAGATACATAAATCCATACTGCGCAACAACTTGTGGAGCCACCTACGGCCGTCGCACCGTCGACTGAGGTCCCCGGGATCAGCCCCCGTCTTCCGGCGTCAGCACGCGGTACGTCCGATTCCCGTACAGGAGAGGCTCGGTCGCGTCGCCGAGGGCAACCTCCTCGAGCCGGACGACGACGAGCCGGCTCCGGCCCTCCGTCGGGTGGATGGCCTGCACCGAGCACGTCAGGCCCGCGAGCGCTCCCGGGAGGAGCGGTACTCCCTCGTCCGGCCAGGGACTCGGGCCCACCGGATAGGAGTCGGCGAACAGGCGGGCCCACCGCCGCTGGTCGGCCGAGAGCAGGCTGATCCCAACGAAGCCGCCCTCTTCGATGAACGGTAGAACCTGGGCGCCCGGGCTCAGCGAGACGACGACTTCGGGTGGCTCCGCGGAGACGGGCGCGAAGGACGTGGCGGTCGTGGCCCGCACCCGGCCATCGTCGGCGTCCCGTGCGGCGATCACCGTAACGGTCGCGGCCCAGCGAGCCATCGCATCCCGGAAGAGGTCCGCGTCGACGCCGGCGCTGCGGCCGCCTCGGTCACTCATTTCGCTCGCTCATCTCGGTCACTCATCGACGTAGACCTCGGACGTATGGGGCTTCGACATGCGTCTCTGCCTCCAGCGGTGGATCGCCCACGCATACACCCCCACGCTCCAGACGATCAGCGCGACGCCGAGGAGAAGCTGCGTGGCGTGCGTGAGGCCCGGTGGGTAGATGAGCGGCACGATGTAGTGCTCGATGAACGTCTCCTCGTACCCCGCACCTCCGGCCGCCCGGCGGAGCCGGTTCTCGAGGGGCGTGAGCGGGCAGACGCCGCCCGACAGCTCGATCCACACACCCCACGCGGCCACGGGGAGGTGGAGCCAAGTCGCCCTCGGCCAGCGCACCACCAGGAGTCCGCCAAGAACGACGAAGAGGACGAACGCGAGGTGTCCCGCCAGCACCAGGTCGGCCAGCAGCGCGTAGGGCATGGCGCTCCCGTCAGGCTTCTCCGGCCCGCCTTCGCAGCACGGCGCGGAGGCGCAGGAAGTAGCGCGGGGGGTCGAGGGGCTTCACGACGTAGTCGTCGGCGCCCGCCTCGAAGAGGCTCATCTCGATGTTGCGGTCCTCGGAGCTCGTGAGGACGACCACAGGCAGGTGGTCGAAGGCCTCCTTCGAGCGGATCGTCTGCAGCACCTTCAACCCGTTCATCGGGTGCATGTAGTAATCCAGGGAGACCGCGTCGATGGAGGGATCCTCCTTCAGGGCCTCCAGCGCCTTCGGCCCGTCGGGCACCGCGGTCACCCTGAAGCCCTTGCCGACGAGGAACGACTGGAGGAGGGCGGCGGTGTCCGGATCGTCGTCGACCACGAGGACGTGGGTACGGTCGCCCGGCTCCCCGTCGGCCGGCGGCTTTGGCCGCGCGCCGGAGGTCGCCTCTGCGGCCGGACGCGGCTGCCCCGATCCGACGTAAGCGTTGCCCAGGGCCTCCCGGATCGCCGCCGGAGGCGCCAGCTCGAACCGGACGGCGCGGGTCGCGAGGCGGGACACTTCGCGCTCGGCGTCCACGTCGTGCGGATCGGCGGTGGCCACGTCGAGGGTCCGGTCGGTGTACCGGAGGGGGAGCACCTGATACTTCACCGCGACGATCGCCGGGACGAGCCGCGTCGCGTACTGCTCCGCCGAGGCGAGGTCGGCGACGCGCATGAGATAGCGCTCCGCCAGGAGCTCGGTCAGCTCGGCGTCGGACACGCCCGTGGCGTCGACCACCCGGCCCCAGACCTCCGCGAGCTTCTCGCCGCTCCGGGCCTCGAGGGCATCGGCGTTCTCGAGCTCGAGGGAGCGCGCCGCCGATACGAGCCAGTGGGGTTGCGTCTCAGTCGTCACGGATTCGTCTACCATCGGCTGCTAGGATCGTGTCTCGTCGAAGAATCTCGCTCCGGCCGCGGCAAGCACCTCGTGGGCCTTTTCGGCACGTTCCCCGGTCGCGTGCACGCCGACCCACACCGCCCCTTCCTTGATGCGCGCCGCATGGAAATCCGCTTCCTCGCGCATGATGCCGAGGCCGACCAGCCATCCGGCGACGGTGCCGAAGGCGCCCACGGCCAAACCACCTTCGAGCGCGGCGATCACCGGTCCGGCCGCCACCAAGGCCGCCGGTCCGGCGAGGATGCCGGCGGCTACCATCGCCGCACCCGTCGCTCCGATGACGGCGCCGATGCCCCCACCGATCTTGGCTCCTTCGATCATCTCCAGCTCATCTCGGAGCCGGACGTTTTCATGCTCGGCCGTCCATTCGTCGGTCAACACCACGGAGATGTCGTCCCTCGGCTCGAAATGAGCTTCCACGAGCCCCGTGATGGCCCGGGCCGCGTGCTCTTGATCCTCGAACACACCTGCCACGACTCCCCGCCGTTCGTGCTCGATATCGGACATGGTGCCTCCTGTTCAATGCACACGCACCTCACCCAGGGAACATCGCGACCGAGGCGCCTACGCGCTATGCTCCTCCGGGAGTCGAAACAATCTGGAATCCGCCGGGAGATCATCATGGACCGTCGTAACTTCGTGAAGTCCACCGCCGCCGGAGTGGCGGCCGCATCGCTGCCTTCCGCGCTGAGCGCCGCACCCGTGGACGCTCCGTTCGTCAGACGCAGCCGCGCGGCGACGCCCCGGTGCGTGGCCGACGTGAGCTCCATCCGCTACCGGAACGGTGGGCCGGAGAGCGCCATCGAGCGGGCGTACCGTGGGATCACCGGGGGTGAGGACGTCCTCGACGCCCTGGTGGCGGGCGCGAACATCCCCGAGCTCGACCCGGAGGAGACCGGCATCGGGTTCGGAGGGCTCCCGAACGCCGACGGCGTCGTACAGCTCGACTCCTGCGTCATGCACGGCCCGCGGAAGTGGGCCGGCGGCGTGGCGTCCATCGAAGGGATCCGGACCCCGTCGCTGGTGGCCAAGGCCGTCGCCGAGCTCACGGACCACCATCTGCTGGTGGGAGAGGGCGCCCGGGAGTTCGCGCGCTCGCTGGGCTTCACCGTCGAAGACGACCTGAACACCGACCGGTCGCGCGAGCTCTGGCTGGAGTGGCGCCGCCGGGTGGACCCCGGCCACTGGCTGGATCCGCAGGAGCGGCTCCGGGGACAGGGCCGGGCCGGAGAGGAGACCGACCCGGACGTCATCGGCCGGCCGCCCGGACCGGGCTTCGCCGACGCCGCCCTCGCGGCCGGGCTCTCCATGGTGGACGACGGGCTCATTCCCGAGAGCTCCTTCTGGGGGACCACGTCCATCGAGGGCGTGAACACCGACGGCGACCTGTGCGGCGTCACGACGACCAGCGGCCTCGCCTGGAAGATTCCCGGGCGGGTCGGCGACTCGCCCCTCCTGGGCGCCGGCCAGTACGTGGACAACGACGTCGGTGCCGCGGGCTCCACCGGCCGAGGCGAGGCGAACATCTTCTCGTGCGCCACCTTCCTCATCGTCGAGATGATGCGGCAGGGCATGAGCCCCAAGGATGCCGGCATGACCGCGCTCCGGCGCATCCAGGCCAACACCATCGAGCCGAGGCTCCTGAACGAGCGGGGGCTGCCCAACTTCGACGTCCGCTTCTTCATCCTGAACAAAGAAGGCGACTACGCCGGTGTGGCGCTGTACGGCACGGGCGAGTCGAACTTCTGCGTGTGCGATGAGGGCGGCGCGCGCGAGGAGTCGCTCGAGGGGCTCCTCGAGGGGTCGCCGCGCGGATAGGGCGCGCATCCGGGGCGGCCCGGAGAGCATCCGGCCGCGAGAGGCGAAGCGTGCGGCCCGCGAGGTCCGGCGGCCGCGCGCTCCGCCCCTCCCCTACCCCCTGCGACCGGCCTTCTCCGCCGCTTCGATGATGGCCGTCCGGAGCCGCGGCCACACGTAGCCCGCCCGCGCCAGGAACGAGCGGCGCTCCTCGTCGCGGTCCTGCAGATAAGCCCACGCCGGGCGGCCGGCTTTCTGGCGGTTACAGTCGACGCAGGCCGTCACCAGATTGCCCCGGCTGTTGTCGCCGCCCCTCATGCGCGGCTCCACGTGGTCCACGCTGAGCTCGACGTCCGGATCGGCCCGCCCGCAGTAGACGCAGCAGTAGCCGTCCCGTGCGAAGACGTCGGTGCGGTCCATCGCCATCGGCCAGCCCGGATCGGCGGTCCGGGTAGGGGGCCCCCGCTACCGGCGGAGGAGCGACGTTGGGAAAGCCACCGGGCTCTCGTTCCCGTCCCGGCCCACCGCCGCCACGCCGAAGAGGTAGTTGTCGATGACGACGTTCTCCATGGTGAACTCTGTGACGTCGCCGACCCAGCGTGACCACTCCCACTGGGGCTCGGTGGTGAGTCTCCAGTAGATCTTGTAGCCGGCCAGATTCGGGTCGTCGACGGCGTCCCACGCCAACATCGTGCTCGGCCGCACCGCTCCGCCGATCTGGACGTTGGTCGGCGCCGGCGGCCCCCAGGCCATGGCCGCGAGCACCGTCGCGTTCAGGCTCGTCATCTTCGCGGCGAAGTCGAAGTCCACACCGTCGATGACATCGCCGTACTCGCGCCCGTCCTCCACGCGGATGTCCTGATGCTGCCGGTCGTAGTGCTCGTGCGCTTCCATGATGCGGATGCCCGGGAAGCCGGCGTCGTTGAAGGGCCGGTGGTGCCCACCGCGCCCGAAGCGGTCGAGCCGGTAGATCATCATGGCGTCGAGGTTCGGGAAGAACCGCTCGGCGACGCGGTCGACGTAGCGCGCGATCTGGCGCGACGGTCCGTCCACCTCACCGCCGTAGACGCGGTAGTTCCACCCGTCCGGCCCGTGCCCTTCCACAGGGGTCGGCTCGCTGAACACACGGAAGATGGTGTTGTCGATGACCCCGTCGATGCCGGCGATGTTGCCGATCATGTCGTTGTTGATGACCGCCGCGATATCCCACCCCTGCTCGACCGCGTCGGCCGCCAGGTACTGCCCGCCCCAGAGCCCCTGCTCCTCGCCGGACAGCCCGATGAACGCGATGCTCGACGGGAACTCGTACTGCGACAGGATCCGCGCCGCCTCGATGGTGCCCGCCATCCCCGACGCGTTGTCGTTCGCCCCGGGCGCGTCCGTGACGCCGTCCGAGCCGTCGGAAGCGCGCGAGTCGATGTCGCCCGACATGATGACGTACCGGTTCGGGTGCTCGGTGCCGCGCAGGACCGCGACCACGTTCACGATCTCGACGGGCTCGGTGATCCGGCCCTCGGCCTCCATGAACGTCCGGTGGTACGACACCTCCAGGCATCCGCCGCAGGCGGCGCTGATGCGGTCGAACTCGTCCTTGATCCAACGGCGAGCGGCGCCGATGCCACGTGTCGTGGACACCGTGTCGGACAGCGTGTTGCGCGTGCCGAAGCCGGCGAGCGTCCGGATGTACGACTCGACCTGTGCCGTCGAGGCCGCGGTCGCGACGTCGTAGAGGCGCGGGTCGAGCTCCGGGGGAGGCGCGTCCTGCGCGAACCCGGCTGCGGGCGCAAGGGTGAGGGCGGCCGCGAGGCCGAGGGTCGAGCCGAGAGTGCGTCGCATCACGTCGAATCTCCTATGTCTTCCGTGGTGCCGGTCGGGTAGTCCGGTCCACGTGCGTCCGAATCGGGTCAAGCTTAAGATGTGCGGACCGGGCGAGCGCGCTACCCCCGCGCCTCCGGAGACGCATCCCACGTCACACGCAGGAGTGCAGCATGGCCGTACCGTGGATTCGCCCGAACCCGATCCGCGCCCTCCGGACCGGACTCTTCCTTCTCGCGGCGCTGCCGCACGTCGCGCTCGCGCAGTCGGCGACCGGGCAGCCCATCGACGAGGAGTACACCCGGCTCATCGCCGAGCACCTCCAGGACGAGCGCATCACCACCGAGCTCGTCGACCATCTGCCGGCCTCCGAGAGCGTGCCGACTCCGCTCGACTTCCACGGGCGCATCGTCGGCACCCCCGGCGAGATCACGTATGCCGCGGATATCCACCGGTACATGCGGGCCATCGCCGACGCGTCTCCTCGCGCGACGGTGTGGAGCATCGGTGAGAGCGAGGAAGGGCGCGAGCAGATCATGATGGCCATCGCCAACGAGGAGACCATCGCCGACCTCGACGCGTACCGTGGATACCTCCAGGAGCTGACGGACCCGCGGAGCACCTCGGAGGCGCGCGCCCGCGAGCTGATCGAGGGTCCCGCCAAGCCGATCTACTGGCTCACGAGCGGCATCCACTCGCCGGAGAACGGCGGACCGGAGATGCTGCAGGAGCTCGCGTACCGGCTGGTCGTCCAGGAGTCGGATTTCATCCGGGAGATCCGCGACAACGTGATCACGTTCATCACGCCGGTCATCGAACCCGACGGACGCGAGAAGCAGGTCGACACGTACTACTTCAACAAGGACCGACCGGAGGGGGAGGCCCGTCTGCCGCTCATGTACTGGGGCCAGTACGTCGCGCACGACAACAACCGTGACGCGATGGGCCAGATGCTCGCGCTCACCAAGAACGTGAACCGGGTGCAGCTCGAGTGGGCGCCGACCATCATGCACGACCTGCACGAGCAGCAGAACTACCTCTATACGTCGACGGGAACGGGGCCGTACAACGAAGCGTTCGACGCCATCACCATCACCGAGTGGTGGATGCTCGCGGAGAACGACGTGCTCCAGCTCACCAAGCGCGACGTGCCCGGGGTCTGGACGTACAACTTCTACGACGGGTGGACGCCGAACTACATGTTCACCATCGCCCACTCCCACAACTCCATCGGCCGCTTCTACGAGGTCGCCAGCTACGGACCGGACAACCGCACCCTCCGGGTGGGCAACACGACCACGAGCCGTGAGTGGTTCCGCCCGAACCCGCCCCTCCCCGAGATCGAGTGGGGCCCCAGGAACAACACGAACATCCAGCAGTCCGGGGTGCTCTTCTCCCTGAAGTACGTCGCGGACAACCGCGAGCTCTTCCTGGACAACTACTGGACGAAGAACCGGCGCTCCATCCAGAAGGGTGTCGACGGCCCGGTGCACGCCTGGGTCATTCCGGCCGACCAGCGGAGGAAGGCGGACGCCGCCGACGCGGTGAACGAGCTCATGACGCAAGGCCTCGAGATCCACCGCGCGGACCGATCGTTCGAGGCCGGCGGTGTGAGCATCCGGGCCGGCGACTACGTGGCGCGCGCGGACCAGCCGTTCCGCACGCTGGCCGACATGTACTTCTCCCTGCAGGCCTTCTCCCTCGACAACCCACGCCCCTACGACGACACCGGCTGGACCTTCCAGCTCATGCGCAACATCGAGCTGGACGAGGTCACCGATCCCGGTGTGCTCGATCTAGCCATGACGCTCGTCACCGACTCGGTCCGTGCCCCCGGCGGGATCACGGGGAGCGGGAACGTCGTGGTGGTCGAGCACACCACGGACAACAATCTGGTGGCGTTCCGCTTCCGGCACGCCGACGTACGCATGCTCGCGGCCCAGCGCGACTTCGAGATGGAGGGGCACACGTTCCGCGCCGGAGCCTTCATCATCCCGGACGCCAGCCGCGGCGCGCTCGAGCCCAGCCTCGAGGAGCTCGGCCTCAGCGCCTGGGCCACCAGGTCGCTGCCGGACGTGCCCACGCATGAGCTCGACGTCCCGCGCATCGGATACATCCATTCCTGGCAGCGGACCCAGGATGAGGGATGGGTGCGCGGAGCGCTCGATCACTACGGCATTCCCTACACCTACTTCGCCGATCAGCGGGTTCGCGAGGGGAATCTGCGGGAGCGCTATGACGTCATCGTCTATCCGCACGTCGGAGGAACCGCCCAGTCCCAGGTGAACGGCATCGCCATGACCGGCGAGCTTCCACTCCCCTACCGGCGGACCGACGAGACGCCCAACCTCGGGGCGCTCGACGAGAGCGACGACATCCGGGGCGGGATGGGCTTCGAGGGGCTCGTCGAGCTCGCCCGCTTCGTGGAGGACGGCGGGACGCTCATCGTCGAAGGCGCCACGTCGTCGATCTTCCCGGAGTACGGCATCACCTCGGGGGTCTCGGTCGCGAGCCCCGGCAGCCTCGTCGCACCCGGCTCGATCCACCGCGGCATCATCTCCGACCCGCTCAGCCCCATCGCCTACGGGTACCCCGGCGGGCAGCTCCCCGTCTACTACAAGGGGGACCTGGTGCTATCCGCCGGTGGCGGAAACCCGTTCGCGGCTTTTTTCGGCGGCGGAGGCCCGTGGCAGAACACGACGCCCATGGCCAACCGCCCGGACCTCTCCCCGTTCGAGGAACCCGAAGCCGAGCCCGAAGACGAGGAGGAGGTCGACGAGATGGCGGAGTTCCGGGCGATGGCCGCGGCGATGGGATTCGGCGGCGGAGACGAGGACGGCCCGCGTGTCGTCCTGAGCTTCCCCGAGGACGAGAGCCGCATGCTCCTGTCAGGCACGCTCGGGGGAGGCGAGGCGCTCGAGGGCACGGCCCAGGTGGTCGATGTGCCGCTCGGTGAAGGGCACGTGGTCATGTTCGCCATCCGGCCCTTCTGGCGGTGGCAGACGCAGGGGACGTTCTTCCTCGGCTTCAACGCCATCCTGAACTGGAACGACCTCGACGCGGGGCGGGACGAGGACGACGAGACGGCTACACGCGACAACGGAGGTCGTTGACCCAACGCGCCACGTAACGAACACCAGCGGTCGAAGCTTCGGCCGCTGGTGCGTTACGGTCAGGATCTCGGCACGATCCGGTACACCGCCCCGCCGTGGTCGACCACGTACAGCTCGCCCTCGTTGTCCTCCCCGAACGACACGACGTTGCCGCCCGGCGCCAGCTCGTCCGAGTGGTCCACCACGTCGGTGGCGGCGCCGCCCGAGAGCAGGAAGCTCCGGACCCATCCCTCGCAGTAGTCGGCGAAGAGATACCGGCCCCGCAGCTCGGGGATCGCGTCACCGCGGTAGACGTACCCCCCGGTGATGGAGCATCCCTCGGAATGCGGATACTCGTAGACCGGGAGCACCAGGTCGCCCTGATTGCAGCCGGTGGACGGGTTGAAGCAATTCGTGCCCTCCATCCGCCGCCATCCGTAGTTCTCGCTGCCGTCGCTGGCGGCCGGCTGCACCGAGACCTCTTCCCATGCGTTCTGACCCACGTCGGCGATGTAGAGATCGCCCGTCTGGCGATCGAACGAGTAGCGCCAGGGGCTGCGGAGCCCGAACGCCCAGATCTCGGGCCGGAAGTCCTGGGTGTTGAGGAAGGGGTTGTCGAAGGGGATGAAGTACGGGTCGTCCGGGTCGTCGACGTCGATGCGGAGCATCGAGCCCAGGAGGGTGGCAGGCCGCTGGGCGTAGTTGTCGGGGTCGCCCGAACCACCGCCGTCGCCCAGCCCCACGTACAGGTAGCCGTCGAACGGACCGAAGGCCAGCATGCCTCCGTTGTGGTTCGACTGCGGCTGGTCGACCGCCAGGATCTCGAACGCCGAGCTCTCGTCGGCCACGTTCGGGTCGCTCGAGACTGCGTAGCGCACGATGCGCGTGTCGCCGTTCAGGTCCGTGTAGTTCACGAAGAACCACCCGTTGAATCCGTAGTTCGGGTGGAACGCGAGGCCGAGAAGGCCCCGCTCCCCCCCGGACGTCACCTCCGCGGTGAGATCGAGGAACGGCTCGGGGAGCAGCGCCCCGTTCTCCACGATGCGCACGAGCCCGCCCTGCTCGACCACGAACAGACGGTCCTCGAAGTCCCCCGGCGCCGCGGTGACGAACACCGGATCGTCGAGCCCGTCCACGACGAGCTCCAGCTCGGCGGACAGCCGGTCGGTGATGACGCCGCTGGGGACGTCGTTGGTGCCGCACGCCGCCACGACGAGCAGCGCGAGCACCGGCAGCAGGATACGAGCGCGAGACACGGGACCTCCGGCGTTGGTGTACGGGACACGCTTCAAAGCTCATACAGGAGCAGGGAGTGTGCCAGCGTCGCGTGCGGCGCCCGTCGTTGCAGGTCACTGCGCGACCCGCGCGGACCGGGCCCGAGCCGTGGGGCCCGGACCACCCCACATCCGGTCAGGACCCCACCTGGAAGGTGATCGGGAAGGAGACCCAGACGGGGACCGGATCGTCTCGATTCAGCGCCGGGGTGAATCGGTACACGCTCGCCACCCTCAGCGCGGCCCGATCCAGAGCCTCGTGGCCGCTGCTCTCATCGATGCGGCGCTCCCCCACCTCGCCGGTCTCGGTGATATAGAAGTAGACCCGGACGGTGCCGCCCACGCCCGCGTCCCTGAGGAGTGGCGGGTACTCGCGCTCCATGGCGTCGATGACCTCGACCCGGTTGGCGATAGACGGCGCCACCGTGAAGGGCGTGAACTGCGGACCGGCCGCGATGCTCGACGTGACAGCGGGTCCCATGGCATCTTCCGACGCGCCGTCGCCGTCCGAGAGCGGGCTGTCGACTCCGCAGGCCTGGATGCCGAGGAGGGCAGCGGCCACCAGCAGGGCGCCACCGGTGATCCGGGTGCGACGGGAAACGTGGGTCGTCATGGCGATCAACCTCCGTTCGAGGGAATGTGGGGACTCGGTGAACGCAGCGAGAGCAACGCTCGACCGGGGCATGCGCGCTGCGACGGCCAGCAGGCTCTCCCCATAGGTCATGGTGCCCGGCACGCGGCCGAGCACGCGGTGGTCGCAATCGATCTCGATGGCGTCCCTGAGACGCCGGAGCGCCCACCAGCCGACCGGGTTCCACGCCGTCGTGCCGACGACGAGGAGGGCCGCGGCGAGCCACTGGGGGTCCCGCGCCCGCTCGTGCTCCTTCTCGTGCTCGACGATCAGTCTGAGCTGAGGCTTCGGCAGGTCGAGCGCCCAGGCGGGAAGGACCGTCCGGGGCCGCAGGACGCCCGCGACGGCGGGGCCCAGCGTCTCGGACACGAAGACGTCGTGGCCGAGCACCCGCTCCGGTCGCCAGCTCCTTCGCGCTTTCCGGAGCATGACGTGGCCGCGGAGCAGGACCACCAGGACGGTGAGGCTGGACAACACCCACAGCGCGGTGGCGGCCAGGTCCATGGAAACGCCCGCCCCCGTCGCCGCGCCCAGCTCCAGCCCGGGTATCTCGAAGACGAGACCCGCGGGGACGCCGGAAGCGCCCGCGGCCAGGCCCCCGCC
>JBBDSM010000113.1:0-4669 GCA_040904945.1 Gemmatimonadota bacterium
ACCGCGCTCCATGAGGAACGTCTGGACGGCGTCCTGGATCAGCTGCGGGGGGTGGAAGTCGAGTCGGTCCTCGATCTGGGGTGTGGGACGGGGGCGCTCCTCGAGCGCCTGGTCGCGGACCCGCAGCTCATCCGGATCGTGGGGGTGGATCGCTCGTTGCCGAGCCTGGACGCGGCACGGTCGAGGCTCGTGTCGCCCGGCGGCGCCCTGGACCCGAGGCTGGGGCTCCGGCAGGGCACGCTCCTGGACCTCGACCACGACCTCACGGGGTTCGACGCTGCCGTGCTCCTCGAGACCATCGAGCACCTCGATCCCGCGCACTTGTCGCGTCTGGAGCGCAGCTTGTTCCTCAGGCTCCGGCCCGGGCGGGTCATCGTGACCACGCCCAACCGCGAATACAACGTCCTGTTCGGGTTGGAACCCGGAGAGCGTCGCCATCCGGATCACCGGTTCGAGTGGGACCGGGCGAAGTTCGAGAGATGGGCATCGGGTGTCGCCAGCCGCACCGGATACGAGGTGACCTTCGAGCCGCTCGGCCCGGTCCACGAAACGCTCGGTGGCCCGTCGCAGATGGCCGTATTCGTCCGCAGCTCTCCGTGAGCGGCGGCGACAGCCGGATCGCCGTTCACCTGCGTGCTCCCGCCGAGCGCGCGGTCCGGGGTGGCCATCCCTGGGTGTACGCGGAAGGCATCAAGCAGCAGCGCCGCCCCGGTCGAGCGGGTGATCTGGCGGTGATCTTCGACCGGAAGGACCGCTTTCTGGCCATTGGGCTCTACGATCCCGATTCGCCGATCCGGGTCCGGATCCTCCACCAGGGCAAGCCGCAACGCATCGACCGGGCCTGGTTCGAGAGTCGTCTCCGAACGGCGCTCGAACGTCGAAGCGCGCTGAACGCGAGCGGGACCACGGGCTTCCGGATGGTCCACGGTGAGAACGACGGGCTGCCTGGTCTCGTCGTCGACCGCTACGGCCGCAGCACGGTGGTCAAGATCTATTCCTGCGCCTGGTTCACCCATCTCCCGGACGTGCTCGCGGGACTCGACGCGCTGGTGGACTCGGAGCGTGTGGTGCTGCGCCTCAGCCGTGCCGTCGCCAGCGCGGTGGAGCAGGGGGACCTGGGCTTTCATGACGGACAGATCCTGTCCGGTAGCGCACCCTCGGGCCCGGTGGAGTTCCAGGAGAACGGGCTCCTGTTCGAAGCCGACCTGGTGAGAGGGCAGAAGACCGGCTTTTTCCTCGATCAGAGGGACAACCGCGCGCGCCTGGAGCGCTACGCGGCGGGGAAGGCTTCCGTGCTCAACGTGTTCGCGTACACGGGCGGGTTCTCCCTCTATGCGGCGCGGGGCGGAGCCCGGTCCGTGACCAGCCTGGACGTCAGCGCCCCGGCGTTGAGCGCCGCCGAGCGCAACTTCAGCCGCAATCGATCGGACCCGGCCGTGGCGGACGCTCGTCACCAGGTCGTTTGCGGCGACGCGTTCAAGGTCATGGCCGCGATGCGGGAGCGGGGCGAGCGGTTCGATGTGGTCGTGCTCGACCCGCCGTCCTTCGCCGATTCCAAGGCGCACCTGGACGGTGCCTTGCGCGCCTACGCGCGTGTCGCCCGGCTGGGCCTCGATCTTCTGCCCGAGCGCGGCCTCTTCGTCATGGCCTCATGCACGAGCCGCATCACCGGGGACCGGTTCCGTGCATTGGTCGCGGATGCCGTGGTGGAATCGGGTCGCACCATGCGCATCCTCGAACAGACCGGGCATCCGCTGGATCACCCCATCGGCTTTCCGGAAGGTGCGTATCTGAAGTGCATTTTCGCGGATGTTGGCAGCTGACTTGCGCGGAGGTCACCCACCGTCGGTAGGTGATACCGTCTGCGGTCCCGCCGCGTCCACGGCAGCCACCGGTTCGACTCCCTCCATGATCTTCGAACCCATCACCACCGCCCCCGCCGTAAGACCTCCGCCACCGAGCAGGACGAGGACCACGATGGCCAGTGCCAAAGCCAGTACGTCGGCTCTCAGCGTCGCATCCAGATCGGGCCGGAGCTTGGAGCCGACCGCGGAGAGCTGGGCTCAATTGGGTGATCGCGAGATCGTATGCCTTCTCGTCCTCCCAGAGAACGGTACCTTCAGCTACGATGCCCAGAACGACAGACGTTGAGAGGTACTTTTAGGGAGATTCCATGGACCAATCCATCCGATTCGTCCGATCGGCGGACGGCACGATGATCGCCTACGCGCGTTCCGGACGGGGTCCACCGCTGGTGAAGGCGGCCAACTGGCTCACGCATCTCGAGTTCGACTGGACCAGCCCGGTGTGGCGGCCGTGGCTGCGGGAGCTGTCCCGGGACAACGCGCTCGTGCGCTACGACGAGCGCGGGTGCGGCCTGTCGGACCGCGACGCCGCCGATCTCTCCTTCGACGCATGGGTGGACGATCTCGAGGCGGTGGTGGACGCCGCCGGCCTGGAGCGCTTTGACCTCTTGGGCATGTCGCAGGGCGGCCCGGTGGGGATCGCCTACGCGGTCCGGCACCCCGAGCGCGTGCGGCGCCTGATCCTCTACGGCAGCTACGCCGTGGGGTGGAAACACCGCACGGACCCGGAGTTCCGGCGCCGTGAGGAGGCGCTGCTCCAGCTTATCATCGATGGATGGGGAAGGGACAACCCCGCGTTCCGGCAGGTGTTCACCTCCATGTTCCTCCCCGACGGCACGCCCGAGCAGCTCGACTGGTTCAACGAACTGCAACGCGAAACCACGTCCCCGGAGGTCGCGGTCCGGCTCGAGGAGGAGTTCGGTGGTATCGACGTCCGCCCCCTCCTCGGCCAGGTGCGGTGTCCCGTGCTCGTGCTGCACGCCCGGCATGACGAAGTGATTCCCTTCGAGGCGGGACGGGGTCTGGCCGCGAGCATCCCCGACGCGAGCTTCGTCGCCCTCGACAGCCGGAACCACGTCCTGCTCGACCGCGAGCCGGCCTGGGAGCGATTCCTCGCCGAGGTTCGCGCGTTCCTCGGGGTGGGGGAGCCGGCCTGGAGCCCGATCTTGGAGGCGCTCACCGGGCGCGAGGGTGAGATCCTCGACCTCCTGGCGGCCGGCAAGGCCAACGACGACATCGCCCGGGCCCTCTCCATCCAGCCCAAGACCGTGAAGAACCACGTGTCGCGGATCTACCGGAAGCTCGGGGTCGGGAGTCGAGGGGAGGCCATCGTACGGGCCAGGGAAGCGGGACTCGGTCATCGGCACTCCGGAGGTCGCCCCTCCCGGTAGACCCGGCGCGTGGGGTCCGCGGCACTGTGGACACCCTCCCACCCAGCGCGCCCTCCGATGGTGCGCCCCCCCCCGCACTCGGGACCCGGGTCCCGGCCGTCCCACCACCCGATCCTCTTTTCCGGGACTTCCGTCTCGCGCGACGAGACCCCTCCCGGTCGCACATTGTGGTTCCTGGTGGACACCAGGCCCGACCGTGGATCGTTCCAACCTGGAGGTGGATCATGAAGAGGCTCTTCGCGCTCGCGTACGGAATCGGCTCCTATCTCGTCTTCTTCGCCGTCTTCCTGTACCTCATCGCCTTCGTCGGCGACCTGGCCGTGCCCCGCACCATCGACTCCGGTCCGGCGCCGGACACTGGCTTCGCATTGGCCATCAACATCGGGCTCTTGCTGCTGTTCTCACTCCAGCACAGCGTCATGGCGCGGCGAGGCTTCAAGGAGCGCTGGACCCGCGTCGTGCCCCAGCATCTCGAGCGGAGCACCTACGTTCTCGCAGCGAGCCTGATCCTCGCCCTGCTGATGTGGGCCTGGCAGCCCCTGCCGGCGGTTCTGTGGTCCGTGGAGCACCCGGTCGCCTCCCTCGTCCTGGACGGCGCCTTCTGGATGGGCTGGCTCGTCGTATTGGCGTCCACGTTCCTCATCGACCATTTCGAGCTCTTCGGCCTCAGGCAGGTGTGGACGTATGCCCGGGGCCGCACGTTCGAGCCGCCACCGTTCGGGACACCGGGTCTGTACCGCATGGTCCGGCATCCGCTCTATCTGGGCTTCGTCCTCGCGTTCTGGAGCGCGTCCACGATGACGGCCGGACGCCTGCTCTTCGCCGGGGTGTGGACGGGGTGGATCCTGCTCGCCATCCGTCTCGAGGAGAAGGATCTCGTGCGTGTCCACGGGGACCGGTACAGGAGCTACCAGCAACAGGTCCCGATGCTGGTTCCGCTGCCCGCCTCGCCTTCGGAAGGCGCGCTCGGCGAGTCCACCTCCACGAGGCGCACGGAAGGAGTGAGTCCGGCCGAGTGAGGCGAGTGGCAAAGTCCTGCGTGAACGGAATGCCCGTTGCCGGGGCAAGTGAGACGTTCGCTGGCGCAGAAGCCGCTGTGGCGTTCATGTTTCCCTCTTCGTGTGCGCGCCATATGACAGGAATGCGACCGCAGTGACCCCACCGCCTCCTTCGGAGCGCTCTCTCGAGGGGCTCCGACGCCGACGTGGAGCAGGCCGCGGAGATGCTCCGTTTCCCGCTCATCGTGAAGCACCCGAGCAGCTACGCGAGCACCGGCCTTACGCCCGCATCTCGGGTCGAAACGGCCCTCGACCTGGCCGACCGCGTGAGGGAGATGGCCGACGCCTACGGGGGCGCCCTCATCGAGGAGTTCATCGAAGGGGAAGAGGCGACCGTCCTGATCTCCGAGAACCC
>JBBDSM010000114.1:0-6410 GCA_040904945.1 Gemmatimonadota bacterium
GTTCGCCGGCGTCCCTGACACCTCAGCGGCGATGACCTCGTAGGGGCCGTCAATCGACGACTTGACCGTGCGTCTCTATATACGCACTATGCGTATACGTCGATCGCACATTCCGTCAACCGAAGTCATGGACCCGTCATGAGCCAACATCCTGAAGGGGGCCTGAGCAACCTCGAGTACCACGTGCTGCTCGCCACCGCGGATGGGCCGCTCCATGGCTACGCCATCCGGGATGCCGTGGAGGAGGAGTCGGCCGGAGTGGTCGCGCCGCGGGCGGGGAGCCTCTACCGCGTCATCGCCCGGCTCGTGGAGGCGGGGTTCCTCCGGGAGGCGTCGTCGTCGGAGTCGGAGGGTCCGCACCCGGGACGACCGCGACGCTACTACGCCCTCACGCCCGCCGGCCGGACCGTCCTCGCCGACGAGGCCCGGCGACTGGAGGACGCGGCCGCGCTAGCGCTCCGACGGCTCGGTGCGCGGTCGTGACCACGCTGTTCGCGCTTCTCCTCCACGCCTTTCCGCGGCGCTTCCGCGGCCGGTTCGGACGGGAGATGGCCGATCAGGCGGCGGAGGAGTGCGCGCGCGGCTTCGACCGGGGGTGGTGGCTGGGGTGCTGGTGCGTCGTCACGACGGCCGGCGACCTGATGGTGGCGGGGCTGGCCGAGCGGGTGCGGCCGACGTGGAGCGGTGCCGGGGATGGTGAGGGGATACTCGAGGAGGAGGTGGGGATGATGATCGGGAGTTGGATGAGGGATCTCAGGCACGGGGCCCGTGCGCTCCGGAAGGCGCCGGGCTTCACCGTGGCGGCGGTGGGAACGCTGGCGCTCGCGTTGGGCGCCAACGCGGGAATCTTCGGGGTGGTCGACGGCGTGCTCCTGCGCCCTCTCCCCTACGCCGAGGCGGACCGGCTGGTGTACGTGGCCGCGTCGGCGCCGGGCTCGGACTTCCCGGACGAGTTCGGGGTCTCCATCGAGTTCTTCTATCAGTACCGTGACCAGGCCACGCAGCTCGAGGACCTGGCCACCTTCAACTCGTTCACCGCGACCGTGCGTGCGGACGATCGGGTCGAGCGGCTGCGGCAGTCCATGCCCTCCATGTCCCTCTTCTCCACGCTGGGCGTGACGCCCGTGCTGGGCCGCCTCCCCGAGCCGGGGGAAGGCGGGCGGGTGGCGCTCATCGGGCATGGCCTCTGGACGACGTGGTTCGGGCAGGATCCGTCGGTCATCGGCCGTAGCTACGACTTCATCGACGGACCGAAGGAGGTCATCGGGGTCATGGGGCCGGACTTCCAGTTCCCCGTCGCCGGCATCGCGGCCTGGGTTCCCATCGAGCGTACGGGGGAGGTCACGAACCCCGGCCGTTTCGGCCAGGTGAACCTCGTCGGCCGCATGGCGCCGGACGCCGATCACGAGTCGCTGGCCCGGGAGCTCGATGCGCTGGCGGATCGGCTTCCGGATCTCTACGGAGGTCCGGCGAGCTACGAGCAGATCATCGCACAGCACGTGCCGGTAGTGCGCTCGTTGCGCGACGAGCTGCTGGGTGACGTCCAGGGTCCGTTGTGGATCCTGATGGCGGCGGTGGGCGTCGTGCTCCTCATCGCCTCGGCGAACGTCGCGGGGCTGTTCACCGTGCGGGCCGAGGGTCGCGGCCGGGATCTGGCCGTCCGCAGGGCCATCGGCGCCGGACGGGGAGATCTCATCCGCTCCCAGCTCGCCGAGACCGTGGTCGTGGCCGGGCTCGCCGGGATCGGCGCGGTCGCCCTGGCGTCGGTGATCCTGCCCGCCTTCCGCAACGCGGCGCCCGACGGCATGCCCCGCGCCTCCGACGTGGGGCTGTCCGGGACGACGATTCTCTTCGTGCTCGCCGCGTCGGCGCTCACCGCGGTGGCGTGTGGCCTGGCGCCCGCGGTCCGGGCGTCGAGGCCGGATCTCGACCGTCTCAAGGACGGCGCGCGGGGCAGCACCCGCCGCCGACACCTCGGTCGGGACGCGCTGGTGGTGGGCCAGACCGCGCTCGCTCTGGTGCTGCTGGTGGGGTCCGGGCTCCTCATGCGCAGCTTCCAGGAGCTCCGTTCCGTGGATCCCGGGTACGATACCTCCGGCATCCTGACCTTCCAGTTCGCTCCGGACGAGGACCACCTGGACGACGGACCGTCCTGGGCCCGCTTCCACCAGGACTTCATGGCCCGCCTACGGACCCTCCAGGGGGTGGAGTCCGTGGGGTTCGTCGAGAACATGCCCCTCGACGAGAGACTCCGGGGCGTCGGTTTCGTGACCGAGGCTACGGCCGCGTCCGACCCCGAGAGCGGGCCGAGAGGCACCGTGACCTTCGCGGGAGGCGACTACTTCGAGGCCATGGGCATCGAGGTGCTCGAAGGGCGGGCGTTCAACGAGGACGATGCGGTGATCCCGGGGAACGTGGTGGTGAGCCGCACGGTGGCGGACCTGCTGTGGCCGGGGAAGAGCGCCGTCGGCCAGCGGCTGCGCGTCACCCTGGTCGACGAGTGGCACACCGTGATCGGCGTCGTCGAGGATATCCGCCAATACGACTTCCGCGGTGACCCGGAGCCGGTCGTCTACTTCCCGCCGGTGGGACCCACCCCGACGTCCTGGATGCTCCCTTCGCCCGGGTACGTGGTGCGCTCCGAGCGGGCCGCGTCCCTCGCGCCCGAGATCCGCGCGCTGGTGCGTGAGGTCACGCCGTCGGCCCCGGTTTACCGGGTCTACACCATGGAGGAGTTGGTCTCCCGCTCCATGACGGCGTTGGCGTTCACCATGCTCACCCTGGGGATCGCCGCTGGTCTCGCCCTGCTTCTCGGCGCCATCGGGCTGTACGGCGTCCTGTCCTACGTCGTGAATGAGCGTAGACAGGAGATCGGGGTGCGCATGGCGCTCGGCGCGGAGGCCTCGCGGGTCCGGAGAATGGTGGTGGGTCAGGGCGCTCGCGTCCTGGCCCTCGGGGTCGTGTTGGGCCTCGGGGTGGCCGTGTTCGCCACGCGGGCCCTCGCCAGCCTGCTCTTCGGCGTGTCGCCCCTCGACGCGTGGACGTTCGCGGGCACGTCGGCCGTGCTGGTGGCCGTCGGTCTCCTGGCCAGCTACCTGCCGGCCCGCCGGGCCTCACGGGTCGATCCGGTGCAGTCCATGCGGGGAGGCTGAGGGGCGGGCGGCCCGGACGCCGTCCGGCCGGCGTCGGGCAGCGCCCGGCGCTCTACGACACCGGCCGCGCCCCCGGCCAGTCACCGCGCTGGACCACCACGCGGCCGTCGCTCACCACCATGAGCACGTCCTGGACGACGCCGATGTCCTCCAGGGGGTTGCGCTCGAGGACGATGAGGTCCGCCTCCATGCCGGGGGCCACCCGGCCGATCCTGTCCTCCATGCCGAACAGCTCCGCGGCCGTGGTCGTGGCGGCCTGGAGCGCCTGGAGCGGCGTCATGCCGATTTGGACCAGCTCGAGGAGCTCGTGGGCGAGCGTGGTCGTGCTGTTGGGGCCGTACCCGGTATCGGTGGCGGCCACGATCTTCACGCCGATGCGGTGGGCGTTGCGCGCCATCTCCTGGACCCGGGGAAGCATGTGCCGACCGCGGATGTTCAGCACCGCGTTGTCGTAGTCTCCGCCGGCGATGGTCAGGTCACGCACGATGGCGATGGTCGGGACGAGGTACGTGCCCCGATCGCGCATCAGAGTGAGCGTCTCTTCGCTGAGATACGTCCCGTGCTCGATGCTCCTGACGCCCGCGGCCACCGCCGCCCGGCCGCCCGCGTCCCCGTGGGCGTGAGCGGCGACGCCGAGCGCTCCGCCTCGTTCCGCCTCCTCGGCCATCACCCGCATCTCGGCCTCGTCGTAGAGCTGCTTTCGGGGATCGGTGTTTGGGAGCCCGGCACGCTCCGTGGCGTTGGTCTTCACGAAGTCGACCCCGCGCGAGACGAGGGCGCGGGTCATGGCCCGGACGGCGTCCTCGCCGGCGAGCGGGGTGTCGTAGTAGGCGCCCATCTCCGGGTGGTCCTGGAAGAACGCCTCGGCCGGGTTCGGACGGACGTGGTAGCCCGCCGCCAGCATCTCGGGCGCCTCGAGCCAGCCCTCCCGCTGCAGCTCCCTCATGCCGACGTCGGCGTAATGGTCGGCGCCCATGCTCCGGAAGGTGGTGACGCCGCTGAGGAGGGCGCGGCGGGCCTGGTCCTCGGAGCCGACGTGCACATGCGCGTCCATGAGGCCCGGCGCCAGGTACATGCCGGCGACATCGACGACCTGCGCGCCGGCGGGAACGTCGGAGTCGGCGCCTCCGATGGACGCGATCCGCCCGTCGGTCACCACGACGGTCGCGGACGCGCGCACCGATCCGTCGGTGACGTCCACGACGTTGACGTTGCGGAGCACGAGGTCCTGGGCGGCGAGGGGCGCGGCGGCAGAGGCGGCGGCCGCGAGGACCGCGAAGGGAAGCGCGAAGAGCGTCGAGGCACGGGGCACGGGAACCTCCGGGGTGGCGCGGCGGGAGCGTGAAGCGGCGCGAGTCGCCGACTCTCCACGATGGGCCACGGATGCAGCCGCGTCCAGACGGGCGACAGCGGTGTAGGTGTGCCCGGCGCGGAACCCGGACGCCGGCGTGTCAGCGGTCTCCGGTATCCCGTCTCGCCAGCAGCTCGGCGACCGCCTCGATGAGGCTGGGCGCGTCGAACGGCTTGCGGAGGAACGCGGTCTCGTGCTCGTCGATACCGCGCTTCAGGATCTCGTCCTCGTGATGCCCGGATACCAGCAACACGGCTACGTCCGGCCGAATCGCCCGCACGGCTTCCGCGAGCTCACGACCGTTCATGCCCGGCATGACGACGTCGGAGAGCAACAGGTCGAACGCGTCGCCCTCGCGTCGGCAGATCTCGAGCGCCTCGGCGCCCGACGCCGCGTGGACGACCTCGTAGCCGTGCCGGGTGAGCACCTTCTGCATCAGCGGGCGAACCGAGTCGTCGTCTTCCACCAACAGGATGCGTCCGGCCGGCGCGGCGTCCTCGCCTCTGTCGGGGGTACCGGGAGGTCCGTCGACACTGAGGCCTCCAACGGGCTCGTGCGGGTCCGGGCTCGTGTGCCCGTCGTCATCGAGCGCGCTGGCCGCCGGAACGTGGGCGGCCGGGAGGTAGATCCGGAAGGTCGTGCCCTCACCGATCTCGGTGTCCACGCGGACATCACCTTCGCACTGCTGCACGATTCCGTAGACGGTGGCCAGCCCGAGCCCCGTCCCCTTGCCGATGGGCTTGGTGGTGAAGAACGGATCGAATGCGTGCTTCAGGGTCTCCTCGGTCATACCCTCGCCGGTGTCCGAGACCGTGAGGACGACGAAGGGGCCGTCGGCGATCTCCGGAGAGGGAGCCAGGTCGGGCGTTCCGAGGGACGTCTCGATGCAAAGGCGTCCGCCCTGCGGCATCGCGTCCTGGGCGTTCACCACCAGGTTCACGAGCACCTGCTCCATGCTGCCCGGGTCCGCGTGGATAGCGGGAAGGTCCGGAGCGAGGCGCGTCTCGAGAATCACGTCCTCGCGGAGGAGACGCCGCAGCATGCGCTCGAGGTCGGCGATGAGCGCGTCGAGCTCGACCTTCCTGGGCTGCAGGACCTGCTTGCGGCTGAACGTGAGGAGCTGCTGGGTGAGGTTCGCGGCGCGCTCGGCGGACTTCTGGATCTCCTCGAGGTCCTCCCGCGCCTCGGCCTCCTCCACCGATTCCTGGAGGAACTGCGTGCGCCCGAGGATGGTGGTGAGCAGATTGTTGAAGTCGTGGGCGACCCCGCCTGCGAGTCGCCCCACCGCCTCCATCTTCTGGGCGTGGCGCAGCTCCTCTTCCCGAAGGCGTAGCGCGCTCTGCGTATCCATGAGCTCACTGATGTCGGCGACCACGCCCATGACGCGTTGAGGGCGACCGTGTTCGTCCAGGAAGGTCTGGCCACGGAGCTCCACGTGACGGGGTCCGCTGTCGGTGCCGTGCACCGAGAAGTCGACGTCAACGCTCGACGCCCCACCCCTGACGCGTGAAGGGAGCTCCGCGAGTCTCGCATGGTCGTCCGGCGACACGCGATCGCGAATCCGGAGGATGGCATCGTCGATATGATGGGCCGTCACGCCCAGCATGCGTTCCGTGGCCTGGTCCAACGAGAGCCGACCCGTGGTCACGTCCCACTCCCAGGTCCCCATGCGCCCCGAGTCGAGCGCGAGCTGCAGCCGCTCTCGACTCTCCCGGAGGGCTCGTTCGGTGCGCTTCTGTTCCGTCGTGAGCGCGAGGAGCTCTCGTTGGCGGTTTTCGAGGCGGCGGACGCGTAACCGGTACCCCGCCCAGGCGAGGGCGAGGATCCCCAGCCCGACGAGGGCGCGGAACCACAGCGTCTCGTAGACATACGGGGTCAGGGTGAACGTCTGGTCGGCCTCGATCTCG
>JBBDSM010000114.1:6510-27162 GCA_040904945.1 Gemmatimonadota bacterium
GGGCGTCGGTGCGGGGCGTTCGGGCACCGTCGTGAGCGGTTCGATGCGAGCGGCGCCCCGCATCGTCGGGAACCAGATGCTTCCGTCGTCACGGACGATCCCGGCCGGATCGACACCGCCGTTCGCCTCGTCCGAGCGGAGCCCGTCGGCGCGCGTGAAGGCCCGCGACGAGACGCGGTCGATCGCGCCTCGGTCGATGGCGTCGAGATCCTCCACGCTCATTCGGTGGATCCCACTGTTCGACGAGAGCCAGAGGAAGCCGAGGGAGTCCTCGACCACCGCGTGGATCTGTCCCTCGAAGGGACCGTTCCGCGGACCGTAGTGGGTCGTCGCTCCATCGGGACGCAGCCGGCCGAGGCCCCCGTTTGTCGCGACCCAGAGCGCGCCCGACGGGGCTTCGAAGATCCCGTTGACGGCGTTGGACGGCGTGCCGGGCGCGCCGAGGTGGATGGTCGTGATCTCGCCCGTCGAGAGCCGCGCGAGGCCGTCGCGCGTCCCGATCCACAACGTCCCGGATGGGCTCCGGTGGAGGGACGTCACGAAGTTGCTCGGGAGGCCGTTCTCCGTGCTCCAGGAGCCTCGCGGACCCTCGTCCCAGAGCTGAAGCCCCCGGCCGGGCATGCCGAGCCAAACGGCTCCATCGGGCCTTACGGCGATGGCCGTGGCCTGCGCGCTGAGGAGCCCGTCGTCCACCTCGAGCGTCGTCACCTGGCCATCCCGGATACGGCTCACCCCGGACGGCGTGCCGACCCAGACGTCGCCGTTCGGCCCGCCGCTCCCCAGAGAGATGACGACGTTGTGCGCGAGGCCTTCCGCGGTGGTGTATGACCGGATGCCGTCGTAGCCGATGCGATTCACGCCTCCGCCGGCCGTGCCGATCCAGAGCTCGCCTTCGGCGGTCTCGTGCACTGCCAGGGCGATGTCCGCGGACAGCCCCTCCGGTTGCCCCAGCATGCGCACGATGCCTTCGCGCAGGCGTCCGAGTCCCGCACCGGTCATGCCCAGCCAGAGTCCTCCCTCCCGATCTCCGGCCAGGGAGAGGATCAGGTTGCCCGGAAGGCCGCGTGCCGTCGTGATCGACGTGACTTCGCCGTCGACGATCCGATTCAGGCCTCCGCCGTTGGTCCCGATCCAGAGCGTGCCGGCGCCGTCCTCGTGCAGCGACGTGACCGAGTTGCTGGAGAGCCCCTGCGCCGTCCCGTACGTGACGAAGCGACCGTCGACCCGACGCGAAAGCCCTCCGTCGGCCGTGCCCATCCAGACCGAGCCGTCGGCCGATCCGAGCACGGCATTCACCCGACTTCCCGGTAGTCCGTCGGACCGCCGGAAGGTCTCGAGCGACCCGTCGCCGATCCTGGTGAGCCCGTCCACCGTGCCGACCCAGACGGCGCCGTCTGCGGATTCGCCCACGGAGAGGACGAAATCGCTCGCCAGCCCGTCGGCCGTGGTGAAGCGCCGGCGCGTGCCGTCCGGGTCCCACGCGACGAGGCCCCCGCCCTCCGTGCCGATCCAGAGGGAGCCTCGTCTGTCGCGGCGCAGACCGCGGACGCTCAGATGCGGGAGACCGTCCTCGGTCGTGAACGCCGTGAAGACACCGTTCCGGAGGCGGACGAGTCCACCGCCGGCGGTGCCGATCCACAGTGTGCCGTCGGGGTCGGGCCACAGCGAGGTGACCCATGGCGTCGTGAAGGCGGGCGTGTTCTCCGGTCGGAACACCCGAAAGTCGAAGCCGTCGAACCGGACGAGGCCCTCCTCCATTCCCAGCCACAGGAAGCCGTCGGGCGTCTGAGCGATGGCCGAGGCCATGTTCTGCGGAAGGCCGTCGTCCTCGGTCCAGAGGTCGACCGTGAAGTCGGTGAGCGACCGCGCCGGATCGAGTTGGATACTCGCATCCTGGGCCCACAGCCCAGCCGGGACGGTGGCGAGAACTGCAAGGACGACTAGAGTGGACCGGGGCCGCATGCCTGGGACGACGAAGAAGCTTGAAGGGTTCGGGCGAACCTTCGCGGGCGCGTGTCCGTCGTGTCAACGTCGCGCCCTACCTATGTTCGATTCACGTGGATATGCGCAAGAAGCCCCCCGACCATGAAGCATCGATGAGCGCGCCCCCGACACGCCCGGTAGGCCGGGCTCCCGAGGCTCCACCGGCTCCGGAGGACCGTGGCGTGCCGGAGCACCACGCGCCGGAGGGAGGCTTTCGCAATCCGTGGCCACCGCATCCGGACCTCGAGCACCGGGCGGGTGGCTTCCTGGCGTGGATGTGGGAGCGGTGGGGCGCCGATCTTCCGTCCGATCCGTCGCCCGAGGAAGTCCCGCGGGGACGGACGGACCTGGCGCGGCCGCACGCCAAGGAGGACGAGGTTCGGATCACCTTCGTCGGGCACGCGACCCTCCTCATACAGCTGCCCGGCCTCAACCTTCTGACCGATCCCATCTGGTCGGCCCGCGCCGGTCCCTTCTCCCTTCTCGGTGGGCCCCGTTTCGCGGGTCCGGGCGTGGACCTCGACGACCTGCCGCCCCTCGACGGCGTTCTCCTGTCGCACGGGCACTACGACCACCTCGATGCGCGGACGGTCCGGGCGCTCGTGGACCGTTACGGGAGAGAGCTCCCGTGGTATACGCCGCTCGGGTACGGACCCTTCTTGCGGCGCCGGGGGGTCGGCGATGTCGTGGAGCTGGATTGGTGGCAGCAGGCCGAGGTGACCTCGCGGCTCGGGCCCGTGCGGCTGATCTGCCTTCCGGTGCGCCACTGGACGCGCCGGGGACTCCACGCGAACCGCGAGCTGTGGGCGTCGTGGGCCATCATTCCCTCCGGATCCGGCGCCCGGGTGTACTTCGGGGGCGACTCCGGATACTGCCCGGTGTTCCAGGACATCGGGGAGCGGCTGGGCCCGTTCCGCGCCTCCATTCTACCCATCGGCGCCTATGAGCCGCGCTGGTTCATGGCGGAGTCGCACATGAATCCGGAAGAGGCCGTGCGGACCTACGACGACCTTGGAGGGGTCGGTGCGATGGTGGGCATGCACTGGGGGGCGTTCCGCCTCACCGACGAGGATCCGCTCGAGCCTCCGGAGCGCACCCGTGCGGCCTGGGCCGCGGCGGGCAACCGCCCGGACGACCTCCATCTGCCAGGGATCGGCGGGACCGTACGTCTCAGGTTGGACGCGGCCCGCGGCTGATCCTCCCCCCACCCAGGAGCAGCGAGCCGTCGGGAAGCGCCAGCTGGAGCGCGCCTTTACGGACCTCGAAGCGGAACGACGTCCCCTCCATGGGCTCCCCGTCGAGGTTCACGTCGAGTGTCTCGGTCGTCTCGATCTCCACCCACGCTCCTCGATAGTTGATCGAAGCTTCCTCGAGGACGGCGTCGCGGCCGTGGAGCAGGCTGTCGAGGAGCAGGCGGCCCGCGCCGTCGCCCTCCGGCACCACGAGCACATCCAACAACCCATCGTCGATCACTGCGTCGGGGCACAGCACGATGCCGCCACCGGCCTGGCTCCCGTTTCCGACCGCGAGGGCGAGAAATCTGCCGCTCCACTCGAAGTCCGGTCCCCGCACCGTCCCTTCCTGCGCTTCCAGGGCTGCGATCTGCGTGATCCCCGACACCGCGTAGGAGAGGCTCCCGAGTACGCGCTTGAGCCCGTCGGACGTCTCGACTGTAAGCCGTGTGGCGGGACCCGCGGAGGCGAGATTCACGACGATCTTGTCCCCTACGCCCAGGACGTCCACGGCGGTTACCGAGGCTCCTGCGAGGGCGAGCCGGAGCGCACCATTCGGATCGTCGAGCGGGATCCCGGCCGACGCCGCGAAGTCGTTCGCCGTGCCGAGCGGCAGCACGCCCATCGGCACCTTCGCCCCGCTCTGGACGAGCGCGTCGGCCACCTCGTGCACCGTTCCGTCGCCGCCCGCGGCCACCACGGTGCGGCCGTCGTCCGCACCCTCCCGGGCGAACAGTCCCGCATGCCCGCTCTCCCAGGTCAGGCGCACCTCGATGTCGGCGCCTTCGGCACGTAACTCCTCCACCACCTCCCGGATGTCTTCGCGGGCTCCATGCTCTCCGTGCAGCACGAGCAGCGCACGCACGTCCGAGGGCGTCTGCGGCGATGCGCTCACGACGTGCCGGCGGGTCGTCGGCGAGCCGTCAGCCATCCAGCGAGAACCAGTCCTGCCAACATCGCGCCCGCGCCCACGGACAGGGCCGGCTGCGTTCCGACAAGGATCACCAGGATGGTCACGTAGAGCACGACCGTGGCGATGGCCAGCCAGGGATGCCCGGGTGTCCGGAAGGGACGCTCGAGGTCGGGCCGGTCACGGCGGAGCTTGAAATATCCGAGGAGCACCATGGTGTCGACGGCGATGGCCACGGTCATCATGAAGCGGATGAGCAGTTCGAAGGCTCCCGTGAGCGCCAAGGCTCCGATCCAGAGCGAGATGAACGTCAGCCCGTTCCGGGGTGTGCTCCGGTGGTCGAGCACACCGAAGCGCTTGGGCGCGAGACCTTTCTGCGCGAGCCCGTAGGCTACCCGGGGAAGACCGAGGAAGTTCACGTTCGCGCTGGAGATCAGGATCACCAGACTCGCGACCACCACCACGGTGCCGGCCGCCGATCCGAAGACGCTCGAGATGGCGTCCGCGGCCACGAGCTCGGACCCGGCCATCTCCGCTGGCGTCAGCGCCGCGAGGAAGGACACGTTCATGAGCAGATACAGGACCATCACCGCCACCGATCCTCCGACGAGGATACGCGGGAGGGAACGGCCGGGATCCTTGACCTCCTCGGCCATCTTGGCGGCGTCTTCCCATCCGTAGTACGCGAACGAGATCGACTGATACGCGAGGGCGAACCCGAGGAGTCCGGCTGTCGGCCCCGAGGCCGAAGTGGGTGCCGGCTGGAAGCCCGCCAGGTCGCCCACCCAGATGCCGGCGGCCGCGATCAGCAGGATGATGACGATCTTGAGGACCGTCGTGACGTTCTGGAACACGGTGCTGGCCTTGAGGCCACGCGTATGCAAGGCGAAGAACGCGAGCACGATCGCCAGGGCCATCAGCGAAACGGAGCCCCGGCCCCCGAGGAGGATGCGGATGTACTCGGCGATGGCCACGGCCTTCGCTGCGCCGCTGAAGCCACGGGTGACGAGAAGCTCGGACCAGCCGGCCACGAATCCCATGGTATCGCCCCAGGCGTGGCGCGCGTACACGTACTTGCCGCCCGCCTCGGGGAACGCCGCCGCCATCTCGCCGAGCACGAGCGTGGACATGGCGACCACCACGCCGCCGAAGAACCAGAGCCCCAGGATGAGCCACGGATCTCCCAGATATCCGGCGATGAGCCCGGGGGTCCGTAGGATACCCGCGCCGATTACGATGCCGACCGTGATCGACATGCCGTCCCGGATTCTCAGGACGCGGTGGAGCTCGTAGCGCGGCGGCAGATCCGCTCGGGCGTCGGTGAGGGTCACGGTCGGGGGATCGGCTTCAGCGATCTGCTTAGACCGGGCCTGCCTCCCTGATCACCGCGGCGACGATGCGGCCGGGCCCGTGCACGCCTCGCACCAGAATCTGTCCGATATCGGCAGACTTGGACGGCCCGGAGTGGAGCCCCAGCGCCGACGGAAGGTCCGGCTGGAGCGTCACCATCGCGCCCACGAGGGTCTGGTGGATGTCCTGTTCACGAACGAACACGACGTGGGTGGGCGCCAGGAGCTGCGTGCGACGGCCGTCCCGGGCGTCGAGAACCAGCGAGCCGGTCTCGGCCACTGCCGCGACGGCCGCCGAGACGCCGAGGGGCGCAAGGTCCGGGCAGGTGGACGGAAGCGCCGGCCGCAGTCGACCGGGAACCGTCGCGCCCACGGTCACGCTCTCGTAGCCGCGCGTGAACTCCCCGAGCCACCGAACGGCGGCCTCCGTGTCGACGAAACGCTCGACCTCACCCCCGGCCGCCGTGAACTGCTCGGCGAATCGCTCCATCGGGGGACGGTCGTCTCCCACGAGAAAGCGTCCGTCGAACCGACCCGGGTGAGGGACCCTGGGCCGGGACGCCGTGGCGCCGCGGACGTATCCCAGAATCCGATTGCGAGGGCTCACGTACTTTCCTCCTTCCCGCTCGAGGTGCTCAGAAAACGTTCGGGACTGGGCACGGGCGCCGCACGCTCCCCCATCCACCCCCGCAACACCGGAAGCTTCCGGCCCGTCCTCTCCAGGGGCAGCGCTCCGACCAGGTCCGACGCCAAAGCGAACGCGCCCGGGTGCTCCGCGAGCGCCGCCCACGACTTCATGGCCACCCCGTCGACGGTCGGCGTGAGGCCTTCCTCGACCGCACGTTCTCGCCAGTACACGAGCAGCTCTGGTATTGGAATACGAACGGGACACACCTCCGCGCAAGCACCACACAAGCTTGAAGCGAACGGGAGCGGCATCGCTGCCTCCAATCCGAGGATGCCCGGAGCCAGGATCGCGCCGATCGGGCCCGAGTACGCCCATCCGTATGCGTGGCCTCCGGTCTGGCGGTATACGGGGCAGGTGTTGAGGCACGCGCCGCAGCGTACGCACCGGAGGACTTCCCAGGCATGCTCGTCGGCGAGCAGACGGGTGCGTCCGTTGTCTACGAAGACGACATGGACTTCGTCGGGGCCGTCGCGCTCGCCCGGACGACGAGGGCCCTGGATGAGCGACACGTAGTTGCCGATGCCCTGGCCGGTCGCAGAGCGCGCCGTCAGTTGGATGAGCCCGGCGAGGTCCTCGAACCGGGGGACCAGCTTTTCGATGCCCACCATGGCGACGTGCACCGGCGGGATCGAGGTCGAGATGCGGATATTTCCCTCGTTCTCGATGAGCGCGATGGTGCCGGTGTCCGCGGCGAGGAAGTTGGCGCCCGACACGCCCAGGTCGGCCTCGAGAAAGTCGTTCCGAAGAATCCGTCGCGCGGTCGCGGCGAGCGCTTCCGGCGAAGCGTCCAACGGCGTGCCGAATCGCTCGTGGAAGAGCTGGCGGCAGTCTTCGAGGCTGCGGTGGAGCGACGGACCCACGATGTGGCTCGGCGGCTCGTCGAGAAGCTGGATGATGTACTCTCCCAGATCGGTCTCCCGGACTTCGAGCCCCGCGCCCTCCAGGCTCTCGTTGAGTCCGATCTCCTCGGTCAACATGCTCTTGGCTTTCACCACCCGTCGCGCGTCGTGGTCGGCGGCGATGCGCGCGACCACGTCGCAGGCCTGGGCCGCGGTCTCGGCCCAGTGGACCGTCACCCCGTTCCGGAGAAGGGCGTCCTCGGCCTCCTCGAGGTACCGGTCCAGGTGCGTGAGCACGTGCGTCTTCACGTCGCGGGCCCAGTCGCGCCACGCCCCCGCGTCGATCTGCGCCCAAGCCGCCTGCCGCTTCTCGTCTTTGGAGCGTACGGCGCCCGTGATCGAGGTGCGCATCCCCGGATCGTCCCGGACGATGCGGGCGGATTCGGCACCGTAGTCGCTCGGCCGCGTTCGCTCGCTCATGCGCCCAGCCCCCGGCGGAGTAGCGTCGCGACGTGGATGAAGCCGGGGGCGGCCCCCGCCGTGGGCTCGGGGCCTACAGCCGGCGAGCGCTCAGTCTTCGCGAGATGCCGTGCCCGACCCGACAGCTGCAGGAGGCACCCCCCGTCCGCTGAAGTCACGAAGTCGATGTCCGGCGGCAGGGCGTCGAGCTTGCGGTCCGCCATGCCGCTCGAGACCTCCGGGAATTTCGTGCTGAACAGGCCGCCGAAACCACAACACTCCGTATCGCCGCCCCACGGCACGACGTCGGCGCCGCAGGCGCGGAGGAGCGCTACCGGTTCGTCGCGGACACCCAGCTCACGGAGCGCGTGACAGCCGTGGTGGTAAACGACGCTGACGCCGTCCAGCCCGGAGCCGATCCGGGGTGGATCGCCCGTCTGGTCGCGCCAGTTCGGGCCGAGGACGCCCAGCTGGTGGACCAGGAAAGAGGAGAGCTCATGGGTTCGTTGCGCGAGGCCGGGCGCTCCACCGTCCGCCGCATCGCCCAGCAGCGCCGGGTAGAAGCTCCGGACCATCCCGGCACAGCTTCCGGACGGGAGGACGACCTGATCCGTTCCCGCGAAAACCGTCGCGGTCTGCCGGGCCATGCGGGCCGCCTCGGCCCGGTGCCCGGCGTTGTACGCTGGTTGCCCGCAACAGGTCTGGCCGGGCGGCACGTCGACCGACACACCGAGATGTTCCAGGAGCCGCACCGCGTCCGCGCAGGCGTCCGCGAAGAAGCGGTCGGCGAGGCAGGTCGCGAAGAACGCAACGTGGCTCGGGCGCGTCGGTGTGTCTCCTCCCGGCTCGTCGGGCAGGTGGGCGGTCGCAGCGTCGGAATAGGGCATGGCTCCAGATACACGGTCCGGCGCCGATGCGCAAAGGGGGTGAGCCGCATAGGTGACACGACCGAGACGTCGGGGCCGCGCGGCGGCTCGGACTCGACGTTCAGCTGTTGGGCGAAAACTCCCCGGTCTCGACGTCCAGGATGAGGATCTCCCCGTCCTCGATCAGGTAGTGCCAACCGTGAAGCGCGATCTCACCGGCTTCGACGCCCGCCCGGACGTTGGGGAAGTCCATGAGTCGATCGAGCTGAACCACGATCGAGCGTTGCTCGGTGCGACGGAGCATGTCGTCGTCCACCGGTCCGTCCACCTTGGCGGGCGCTGCCAGCTCGAGCCACTTGCTCAGATTCTTCGAGGCGTTGGCAGGCGGCTCGTAGAGCGCGCGCGTGGCGCCGCAATGGGAATGGCCGCACACGACGATGTCCTTCACATGGAGCACGTCCACGGCGAAGTCGATCGCCGCCGAAACTCCGTGATGGCCCTCGTCGACTTCGTAGCTCGGCACGATGTTGCCGACGTTCCGGACGACGAAGAGGTCACCGGGACCGCTGTCCGTGATCACGCTGGGCACGACCCGGGAGTCCGAGCATCCGATGAAGAGCGTGCCCGGCTTCTGCCCCTCTTCGACGAGGCTCTTGTATCGCTCCTGGAACTCGGGAAAGTGTTCCTTGCTGAAGCGGTTCAACCCTTTCAGCAGCTCGTGGCTCATGGTGCGCTCGAATCGTGCGGGTTCTGAATTGAAGAGGAACCTAGTCTGTACTATCCCCACCTTATGGACCAGGGATTGGCCCGCGTGGCGGAACTGGCGGACCGCTGGTGGCCGCGCCATGATCCGGGTCACCCTTCCACGTCAGGAGAAGCATGATGTCGCCACCCTTCCACCACGCCCACGATACCGTCCCGCGCGACGCCTGGCCTGCCCTGCCGACCCTCGAGGAATGGGAGGAGACGCGGGCGGCCGTGCACATGTGGAGCCAAGTCGTCGGCAAGGTGCGGCTCGAACTGTCTCCTTGGGTGAACCACTCCTGGGGATCGGCGCTGTACGTGACCACCAGAGGACTGTCCACGTCACCCATCCATCATCATGGGGAGTCGTTCGAGATCGAGCTCGACTTCCAGAACCATGCCCTTCGGATTTCCACGGCAGGAGGGCGCACCTGGGGAATGGGGCTCGGACCGATGTCGGTCTCCAACTTCTACCGTGAGCTCTTTGGAGGGCTCCACGATCTGAACATCCAGGTCGAGATCCTGGCACGTCCGGTCGAGGTCGATCCGGCCACACCGTTCGAGGAAGATCAAGCCCCACGGCCCTACGACGCGGATGCCATTCGCCGCTATTGGCTGGCGCTGGTCCAGGTGGACCGGGTGTTGAAGCGCTTCCGAGCGCGGTTCGCCGGCAAGGTGAGTCCCGTCCACTTCTTCTGGGGTGCGTTCGATCTCGCCGTCACGCGCTTCTCGGGGCGGCCGGCACCGAAGCATCCCGGAGGGGCTCCGAATGTGGCCGATTGGGTGATGGAGGAGGCGTATTCGGACGAGCTTTCGAGTGCCGGCTTCTGGCCGGGGGGGGAGCTCGGCGAGGCCGCCTTCTATGCCTACGCCTACCCGGAGCCGGAGGGGTTCCGGAGCCGTCCGGTCGTGCCGGAAGGGGCATATTTCAACGAAGCGCTCGGGGAGTTCGTCCTTCCTTACGAAGCCGTGCGGTCCGCGACGGATCCGGATGACGCCCTCCTGGCATTCCTCCAGAGCACGTACGAGGCGGCGGCTGACGCCGGCGGGTGGGATCGGGACCAGCTCGAGCGGGTCCTGCCTCCCCAGAGCTGAAGGTCCAACCCCAGCGCGCATGGAGTCCGCTGGGCCCCCGGCGATGCTACGGCCCCGCACGGGTCAGGCGAAGGGCTCTGGCCTTCCCGCCAGCGGTGATCCGGCCCGCCCTCCGGAGTGCCGCCGCTCCTGACTCTGCTCCGATGGATCGCGGTAGCGGATGAGGCTCGCGAGGTGTCGCTCCGTGGGGCGTCCGAGGGCACGCGCCAGCTCGCGCGTCCCGTCTTCCAGGATGTCGGCGATTTTGCGCGCGGGCATCGACGCTTTGCCGTCGCGGATAGCGCTCAGGCGCGCGAGCTGCTCAAGCCCGTTCATGAAGCCGGGTATGGCCGAGACGGCCTGTGGGTCGTTGTCGAGCAGACGTCGGCTGCGCGTGCCGATCCCGAGGAACATCCCCTCGGTGAAGTCCGGCAGCGGGTCGTCGTCTCCCACGGAGTCGAGGATTCCGAGGATCTCGTCGGTATCCATCTGGCGCGGGCCGCCCTGCCAGATCCAGACGGCATGCTCCACGGTGTGCAGCGCGTCCCAGGCGAGCTGGCGACCACGCGTCTGGAGGCGGCGGCGCTCGAACAGCCACTCCACGAACGCGACGGTGATCACGATGCCGATGATCTCGGTGCCCAGATTCGTGAACAGGTTCCCGGTGGAGGTCTCCGGTCCGACCACGAAGGCGAGCCAGATGACGAGCACCGCGATGACGAGGAACCCTCCGGTGACGAGCGCTCTCAACATGGGGCAGGCTCCGGGACGGTCGTGGTGTCCGGCTCCACCGTGACCGTGTCCGCTGAGGCATCGTCCGACGGCTCAGTGGCTTCGGTGCCGTCGGGCGGCCCCGCCCCCGCCGACTCTCCCCCGAGTCGTGTGGTCAGGATGGCCCGGTCGCTCGAGCGCATCACGTTGGCCTGGAGGCCCGGCGGCCGCTGGAAGGTGCCGGGGCCGAGGATCTCGGCCGGGCGGAGCAGATGCTCGGACACCGTCAGGGCGATGTCGGAGCCCGCGGGGATCTCGAGCTCCAGAACGACGAACGAGTCCGGCACTCCCCAATGGTCGACCCACTGCACGGCGTACGGATCGGTCAGTGCCCGGCCGTTGATGGAGACGATGCGCGTGCCGGCCGCCCCTCCGGAGCGACGGATGTAGAGTCGCTCGGCGCCGATCTCCGAGCGGAGGGCGAGCGTGACCCGCCGTACGGCGCCCACGGTGGTGTCCCGCTGAATGCGGAGGGCGAGCGCCGGGGCGGTGGCCGGGGGCGCGTCCGCGACCGGTGCGTTTTCGGGCCAGTACCCGGTGGCGGACAGATCGGCGACGCTGTCGAAAGGGCTCGCGACGCGCGAGGTGAGCCAGCTGTGAGCCGGAGAATTCGGCGGGTCGATCGTGGACCCGTCCGATATCCAGAGGCCTCGGTTCGTGTCGCGCTCGTAGAGGTATGCGAGCGTCGTGGCCACCGGCGTGACCGGGCTGACGGCGCTGCCGAGCCGGGCCATCCCGATCGATGCTCCGGCGGCCAGGATGGCGGCGAGCGGCAACCACCATCCGTTACGGGTGTGTAGGTGCTCCACCGCCGGGACCACCAGGAAGAGCCCACACACCATCAGCGCGCCGAGCGGAGCGGCGAGCCGCAGCGTGCCCGCCAGCCAGAGCAGCTCCGTGAGCGGCACAAAGAAGGCGAATACCGGCGCCGCGACCAGCAGCGCAAGCAGCCACCCCGCAATGCCGCGCACGCGTGCTCCGAGCAACGCCGCCACCAGCACGGACAAGAACGCGGCAATGACGGGCCATTGCAGGGGCGCGGAAGCGAGTGGCGCGGCGAACGTGACCACGACCGAAGCCGCCAGCGGGAGAACGACGCCGCCGAGCGTGACCTCCGCCACCGAGAGCTTGCGGCGGGCGAGCGCCACGGAGCCCGAGACGATCAGGAGCGCGACCACGGCGAGCGCCAGGACATACCACCCCTCTCCGTAGTAGAGCGCCCCCGGTAGCTGGCCAGCCTCCGGATGCGCGCCGTAGGTCTGATCGAGCAGGAGCCAGCCTGCTGCGTAGCCCAGCGAGGTTGCCACGAACGCTACGCCGGTGCCGATCACGATGGCGGACACGCGCGCGCCGCGCCGGCGGGCCAGGAAAACGGCGCCGACCCCGAGCAGCACCAACAGGACCGTGATGGGAAGGACCCACGCCACCGGGTACACGACCATGCCGATAAAGGGCAGGGTGAAGTACACCACGTCCGGCGCCCTCACGTCGGACAGATCGGCCTGCCCGAGGGTCCGGAGCGCCCCCAACGCGTGCACCCCGTGCTGTTGGAGCGTTCCGGGGGACAACTCCGAGGGCGTATCCCTGGGTGTGTGGTAGACCGCTGCATTGTCGATGGCGGCGAAGTTGAGGCCCTGCTTCCCCGCGCGCTCGAAGACCGTGAAGTCGGTCGCGTGTGGCATGTAGCGGACGAACTCATCCCCGAGGGAGGTGCCGAATGCCTTCGGCGCTCCGTCGCGCAGGGCCCGCACCACGGCTCCGTTCCCGTCCGCGGTCTCGAAGAGGATGGAGGGCCCACTCGAGCCGCGCATCTCGAACGAGAGGACGGCCTGGACGTCGTCCAACCAGCGATGGTCCCGGACGAAGCCCTCGGCCCCGAGCAGCCCGAGCTCCTCCGCGTCGGTGAAGAGCACGATGACGTCGTTCCTGAGCTGTCCCTGGGCCTGGACCGCCCTGACGGCCTCGAGGATCGTCACGAGCCCGGACGCGTCGTCGCCCGCCGCCGGAGACAGCTCGACGCCGTCATAGTGGGCGGTGATCAGCACGGCGCCGGTCGAAGCGGAGCCCGGGAGCCGGGCCATCACGTTGCGGACCGTGGCCGACCGGGCGAAGTTCGCACCCTCCCGGATCGCCGTCGTCGTCTGCACCTCGGGCGCGAGCCCGAGGGCGCGGAGCTCTTCGAGCAGGTAGTTCCGGACACGGGTGTGTTCCGGTGAGCCCGCCGGCCTCGGAGCTCGCGCGATCTCTTCCAAGGCGGCTGAAGCGCGCACGGCCGAGAAGGCGGTGTCGGGTCCATTGGCCGGGATGGGCTCGGGCACGCCCGTCCGGATGCTGGCGGTCCACGCGAGCGCGATCATCGCGAGGAGCGTGATCGGCCCCCTCAGGCGCGATGGGCTGAAGGCGTCGTCATCGTCCTCGCCGCCGGTCCCGCCCGAGGTCGGGGGTGGCCCGCCCCCCTTCCTGCCCTTCTTCGACGGCGCGTCGCCGGTTCGAGCCCCGCTTTCCTCTTCGAAGGCCCGGAGATCCTCCTCCGTGATCCCGAGCTCCTTGTCGGACGGGAGGTTGGGCAGATCGTAGTCGCTCATGGGCTCGGTGGCCTTCTCGATGTGTCGGCTACGGGAATGATGTCCTCGCGGAAATCCGCGGGAGCGTCGGACCCGTTCAGCTCCCGCACGAGAAGCTGCAGAACGGCATGAAAGTCCGTGCCCGCGAGCTCCCGGGGCGTGAGACCCGTGCGCGAGCGCACGGCTCGCGCGAGTGCGGGTGAGGAGGAATATCCGAGTGCGAATGCCGTCTCCTCGACCTTTCTCCCGTCGGCGTGCAGCCTTCCGGCGACGGCGAGCAGACGTCCCCACACCATTAGATCGGCCGGGCCGGGGAGTCCACGCTCGTGCAGCATACCACGGAGCGCGTAGAGGGAGAAGCCGAGCGCATGCGCCATCTCCTCAACCGTGGCGTTATCTCCGGCGTGGGCGAGGGACCAGCCCACCGCCTCCGGCGCAGGCGGCTGAAGCCACGGACGGAGGGCGTCTTCGACCGCGCGTCCTCTCCGGACGGCGAGCGCGTCGTCGACGGCTCCCTTGGTCGCCAGCATGCCGTCCGTCCCCGAGACGAAGCCGTCCAACCCGACCTCGCCGAGCTCGTAGAAGTCCCGGACCCGGGTCCGCTCCGTGAACCCGACCACCGCGAGGTCGGCGAACGCGCTCCTCAACAGCGCCACCCGCGCGAGCGCCTCGTCGGGGGAGGGATGGTCGGCGTCGATGAGCGCGCCCTCCACGCCGCTGGCCGAGATCTCCGAGATCAGCTGGTCCCAGGACTCGCAGGGCAGCAGGTCGTGAACGCCGGACAGCGCCGCGGTCAGACGGGCGCCCGAGCGCGCGTCCGGCTGGAAGATGGCCAGTCGCGCCACGCGCACCTCGGAGTCGGGCCGAATCGTTGGGGACACGCCGCAACATGCCGGGGCGGGTCGGCGGACAGCAAGAGAGCGGACGGCAAGAGAGATGGCTGCGCAGGCATCTCAGACGTCGTCGGACCACGTGCGATACCGGTCCCTGATGACCAGGGCGAACAGGACGAGCACCGCGATGGCGAAGCCTCCCACCGTCACCCGCGTCCAGGCGTCGATCCGGCCCGTCGACAGCTCGTAGGCCGCGTACGCGAGCCAGAGTCCGACGCCGATGCCGATGAACAAGCGCGCGGACGAGCGGAACACACGTGCCGCGACGCGGTCCCAGACGGACCGGTCCGACCCGGCGGGCGAGAAGGTGAGGTCGTGGAAGCCGGCGCGCAGCGAGCGGAACGTCTCGAGCTGCTCGCGGAGCTCGCCCGACTCGTCGAGCGCGACGTCGACCCGTGCTCGCTCGGCTGGCGGGAGCTCGCCGTCCAGGTAGCGCATCAGGTCCTGATCGGACACCGGGCCGGATGCGCTCATGGACCCTCCACTCCCAGCTCCTCGAGCGCGGTCTGCAGCGCCTGGCGGGCGTGGAAAAGCCGGCTGGCCACGGTGCCTTCGGGGATCTCGAGGATCTGCGCGATCTCCGCGTAGCGGAAGCCCTGGAGCTCCTTCAGCACCAGAACCTCGCGGTGCTCGTCGCCGATGCGCTCGAGCCCCGCCCAGAGCAGCTCACGCGCGGCGTTCCGCTGGCGTGCCCGCTCAGGTCCGTCCTCGGGATCGGCGGGCCGGCTCTCGAGGCGCTCGTCCAACGACTCCACGCGGAACTTGGCCTTCCGGCTCCGGAGCATGTCCCGGCACTGATTGCGGAGGATCTGGAAGAACCAGGGTCCGAACGGCTTCCGGAGGTCGAAGCGGTGGAGTGAGTCGTAGGTCTTCACGAAGGCCTCCTGGAGCGCATCCTCGGCGTCCTCGGCGTTGCCCATCATGGCGATCGACAGCCTGAGCCCCGCGGGCTCGTAGGCACGCACCAGCGGCTCGTAGAAGCGGGGGTCGCCCGCCCTGCACTTTCGAATCAACTCCCGCTCGAGCTCCGGCTGCAACGCCTCTCCTTACTGGTCCCCAGCGACGCGACGCCGCGTCGCGCGCCTGTCTCCCCCGCCGTCCACGCCACCACTACGGCGGCGTGTCCGGAATCCTTCACATCCCTTCATGCGCGGACGATTTCCGCGAGCGCGTCGAGCAGGGCGTCCAGGTCCGCATCGTTGTTGAAGTAGTGGGGCGACATCCGTAGCGCGCCGTCCACCCCCTTGTCGTCGTAGTCGATCACGGCGTCCAGTCGGGTCTGGGACGACGTGTTGATGCCCCGCGACCGTAGCGCTTGCACCAGTTCGGCCGGCACGTGTCCGTCCACCGAGGCCGTCACGATGGCGCCCAGCTCGGAACCCCGATCGAGCACTCGGACCCCGTCGATCGTCGCGAGGCGGGCGCGGAGGTCGCCGGCCAGCGCGCGGGCTCGGTCACGGATGGCCTCGAGCCCGATATCGAGGGCGTAACGGGCGGCGACACCGGTCCCGAGCACGAGTCCCCACTGGAACTCCCACGTCTCGAAGCGCTTCGCGTCCGGAGCCGGCTGGTACACGTCGTCCGCCACCATATCGGCGCCCCTGAGGTCCGGGAAAAGCGGCTCGAGGCCGCGGTCCAGCACCCGGTCCGAGACGTACAGAAAGCCTGCGCCCCGCGGGCCGCGCAGGAACTTGCGGGCAGTCGCCGAGAAGAAGTCGCACCCGATGGCCTCGACGTCGACGGGCATCTGACCGACGGACTGGCACCCGTCCACCAGGAACGGGATATCCCGAGCTCGACACATGCCTCCGATGGCGGTGACGTCCTGGACGAGGCCGGAGTTCGTCGGGATCTGTGTGACCGCCACCAGCCGTGGGCGCCGGCGATGGATCGTTTCCTCCATGGCCACCAGGTCGACGCCGCCTTCCGGTGCGTCGGGGACCCGCACCACCTCCACGCCGAGGCGCTGGGCGAGGGACAGGTATTGGATCTGGTTCGACACGTAGTCGTGGCGAGTCGTCGCGATCACGTCGCCGACGCGGAAGGGGATCGCCGACAGCGCCGCGACGAACCCGGCCGTGGCATGCTCCGTGAAGGCGATCCGGTCCGAGGTCGTGCCCAGCAGGTCGGCAACGTCCTCGTACGCGCGGTCGATGGTCGGACGAGCCTCGGCTTCCGCCTCGTACCCGCCCATGCGGGCCTCGAGGTCGAGGTGCGCCTTCACCGCTTCCACCACCGGTCGGGGCATGAGGGAGGCTCCCGCGCTGTTCAGGTGCACGCGCTCGGCGCATCCGGGGGTGTCGGCTCTGATCTCTGGAACGTTCAAGGGATGGTCCGGTAACGGGGGGCTGGATCGACGCGGCCGGTCCCCGTGGTCGATGCACGGGGCCCGTCGCCATATTTGCAGGCCCCGGATCCGTGACACCACCCCCCCCGCCCGGAGTCCCGTGACGTCTCGAGAGGCGAAGAATGGCCAGGCGCGCCCAGGCGCGCCCCCCGAAGACGTGGTGCGTGAGGTCGAGCGGCGCCGCGCCGAGATCGACCGTCACAGCCACCTCTATTACGTCGAGGCGCATCCGGAGATCTCGGACGCGGAGTTCGACCGGCTCTTCGCGGAGCTGGTCCAGCTCGAGGCTCGCTGGCCGGAGCTGCTCACGCCGGACTCCCCGACGCAGCGCGTCGGCGCGGCGCCGCAGGACGGTTTCGAGACCGTTCGCCACGTCGAGCCGATGCTCTCGCTCGACTCCACGCAGGACGCGGACACCGTCCGGCGCTTCGACGAGCGGATTCGGAAGGCGCTCGGAGAAGAGGCCGACCCGGTGTACCTGCTCGAGCCGAAGCTCGACGGCGCCTCCATCGAACTGGTCTATGAAGACGGGCTGTTCGTCCGGGCCGTGACCCGGGGCAACGGGCTCGAGGGCGAGGATGTCACGGCGAATCTCCGAACCGTCCGGTCGCTGCCGCTCCGTCTCCGGGACGACCCACGGCCGGTCCCGGGCTTCGTCGCCTTTCGGGGCGAGGTCATGATGTACATCTCGGACTTCCAGGACTACAACGCGCGACTCGTCGAAGACGGGCAGGAGCCGTACGCGTCTCCGCGCAATTCGGCGGCCGGGGCGATCCGCCAGCTCGATCCGCGCGCCACCGCACGCCGGAAGCTCGACGTGCTGGTCTACGACGTCCTCTCGAACGACCACGGGCTCGACTCCGACGCGGAGGGGGTCCAGGCGATCCGCGACTGGGGCTTCAAGGTGCCGGACCGGGTCGAGACCGTGCATGGCGTCGAGGAGATCCTGGCCTACCACGGCCGGTACGTCGACGAGCGCGACGACCTCGACTACGAGATCGACGGCGTCGTGATCAAGCTCGACGACTTCGAGGCTCGGCGGGCCCTGGGCTCCACGTCCCATCATCCGCGGTGGGCTCTGGCGTACAAGTTCGAGCCGCGACAGGAGGTTACGCGTCTCGACAAGATCGACGTGCAGGTCGGACGCACCGGGGTGCTCACGCCGGTCGCCTTCCTGCGGCCGGTCGTCGTCGGAGGCGTCACCGTGTCGCGCGCATCGCTCCACAACCGCGAGGAGCTCCGTCGCAGGGACCTCCGCGAGGGCGACACCGTGCGGATCCAGCGCGCCGGGGACGTGATCCCCCAGGTCGTGGAAGTCATCGAGCACCGCGACGACCGCTCCCCTCCGTTCGAGATGCCCACGGAGTGTCCCGAGTGCGGTACGCCGGTGGTCGAGGACGGGCCCCGCATCCGTTGCCCGAACCGCTTGGGGTGCCCGGCCCAACTCAAAGCGCGCATCGTGCACTTCGGGTCGCGCTCCGCGCTCGACATCGAGGGACTCGGCGCGGAGACCGCGAACCTCCTGGTGAACCTCGACTGGGTGCACGGGCTCGACGACCTCTTCGACCTCGACCCGGAGCGGCTCGCCACCCTCGAGGGCTTCGCCGAGAAGTCGGCCACGGCGCTCGTCACGGCGATCCACGACAGGAAGGCGCCGCCGCTCGAGCGCTTCCTCGTCGCGCTCGGCATCCCCGAGGTGGGGGTGACCGTGGCGCGAACGCTCGCCGAGCACTTCGGCGACTTCTCCCGGGTCCGCGCGGCGTCCCGGGAAGAGCTCGAGGCGGTCCCCGGCATCGGACCCAAGATGAGCGAGGCGATCGCGGGCTTCTTCGAGGACGAGCGGACCGCCGCCGCGGTCGACGCGCTACTGGACAAGGGAATCGAGCCGGTGGGTCCCGAGCGAACGACCGAGCCAGCCGAGGACCGCGGTACCGCCGTCTTCACCGGCACGCTCCCCGTCTCGCGCTCGGAGGCCGAGGAGGCCTGGCGCTCGGTCGGTGGCCGCGTCGTGGGTTCCGTGTCCGGGAGCACCGACTTCGTCGTCGCTGGGGATAACGCGGGGTCGAAGCTCACCAAGGCCGAGAAGCTCGGGATTCAGGTGCTCGACTACGACACGTTTCTCGAGAAGTTGGCCTCACTCGGGGGAAGCCTGTGATCGCCAACCTCGACATTGCGCGCGAGCTGGACACGCTCGCGGATCTGCTCGAGATCCAGGGAGCCAACCACTTCCGGATCCGAGCATACCGGAACGCAGTGAATACGGTGAAGAGCTCCTCCCGGTCGCTCGCGGCCATGGTCGAGGCCGGCGAGGATCTCACCGAGCTTCCCGACATCGGGGACAGCGTCGCAAGGCATATCGAGGAGCTCGTCCGGGACGGGACCATCGCCCGGATGGAAGAGATCACGAAAGACTACCCGCGCTCGCTGGCCGAGCTCGGGCGACTGGAGGGGCTAGGTCCCAAGAAGGTGCGCAAGGTCTTCGAGGAGCTCGGCGTCCGCGACGTCGAGGACCTCCAGGAGGCGCTCGACGCGGGTGAGATCGAGAAGCTCGAGGGGTTCGGCAAGAAGAGCGCGGAAAAGTTGCGTGCCGCCGTGGACGACCATCTCACCCACACCGGGCGCTTCCAGATCCACGAGGTGGAGCGGCTCATCGAGGGGGTGCTCGAGCACATGAAGGACGCTCCGGGCGTTGAGCGTTTCGAGATCGCGGGTTCGCTGCGACGGCGCAAGGAGACCATCGGCGACGTCGACCTCCTCGCCGCGCACGACGGCGACGGCACGCCGGTCGTCGAGCACTTCGTCGCGTACTCCGGCGCCGTACGCGTGCTCGGCTCGGGGTCGACGAAGGGGAGTATCGTCCTCCACTCTGGGCTCCAGGTGGACCTTCGTGTCATCCCGAGCGAGTCCTTCGGCGCGGCCCTGCTCTACTTCACCGGCTCCAAGGAGCACAACGTGGTGCTCAGGACCCGGGCCGTGAAGGAGGGACTCCGGGTGAACGAGTGGGGTGTGTACCGCACGCGGGAGGAGGACGAAGACAGCGAGGCCGGCGGCCCGGACTCCGCGGGGGCCGACGGCGATTTCGGCGAGCGGCTGGCCGGCGACACGGAGGAGGACGTGTACGCAGCCCTCGGTCTCCCGTGGATCGCGCCCGAGCTCCGCGAGAACCGAGGAGAGATCGCTGCCGCGCTCGAGGGTGCGCTACCCGAGCTGGTCACGCTCGAAGACATCCGCGGCGACCTGCAGATGCACTCGACGTGGAGCGACGGCCGGGCATCGCTCGAGGACATGGCCCGGGCGTGCGAAGAGCTCGGCTATGCGTACCTGGCCGTCACCGATCACAGCCAGGCCATGGCCATGGTCGGGGGGCTCACGCCCGAGCGCGCCCGCGCTCAGTGGGAGGAGGTCGAGGAGGTTCGCGAAAAGGTCCCGGGCATCCTCCTCCTGAAGAGCGCTGAGGTCGACATCCTGAAGGACGGGACGCTCGACCTCCCGGACGACATCTTGGAAGGCCTCGACCTGGTCCTCGTCTCGGTCCACTCGTTCATGGACCAGGACCGCAAGACGATGACCGAACGGGTGCTCCGAGCCATGCGTCATCCCGCTGTGGATATATTGGCGCATCCCACGGGCCGGATCATCAATCGCCGCGTGCCCTTCGAGCTGGACGTCGAGGAGGTGCTGCAGGCGGCTGCGGAGCTCGGTGTCGCCGTGGAGCTCAACGCGAATCCGAACCGATTGGATCTGGACGACGTGCATGTACACCGAGCGAAAGAGCTGGGCGTCCCCGTGGTGATCAGCACGGACGCCCACGGCCCGGAGGGGCTCGAGGACATGCGCTTCGGTGTCGCACAGGCGCGGCGCGGATGGCTGGAGGCGGGGGACGTGCTCAACGCTCGGTCCCGCGCCGACTTCGAGGCCTGGCTCCGACGGCGC
>JBBDSM010000115.1:0-26615 GCA_040904945.1 Gemmatimonadota bacterium
TCTGGTGGGCCGCGCACGAGGGTCTTGCGGATATCAGGCAAGGAAGGACGACGAACGCGATGTAGTAACATCGGGGAGGAGTCATGACGCAGCCTGATGCCGCGGGCACCGACACCCGGAGGGTGTTGGTCCCCTCGTGCCCTTCGGGTTGGGGCGGCACAGCCCCACCTCCGTCGTTGGCACTCCTCGACGTAGCTCATGGCTATGCGTTCACGTCGCTCCGCTCCGTGGGCTCGTGGCAGAACGTCTGGACCGCAGCGGACGGGCTGACCTCTCGGCTCGTCGCGCCGCCTAGGAGGGCACCGCGGCCGAAGGCCGTGGTCGGCTGTGGCGCTCCCGGGGCACCCGTGCGCAGCACGGGTCCGGCCCACCAGACTTCTACCACGGGCTGCTACGGAGCTGGTTCCGGCGGAGGACAGGCGCCGGACGCACCGTCGGACGCGGCTTCTTCCCGGGCGGCCCAGGGAAGCCGGACGACCATCATGGGAGGAACCCGAGCCAGGACCGCGATGGCGCCTGGACACCTGGCCTCGAGGCGGTCGAGCGTCGCCCCATGCAGGAGGCCGCCCTGTTCGAGCAGGAGATACTCGATGCCAGCCGAGCGCCAGAGCCGCTCCTGGGCCTCGGGCGAGCCCCACGAGGGCGCCTCCAGATCCGTGCTGGCAGGATCGAAGAGCACGCTCGGCGCCACCGTCCACCCGCCGTGCAGATGAAGGCCCGCCCAGAACTCCGGCGCGCCGACGACGGCATCCCCGGGAACGGTGCGGGTCATCGCCTCCACGCCCCCGGCGAGCCGTTGCGCGCGGATCACGTAACCAGCGGTGGGCCACTCCTGGGCGATGCGCACCGTCGTGACGACCGTGTAGAAGCCGGCCCAGGCGATGGCGGCGGCGCCGAGCCACCGCCGCCAGCTCGGTGCGGAAGCTGCCGAGGGCTCCAACCGTCTCGAGTATCGATATCCGCCGAGGACAATCAAACCGACCGAGAGGACGTGGAGCGGCACGACGAGGCGCCGGCCCAGGTACGGCCAAAGGAGCAGCAGCGCGGCGTAGCCCAACGTACACCAGGCCAGGGGCGGGAACCGTCGACGCGCTTCCGACCATCCGGCCGCGAGCAGGAAGAGCAGCGGAAGCGCCGCCAGCCAGAGCCAGGGGGATTCCGTGCGGGGCAGCAGGAGTATGAGGATCCGCTCGGCCACACCCAATGCGTGCGCCGGAAAACGTGCAACGAAGCTGGCCGGGTCGTTCAGAATCTGCTCGCGCAGCCATCCTGAGTACGGCCCGAGGAGATCCGCCATATCGGCCGGTACCTCCCGCGCTCGACCTGCGGCCCACCCCGTCCAGGCCACCCACCCCACCGCCGCCGGGGCCGCGAGCAGCACCGCAGGACGAAGTCCGACGGAGAGTGCCGCGGCGAGGGCGAAGCCAGCCACGAACGGCAGCCCCGCGGCGCGCGTTCCGACCATCAGGAGCAGCGCCGCACCCAGGAGGAGCCAGCCGCGTGAGCCATCGTGATCGTGCTCCGCTTCCCCGAGCGCACGCGGCCAGAGCGCCAGGCTCGACGCCACGAGGAACAGGAAGAGAGGCTCCGAGAGCACGGCCGACGAGGTTCGAAGGACGTCCGCCGACACGATGGCGAGACCGCCTGCGAGCAAAGCGATGGGACGGGGCAGGCCGGCGCCGGTCCGGAGCGCACGCGCCAGGAGCGCGCCCGCTCCGGACAGAAACACGAGGTTCGCCAGCGTCAGGACGAGCGTGACGGTCCCGATGTCCCGGAAGACCGTCCACGCGCCCGCCACCAGGAGCGGGTAGACGGGTGGGAACTTGACGGCTGGAGGCGCTCCGACGACACCCTGATAGCTGAAACCGTGGCCTTCGGCCAGCGCCTTCCCGACCAGCATGTAGACGCCGTCGTCGTGCCACACGCCGACCGGGATCGGCCGCCACGCCGCCAAGCCGACGGCGAGGAGCGCCAGGCCCAGAAGGACATACGGTCGCCAGGGCTCGCGCACGCGCTCGTCGTCCGACAGTTTCGTGACCGTCACCCGTTCTCCGCTCGAGGTGTCCGAAACCGCAATCTACGGGAAAATCCGTGTCCGACCACGCATCCCCATCCGACACGCTCCGAGGCATGAGCTCGCTCGGACGTCCGCTCGATCCGAGCTGGCCGACGAACCGCGCCGTCTTGGTGCTCATGCCTGCGGGAGCCCTGATCGCGGCGGTCTCGGCAACCTGGGTTCCGGGGCTCGCCGGGACATCGCGACTCTGGGCCGTTGCGCTCGGCGCCGGAACGATGCTCGGCGGCTGGGCGGTCGGACGGGAACTGGCTCCGGACGACCAGAGAGCGGCTTTCGTCGCCCTCGTGCTCGGCTTCGGAACGCTCCTCTTCGTCCCGGGCGTGAGTCTGGTTCTGCTCTTCGCCACGCTCATGCTCACCCGGATGGTGAACCATACGGTCGGGCTACCGGCCACGACGTTGGACAGCGTCGTCGTGCTGGGACTCAGCGGCTGGGCGGTGGCGGACACCGGAAGTCCGGCGGTCGGCGTCGTGACGGCTTTCGCGTTCGGACTGGACGCGTGGCTACCGGACGGACGACGTCGACAGTGGGGCTTCGCGGCGCTGTGCCTGGTGATGGTCGCTGCGCTCGCGGGCGCGGCGGCCGAGCAGGATCGCGTGGTCTCGAGCCCGATCGTCCTGGGCGTGCCGGCGACCTCGATCCTCGTCGGCGCGGCCGTCGTGGCGGCGCTGGTGCTCCACGGGTCGCTGACGACCGGCGCGCTCCGCTCCACCTGCGACGCGACGGGCGATCCGCTTTCTATCGCTCGGGTCCGCTGGGGCGTCATCGTCGCGCTCCTGGTGGGCACTCAGGGGCTCTTTCTGGGCGAGGGAGGAGCGAGCTCGGTGGCCCTGGTCTGGGCCTCCCTCGCGGGGGTCGGGCTCTCGGGCATCGTACCGCCCGGAGCGAGCCCGTCGGGGAACGCCCCGCCCGGCATGGAGCCGGACGGGGCGTAGCCCCTCCAAGCCTTTCGGCTAAGGGCGCGTCAGCTCGGGAGCAGCACGCCGTCGATCACGTGCACCACCCCGTTCGCGGCCGGGACGTCCGTCAGGACGACGCCCACGGTGGCTCCGCTTCCATCGGTGATGGTCACGGTCGACCCGTCGATGTTCACCGTGAAGGTGCTGCCTTCCACGGTGGTCACGACCTGCCCGTCGGACAGGTCACCGGAGCCGACGGTCGCGGCGACCACATGGTAGGTCAGCACGTCGACGAGCGCCTGGCCGGTGGGCACCGCGGACAGCTCCGCGAACGCCTCGTCGGTCGGCGCGAACACGGTGAAGCCGTCGCCGCCGTTGTCGCTCCGCAACGTGGTCACGAGGTCAGCCTCGATGACGAGATCGACCAGCGTCTCGAAGCCGTTCAGCACGGCCACGTCGACGATGTCGGCGTTCTCGGTGAGCACGCCGTCGATGAGATGGATGACGCCGTTCTCGGTGACGATGTCCGTCGCGATGATGCCGGCGCCGTTGACCATCGGCGTCTCGCCGGAAAGGTCGAACGTCACCTCGGTGCCTTCGACCGTCGTCGCAGTGGCGCCGTCGACCAGATCGGCCGCGCGCACGTCACCTGCGATCACATGATAGGTCAGGATCTTCTGCAGCAGCGCCTGGTTCTCCGGCGCGAGCAGGACGTCCAACTTGTCCGTGCCGAGCGCCTCGAACGCCGCGTTGATCGGTGCGAAGACCGTGAACGGTCCGTCGCCCTTGAGCGTGGCGACCAGATCACCGGCCACGACCGCGTCGACCAGCGTCTGGGTCTCGGCCGTGAGAATGGCCCGCTCGACGATGTCGATCGGCGGCACCAGCACGCCGTCGATCAGATGGATCACGCCGTTCTCGGCCTCGATGTCGGCCGTGGTCACGGCGGCGCCATTGACGGTCACGCTGCTTCCGGACACGCCGATGGTGAGCTCGTTCCCCTCGAGCGTCGTGACGGTCTGCCCGTCACTCAGGTCGCCGGAGAAGGCGGCCGTGCCGGGCACGACGTGGAAGGTCAGGATGCGGGTCAGCAGATCCGCGTTCGCGTCTTCGAGGAGCCCGGCCACGACGTCGTCACCGAGGGCGGCGAAGGCGCTGTTGACCGGAGCGAAGACGGTGAAGGGTCCGTCGCCCTCGAGCGCGGTGACGAGGCCGGCGGCCTCGAGCGCTGCGGCGAGGGTGCTCACGTCGTCGGTGGACTGAGCGATCTCTGCGATGTTGTCGGGCCCCGTATCTACGGGCCCGGTGGGTTCCTCGTCTCCGCACGCCGCGAACACGATCGCGGCGGCCGGGACGAGCAACGTCCGGAGGTTGGTTCGAAGGTTCAACATGATTCCCGTGTATGGTTGGAGAGGTACAAGGACCGGTCGACCGACCGGGTTTGCTACCTCGCTACACGGGAAATCGGAGGGGTGACTATCCCAAGCTTGAACCGGTCAGAGCGCCAGGCGCAATGAGAGGGAGAGGGACGTACCCGGGAGATAGCGCGGGAGCCGCTCATAACCGCTCGAGCCGTCGTCCGCGTCGATGCGCGCCAGGGAGTAGTCCAGCACCTGTCGGGGGATCGCGTTCCGGATCTCGAAGCGGAGCTCGGTGAGCGGTCCGCCACCCAGGCGACCGAGCCAGGAGGCACCCACGTCGAGTCGATGGAGGGTCGGAAGGGGATCGTCACCGGGATCCGAGATGTCGGGCCCGCCGTCCGTCCCGTGCAGCGTGAGGAAGTCGTAATAGGCCCGTCTCAGACTCCAGGTGCGGCCCCACACCGTTCCCGACTCGGCCTCCAACGCCCACCCGCGTCCCACCGGTAGACGGAGCGAAAGGTCGACCGCGTGCGGCTCGCTCCAGGGGGTCGGCTGCGCCGCCCCATCGAACCGTGACGGGAAGGTCCGCTCGGAGACACTCCAATCATAACCAGCCGCGACTCGAAGGCGGCCGTCCTGCCAGGACGCGCGGAGGCCGGCACCGTGAGCCGTCCCCTGAGATACACCCACGAAGCGGTCCTGATCGACCACGGTCGGCTCACCGGAGTGCGCGGCGGTCAGCACGCCGTAGTCGAGAGCGAGCACCCGATCCATCCACTTCCGATACGCTTCGGCCCGCAGCTCGAGACCGTCCACCGGCTGCACCGCCCATTCGAGGGCAAGATGGCGGGCCTTCGCCGGCTCCAGCGAGCCGTCGGACGGCAGCCAGAAACGGATCTCCGGCACGAGCGCGCTGGGGCCGACGCTCGTGAGCTCGAACTGATCGACGAACTGCCGATGGAGTCCCGCGGCAAGGCGCACGGTCCACGGTCCGAGCGCGTCCGACCCCCCATCCAGTCGCACCGATCCGCGGGGCTCGGCGAACACGTCACCGCCTGGGATCGCGGTCACCCGCAGCCCGCCTTCCAGCGTGACGGCGCGTCCGATCGTCCAACGATCCTGCGCGTACCCCGCGAACCTCCACCCGGACACGTCGGAGCGGAGCGGAAGGATGAAGCCGTTCTCGAACCGACTCCGGCTCTCCACCCGCACGGCTTCGGCCCCGGCGCTAAGGAAGTGTCCCCCACCCGCGGCCAGGTCGCCCGACAGCTCGGCCCCGAGCTCACGAACCCGGTTCCCGTCGCCGGCCCGCGGGCGGGCGTCGAGGAGCGCCACCAGATCCTGCTCGATCTCGGCCACGCTGGAGCTACCCGGATCGTATCCGACCTCGTCGCCGTCGACCAAGCCGTAGGCGTGCTCCAGCTCGTGCTCGCTCCCCCAGACGCGGGCCTTCAGCGAGGCGCGGTCCCCCAGGAGCCAGTCGAAGCCCACGGTCCCGACGAGGTTCGACCATTCATAGCGGTCCCGCGTGACCATCAAGCGGTCCAACGCTTCGGACTCGGGGTCGGTGCCGGACGAGAAGAGCTCCGTCCCCACGCTGTTCGAGCCGCGGTAGAACGACGCACTCAGCGTCCGGAATCCAGGATACCTGAGTCGCAGCGCGGCGTGCACGTCCGAAAACGCCACATCCGAGCCGTGCCGATGGGCGTCGAACCGGAGCCCATCGGTGAAGCGCGTCCCGTCGCCGAGGAGGCGCCGCGCGATGACGGGATCCACCGTGTTCCAGTCCCGCAGCGCATCGTCGAGTGACGGCTCCCGGTAGATGTCCCAGAGGCTCCCCCGGGCGGAGGTCATGAGCCATCCCTCCCCGCCGAGCGCGGCGACGGGAACGGAGATCTCGCCCGTCACACTGACCGGGTCTGCATGGACGGTCACCCCGCCCTGGCCTTCCGGATTCTCCACCCGGTGCTCGATATCGATCACACCGCCGGCGAAGCTTCCTTCGGCCACGTCGAAGCCCGCCTTGTGGACCGTGATGCGCCTGAGGGCCAGCGGACTGAACGCGCTCCGCGTGCGGCCCAGCGCGACCGGATCGAAGACGGGGACGCCGTCGAGCCGAACCATGTGCTCTCCGGGCGCACTCCCCTGCACCGACAGATCCGCGAAGAGAGGGCGTCGGCTCACCCCGAGCCCGGTGCGCGCCTGCCGCGACACGTCGCCGCCCTCCGGGAGGCCCGACGCGAAGTCGGTCGAGCCCCACACGCCGTCCGCGACCGCACCGCCCACTCGGTCGAGCCCGTCCACGACGATCGGGTCGAGCTCCAGCGCGAGCGGATCGAGCCGGATGCTACGGCGGAGGGCCGTCGAAGCGCCGATCTCGAGGGAGAGCACGCGCGGGGCATATCCGAAATGAGAGATTCTCAGCTCGTGCGGTCCGGGGAGCAGCCGCGGAAGGAGGAAGAGGCCCGCCCCGTTCGAGACGGCACGGCCCGACCCGTCGGCGAGCTCCACGGAAGCCGAGGGGACGGGCTCGCCGGTCAGCGCGTCGACGATCTCCCCGGACAGCATACCGAACGCCGGGAGGGCCTCCGGCGCGGCGATCACGACGTAGGTCCCGGACGAGAGACGGTAGAAGTCGAGGCCGGCTCCGTGCACGACGCAGCGGAGCAGTTCCTCGGATGAAGCGCCCTCGGCGCGACATACGGTGCGCTTGCCCCGCACGACATCCGAGGAATAGACGAGGCTGATCCCCGTCATCGAGACGAGATCCTCCAGGGCCACGCTGACGGGGACGTCACGAACGGCCAGGTCGAACGTCTCGACCTGACCGATGGCCGGCGCCGGGGCGCCGAGGAGGGCTACCAGCAGAAGCGCGAGCGCGGCCCCGCGGGATGTCCGGCCCACGAGGCGCGCGCGCGCGGCCTTCAGAAGAGCTCCCATCCGTCGGCGGTTCTCCGGACCTGGAGATTCTGCTGTGTGGCCAGGTCAGTCAGGACCGACTCGACGCCGGTGACCAGCGGATAGTACGCCGTCACCCGTACCGAGCCGTCAACGGAAGCAGCCAGCGCGACGTTGACGCCGAACCGCACCCCGAGCTCCGTCACGACCTCGGCGAGAGGCTCCTCGCTCACCGACAGCCCTCCGGATCTCCACGACGCGATGCGGTCCACGGGAATGGACTCGGGGACGAGCGCGTTCGAGCCGGACACCACGAAGACACTCTGCCCCGCCTCGAGCTCGACGGCGCAATCAGTGGGCTCCGCTTCGACACGGACGCGCCCCTCGGCCACTTCGACCCGTACCGGGGCGCCGAGCCCGGCCCTCGCTCGCACGTTGAAGCGGGTGCCGAGCACCGTGACCCGAGCCTCGCCGGCCTCGACCTCGAACGGACGCTCGCCCGGCTCGACGTCGAAGAACGCTTCGCCGTCCAAACGGACCGACCTCGCGTCGGCAGCGACGCCGGGGAGGAGATTAAAACCGCGCCGGTGCCTCAAGATGGAGCCGGCGTTGAGCTGGACGTCGGAGCCGTCCGGAAGCGTGACGGCGACTCGCTCGCCGGCCGGAGCGATGTGCGTCACCGGCACCTGCTGCCAGACCGCCGCTCCTCCCAGGACGACCGCGGCGACGGCGGCCACGCGCAGCCACCCGGTCCGGGTCGCGGCGGGGGACGACGACGTGTGGTGCTCGCTCTCGATGACGGGCGCATCGGCGGCACCGAGACCCAGCTTCCCGCTGAGCGCCTCCCAGGCGGCGTCCGTCTTCTCCGGCGACGTACGGTCGCCCGTTCGCGTAGCCTCGAGCGCCGACCAAACGGCCTCGAGCTCGTCGGCGTCGGGCTCGTCCGCGAGCATCCGCGGGAACCGATCGTTCTCGTGATTGTTCATGAGTCCAGCAGGGAAGGCTCGAACGCTCGCACCCGGTCCCGGATGAAGCGCAGAGCTTTGACCAGATGATTGTTCACCGTCCTCGGCGACACCCCCATCGCGTCCGCCACCTGATCGTGCGTGAGACCGTGGAAGCGGCTCAGCTCGAGGGCCTCCCTCTGGCGTTCGGGGAGCTCGGCGATCCAGGCCTTGAGGCGCTCGGCGAAGTCCGCCTTCGCGAGCTCCTCGTCCGGCTCCGGAATCGCCTCGGTCGGAATCTCGTACCGCTCGGCGAGCAGCGTTTCCCGCGTCTTGGAATCACGGATCCGGTTCAGGCACAGGTTCCGCACGGTGCGGTACGCGAAGGCCTTCAGTGACTGGGACGGGTCGATGCGCGCGCGTCCTTCCCAGATCCGGATGAACGCGTCCTGAACGATGTCCTCGGCCGTCGACTCCGGCACGAACTTCGTCGCGTACCCGACGAGGGGGCCGTGGACGGCCCGGAAGAACGACTCGAGCGCGGAGGCGTCCGAGTCCCGGATCCTCCGCGCCCACACACGGAACAGATCCAGATCGGGCGTCTCACGCGGAGGCGGGCTACTCACCTGAATGAAGGGTCTGGGTAATGCGGTCGCGTTCAGCATGGCTTCCGGGCGGAATGGGTTTCGCCCGTCCTACCCGGACCCGGCGGAGAATGACTACCCCCCGTCGAGCGCCGAAAGTACGCGCCCGATGAATTCGTCGAACTGGTTCCCCTGGATCCAACGGGCGACGACCACGAGGTCGTTGACCGGGTCGACGTACACGATGTTCGCGCCCGCGCCGCGGTGCGCCCACGCTTCCTCGGGCGCGCTCGGGTACATCTCACCGTCGGTGTTCAGGAAGTAGTTCATGAAGCCGTACCCGGGGTTCGCCGTCCCCGGAACGCGCGAACGCTCGATCCAATCCTGCGACACGAGCTGCTCGTCGCCCCAGCGTCCCTCATGCAGCGTGAGAAGCCCGAGCCGGGCCTGATCGTACGCGTTGATGAACATGCCCCCGCCCCAATGGCTCCCACCGCTGACGGCCTGCACGAGATGGCCGTTCAGATTGATCCACGAGTTCTCGTAACCGTGCCACTGCCACGTCGTGGAAGCCCCGATGGGTCCCATGACGTGCTCGTGGATCACGTCGGGCAGCGGCTTACGCCAAATCGCCGTCGCGGCCAATGCGAGAAGGTTCACCCGCGTGTCGTTGTATTCGTAGACCGTGCCCGGGGCGTTGCGGGGGCGGGTCAGCCAGGTCGACGGGTCCCGGTCCGGACGATCGGCCCACTCCGGCTTCCCCCAGAGCGTCCCCTCCCAATCGCTCGTTTGCCGGAGGAGATGTTCCCACGTGATGCCCCGGTTGTGCTCCGATTCGAAGAGCAGCTTCGGCCGACGTCCGCTTTCGTCGCCGGGCTCCCCGTCACCGTGTTCCAAGACCAGGGGCGGCATGTAGGCGCGCACCGGGTCGTCGATGCTACGGATGATCCCGTGGTCGACTGCGAGCCCCACCGTGGTCGACAGGAAGCTCTTCGCCACGCTGAAGGTCTGGTCGACGCGCGACGGCTCGCCCCATTCGGCCACGATGTAGCCGTGCCGGATCACAAGGCCGGTCTGCGGGCCGCGGTCCGCGAACGGGCCGATGGCGTCGCCCCTCGGCTCCCGGCCGAACCCCATGTCGTGGGCCAGGGTCAAGTCGCGGGGGGACGTCGACTCCGAAGCGATGGCGAAGTCGATGGCCGACTCGAGCGCGGCCGGATCGAAACCGACGGCAGCCGGGTCACGCCGTTCCCACTCGGGATGGGGTCCCGGGACGTACTCCTGCTGCGCCGACGAGGACGCCGGCAGCGCGACTCCGAGGGCCATCACGCACGCCACGACGGCGTTCCTGGGATTCAATAGCGTCACTCGAATCGACCTCCTGTGGTGTGACCGGCAAACCCGCGCATCCATCAACCTATGGTCCAGCGCTCGATCCATCGAGCGTCTTCAGCTGGAGCGAAACCCTCCGACCGTCCGGAACCGCGAGCGTGCCAACCTGTTGAAAGCCTCGCGCGGCGTGGAAGGCCATCGACTCGGGATTGGGAGGATCGAGATTCACCTCGCAGGTGAGCCGGTCCAGGTCACGCTCCAGGGCGGCCTCTTCCGCGGCGTCGTACAGCGCCGCACCGGCGCCGCGGCGCCGTGCGGACGCCCCGATCGCGACCTGATCGATGTAGAGGGAGCCCGGACGGTTCTCCCGGAACCACTGGAAGCAGGCACCCGGGTACTGCGCATCCGGAGTGAACGCAATGAGATATCCGGCTACGCCGTCGTCTCCCACGGCCACGAGCAGGGGATCGGACGCAGCCGCCAGCAGTTCGAGCTTGGCCGCGTCGAACGCGCTTACACCGGGCACGCTCTGGTCGTTGATCACGCGGATGGCCGCGTGATCTGCGACCGTCGCCTGACGGATCTCCCACTCACTCAACGTCCCGCTCCCCAAACCCTGTTTCCCTGCATACCTGTCCGGCTCCAGCTTTGGTTCGATCGAGGCCGAGTGCCCCATTCCGGTGCACCCTGATGTCACGCCTCAGGGCAGTCCGACGCAGGCTCGGGCATGACGCTTACGAATCTCGCACCGATCGCGTTCCGGCGCCTCTCCCGGTCGGCGTCCGGGGAGAACCGGGGCATGGCCTGGCTGCTGGTGCAGCGCGTAGAAGGTCGACTGGAGGTATGTTTCTTGCGACAAGAGGGGCGTCGCATCCTCTTCCCCCCGCGACCCGTTGAACATCTCCGTGCTGGACGAAAAGATCCGTCGCGCCCGCATCCTGATCGTGGATGACGAGGCTTCGAACGTCGACCTCCTGCGTCGCATCCTGGAGCCCGCCGGCTACACCACCGTTCACGACACCCGGGATCCCCTCCAGGTGGCCCCGCTCCTCCGTGATTTCGAACCGGACCTGGTGCTTCTGGACCTCCTGATGCCCGGCATGGACGGACACGAGGTCCTCGAGGTCATCCGCGAGGCGACGCCAGCCGACCAGTACCTTCCGGTGCTCGTCCTCACTTCGGACAACACGCGCGACGCGAAGCGTCGGGCGCTCTCCGCCGGGGCGCGTGACTATCTCACGAAGCCCCTCAGCCCCTCCGAGGTACGATCGAGGGTCCGCAACCTGCTCGAGACCCGGATGCTCTATCAGGAGCTCAGGGGCCAGAACGCCGAGCTCGAGCGCAGGGTCCGGGCGCGAACCCTGGAGCTCGAAGACGCGCGCCTCCAGACGTTGCAGCGACTCGCCCGAGCTGCGGAGTACCGTGATGACGCGACGGGGCAGCACACCCGGAGGGTGGGCCGGTCCGCCGCGCGTGTGGCGGCCCTCCTCGGATGGTCGCCTTCCGACGTCGAGATGATGCGTCTCGCCGCGCCACTCCACGATGTCGGGAAGATCGGCGTTCCGGACGGCATCCTCCTCAACGACGGTCCCTTGAGCGCGGTCGAGTTCGAGGTCATGAAGACGCATTGCGCCATCGGCGCCGACATCCTGTCCGGCTCGGACGTTCCCCTGCTCCGACTGGCGGCCGAGATCGCGCTCAGCCACCATGAGCGCTGGGACGGCGGCGGCTATCCTGAGGGGCTGGCCGGCGAGGAGATCCCGCTCTCGGGCAGGATCGTGGCGGTGGCGGACACCTTCGACGCGCTGACCCATCCCCGGCCGTACAAAGAGGCCTGGACGGTGCAGGCGGCGCTGGACGACATCGCGCGGGGCTCGGGCGATCGCTTCGATCCTCGTGTGGTCGAGGTGTTCCGCGCCGGACTCGATGAGCCGGGGGAGGAAGCAGCACACGGCATTGCCATCCCACCCCAGGCCTCTCCCGAGCCGATCTATCCATGAACACTTCATCCGAGATCTCCGCTCGGCCACTTCGTCGTTTCGGTTGGAGGGTCGACGTGCTTGCCATCCTCCTTCTCATGGCCTTGTCCGGGTGCACCACGCTCCGCCAGATCGCTCACGGAACCGAACGTGGCCCCAGCCCCGAAGCCGAGCTCCGGGCGGGAGCGGCCGCTCTGGAAGCCGGTGACTTCTCCTCGGCGAGGGAGCACCTGGCTCCGCTGACCTCGGGGTGCCTGAATTTGCCGCTCGAGCGGCGAGCGGCTCTGCTTCGTGCATCGGCGGAGATCGACCCGACGAACCCGGACGGGGTCCCGACGACCGCCGCGGCCCTCGCGGCCCGGGTCTTCGTTCATTCGCCCGCCGGTGACCCCGACGGGGCGCTCGCCCGGTCCCTCTACGTCCTGGCGCTCGACCGCGGCGCCTCCGTGCCCTTCGAGCCCTACGACATGGCGTGCGAGGTGCCTGTCAGGGACGCGACCGCTGCCCTCCCCTCCGCCACCGAGCCGTCGACCGCCTCCCGGTTGAGCGCGTTGAGCGACAGCCTCACCGCATTGAATGACAGCCTCTTGGCCCGGAACGACTCGATCGCGGCGCTCCGGGCCAGGACGTACGCGGCGGAGGAGCGCGTACGGACGCTCGAGCATGAGCTCGAGCGGATCCGCCAGCTTCTGCGCGGGGGGCTCGACCCCCGCCCATGACGGTCCGCTCGAGGCTCCTGGCGGGATTTGGGGCGGCCATCGCCATCGTCCTCCTTCCGGCGCTCTTCGCCGCGAACCGGCTCGCCGAGCTCCAGGGGCTCGCCGTCGAGGGTCGTGCGAGACACGCGGAGGCGCTGGTGAGCCTGGGCGCCATGAGAGCGTCGCTGGCCGACCTCGACCGTTTCGCCCGGAGCTACGTCGCGACGGGTGACGAGGCCCTGGCCCGTGAGGCCGAAGGCGCGCTCGAGACGGTCCTGCGCGAGCACGATCGGCTCTCGGGCCCGCCCTACACAGCCTCCGCCGAGGCGCTGACGCCATTTCTGTCCGAGATGACGACCACGGCGGCCGCGATCACCGAAGCGATGGCAAGCGGCCGCGTCGACGCCGCGACCGAATTGTTCCTCGGCCTCGACCGAACCCTCGACCGCACCGACCCCGCCCTCAGCGCGGTGGCCGACTCCATCGGCGCCGTGGCCCGGCGGGATCTCCAGCGCACGGAGACGCTGAGCGCATCGTCCAGACAGGAAACGCTCCTGGGCATGGTCCTCGCCCTTCTCGTCGCGATCGGAGTCGCGACCTGGGCGTCGGGGGCGCTGACCAACCCGCTTCGACATCTGGGGAGGGCCATGGCGCGGGTAGCGGACGGCGACTTCGAGCCGTCGGAGGACCTGCCGGCGAATCGACGGGACGAGATCGGGGACCTCACGCGCTCGTTCCTGGTCATGTCGGAGCGCCTGGCGGATCTCGACCGCCTGAAGGCCGAGTTCATCGGGGTCGCCAGCCACGAGCTCAAAACGCCGATCAACGCGATCCACGGCTACGCCGAGCTCATTCAGGAGGAGTTCGGCGACGTCGCGCCCGAGGAGTACGGACGCATGGTGGACGGCATCGCCGAGCAGGCCCGGGTCATGGCGCGCCTCGTCGACCGGCTCATGGACCTGAGCCGCCTCGAGACCGGCGCGTACAGGGTCCAGCTCGAGACGGTCTTCATCCAGGACCTCGTCACGGGGGTGCTGCGCGCCTTCGAGATCCTCGCGCGCCAGCGATCGGTGACCCTCGACGCGACCGTGGAGCCGGGTACGCCTGAGACCCTCGTCATGGATCTCGACCTCATCCGTGACGAGGTCCTCGGAAACCTGGTCTCCAACGCGCTCCGGTACACGCAGGCGGGTGGACGCGTCTTGCTGAGCGTCGGACCCGCCGACGGCGGCGCCTCCTTCACGGTCACAGACTCCGGACCAGGCATCCCCGATGAAGAGCGCGATCTCGTCTTCCGGAAGTACTACCGCGGCTCATCCGAGGCACCCGGCACCGGGCTCGGGCTCGCCATCGCACGCGAAACGGTGCTCCTGCACGGCGGCCGGATCGCTCTGCTCGAGCAACCCGCAGAAGGAGGCGCCTCATTCCGGGTCACCCTCCCCTCGGATCCCCGGGAAGCGGCCAGGGCCGAAGGTGCCATCCATTAGTGACCGCCCATAAGGGGCCGCGGGAGAGCGTCCTTGCGCCGCCGACTCGTGACCCCGGATCTTGGACAGGCCCCGCAGCTCCTCCCAGAAAGCGACCGATGGAGTCCCAGGCCATGCCAGACCCCTCCGGCCCGCAGCCGGACCCCGGCGCCTCGATGAAGGCCCGCCTACGCAAGCGGGCGCGAGCCATAACGCTGGCCTACGCGGCCTTTGCCGGCTTGTGGATCTACTTTTCGGACGCGGTGCTCGCCGCCATCGTGCCAGACGCCGAGACCCTGGTCCGGATGAGCGTTTACAAGGGCCTCGCCTTCGTCGCCGTCACGTCGCTCCTTCTGTTCGTCGTCGTGAGTCGGGCATTCAGGCGCATCGAAGAGGGGTACACCACCGTCAAGGAGCGCGAGCGCGAGCGAAGGGCGCTCCAGCTCGAAGCCGAGCGAGTCGGACGGCTCTACGCCGCGCTCAGCGCGGTCAACCAGGCCATCGTGCGAACGAGTGAGGGCTCCGCGCTCCTCCAACACGTATGCGACGCCCTCGTGGACCACGGCGGCTTCCGCACCGCGTGGGTCGGGTGGCGCGACCCCGTCACCGAACGGATCGATCCGGCCGCGATCGCAGGATACGACGAAGGGTATTTCGAGGCCATCGACATCTTCGCCGACGACCGTCCGGAGGGACTGGGACCGACGGGCCTCGCGTTCAGGTCCGGGGAGCCGTACGTCTGCAACGACGTCTCGGCCGACCCGTCGACCCGGCTCTGGCGCGAGGAGGCGGAGAAGCGAAACTATCGCGGGTGCGGGTCGTTCCCGATCCGGGTGGGTGGGACCGTGAGCGGCGTGCTGAGCGTCTACTCGGACGACACCGGCTTCTTCCGAAGCCGCGAGGTGGAGCTCCTGGTGGAAGTCGCTCGGGACATCTCCGTCGCGCTCGACGCATTGACGAGGGAAGCCTCGCGGAAGGAGACAGAGGAAGCGGCGAGGCGCGAGCGGCGGTTCTCCGATGCGATGACCGAAAGCATGCCCGGCATCCTGTATCTCTACACCGCAGAAGGGAAGTTCCTGCGTTGGAACCACCGCTTCGAGGAGGTCTCGGGCTACTCGGGGAGCGAGATCGCGAGGATGCACCCCATCGACTTTTTTGCTCCGGAGCACCGACCCCTGCTGGCCGAGCGTATCGGCGAGGTCTTCCAGACGGGCACGGCCTTCGTAGAAGCGTCGTTCCTGTCGAAGGACGGATCGACGACCCCGTACCTCTTCACCGGTCGAGCGGTCCACTTCGAAGGCCGGGAGTGTCTCGTCGGCATCGGCATCGATGTCTCGGGGAAGAAGCAAGCCGAAGAGAAGCGCCGGGCCGCCGAGCGGGCCCTCCGCGACCTCAACCGCACGCTCGAGCAGAAGGTCGCGGACCGTACCGAGGAGCTCCGGACGGCTCTGGTCCGGGCCGAGTCCGCGGATCGCTTGAAGTCGGCCTTCCTCGCCACGATGTCGCACGAGCTCAGGACCCCGCTCAACTCGATCATCGGATTCACCGGCATCGTGCTCCAGGAGCTGGCGGGCCCCCTGACAGGCGAGCAACGCAAACAGCTCGTCATGGTCCAGGGGAGTGCACGGCACCTTCTCGAGCTCATCAAGGACGTGCTCGACCTGTCCAAGATCGAGGCCGGTCAGCTCGAGATCCGCCGGGAGGCATTCGACGTCGCGCAGGTCGTAGAGCAGGCCGCCGAGACCGTCCGGCCGCTCGCCGAGGCCAAGGGTCTCCGACTCGACGTAAGCATCGCGTCCGACCTCGGCACCGCGCACGGCGACCCGCGGCGGACGCACCAGATCCTGCTGAATCTCCTGAACAACGGCATCAAGTTCACCGATGAGGGGCACGTCAGCCTCAACGCGGAGCGGGAGAACGGCTCCGTGACGGTCCGCATCGCCGATACCGGGATCGGTATCAAGCCCGAGGACCTCGACCTCCTTTTCCAGCCGTTCCGGCAGGTCGACTCGGAGCTGACCCGGCAGCACGAGGGCACGGGGCTCGGGTTGGCCATCTGCCGTAGATTGGCGACGCTGATGGGCGGAGAGATCTCCGTCGAGAGCGCCTGGCGCGAAGGTAGCGAATTCTCGGTGACCCTCCCCCTCGACAACGGCGCGTGACGTCATGGACCGGACCGTCCTCGTCATCGAAGACAACGAACAGAACCGATATCTGGTCACGTTCCTCCTGGAACGTCACGGATTGCGAGTGGTCTCGGAGCCGGACGGCCCCCGCGGGATCGACACGGCTCGCTCGCTCCGCCCGGACATCATCCTCCTCGACATCCAGCTCCCCGCCATGAACGGCTACGAGGTGGCTCGCGAGCTCCGGAAGCTTCCGGACGTCAAGGACATCCCGATCGTGGCCGTCACCTCGTACGCCATGGCCGGTGACCGGGAGGCCGCCATGGACGCGGGTTGTTCCGGCTACATCGAGAAGCCCATCGATCCGGACACCTTCGTCGAGGAGGTCAGCGCTTTCCTGCCGGACGCTGGCCATGAGAAGGCACGATCGTGAACCGCGTGCTCGTGGTCGACGACCGGGAGGAGAACCTCTACTACCTGGAGTCGCTACTCCAGGGACACGGCGTGACGGTCGAGCGGGCACGGAATGGCGAGGAGGCACTGGAGGCGGCCCGTGCGTCGCCACCGGACATCGTCGTGTCCGATCTCCTCATGCCGGTCATGGACGGGTATACGCTGCTCCGCCATTGGAAGGCCGACGTGGCGCTGAGCCCGATTCCCTTCGTGGTCTACACGGCCACCTACACGGAGGCCCAGGACGAGGAACTGGCGCGCGAGCTCGGCGCGGACGCCTTCATCGTGAAGCCTGCGGAGCCGGACGCCCTGCTTCGCCGGATCCGGGAGGTGTACGAGACGACCAGGTCGAGGCCGCCCGAACGTCCGCGGAAGCCGACCGGGGTAGAGGAGTCAGGGCTCGAAGCGTACAACCGGGTCCTCGTAAGGAAGCTGGAAAAGAAGATGTTCCAGGTCGAGGAGGCGAACCGGGCTCTGCAGGTGGAGTTGGAGGAGCGGACGCGGGCGCAGGAGCAGCTCGAGCACCGGGCCGCGCTGCTTCGGATCGCGGGGCAGGTCGCCCAACTCGGCGGGTGGTCGATCCGGCTTCCGGAACGGATCGTCACCTGGTCGGACGAGACCTGCGCCATCCATGACGTGCCGGCCGGGCACCAGCCTACGCCCGAGGAGGCCGCCGACTACTGCCTGCCGGAGCATCGGGAGACGCTCGAGAGGGCCTACGAAGCCTGCATGGTCCGCGGGAAGCCGTTCGACCTCGAGGCGTCGATCGTCACCGCGAAGGGGCGTCGAGCATGGGTGCGCGCCATCGGCGAGCCGATGCGGGACGGGGACGGCGCGATCGTCGGTGTCCAAGGAGCGATCCAGGACATCACGGACCGCAAACAGCTCGAGCAGCGCCTTCTCCGTTCCCAGCGCATGGAGAGCATCGCCACGCTCACCGGAGGCATGGCCCACGATCTGAACAACGTGCTCTCCCCCATCCTGTTGTCGCTCGAACTGCTTCGCGAGGACGTCTCGAGCCAAGAGGCCCGGGAGACCATCTCGACCATCGAAGAGTGCGCGCAGCGCGGCTCCGACATGGTCCGCCAGGTGCTCTCCTTCGCCCGAGGGGTCGGCGCCGAGCGCCGTGAGGTCGAGATCGGCCAGGTGGTGCACGACGCCGGACGCGTCGCGCGCGACACGTTCCCCGACACCATCCGCTTCACGGCCAGCGTGGCCTCGGATCTCTGGTCGGTCTATGGCGACGACACCCAGATCCACCAGGTGCTCATGAACAGCTTCGTCAACGCCAGGGACGCCATGACGGAGGGCGGCACGTTGACCGTGAGCGTCGAGAACGTCCAGATCGACGAGCACTATGCCGCCATGAGCGGAACAGCGAATCCCGGGCCGTACGCGCGGATCTCCGTCACCGACACGGGCACCGGGATGCCCGCCGAAGTTCTCCCCCACATCTTCGATCCTCTCTTTACGACCAAGGCCGTCGGCGCGGGGACCGGCATCGGGCTCGCCACCGTGGCAACCATTCTGCGGAGCCATGGAGGGTTCGTAACCGTGTACTCGGAGGTGGGCCGTGGGACGACCTTCCGCTTCCACTTCCCGGCGCGCTCTGAAGAGGGCTCTGCCCGGGGCCCAGGCGCGGCGAGCGAGCGCTGGCAGGGCGGCGGGGCGGTCGTGCTCGTGGTGGACGACGAGGCCGCGGTCCGGTCCATCACCCAGCAGACACTCGAGGCGTTCGGCTATAAGGCGCTCACGGCCGCGGACGGGGAGGACGCCCTCGACATCCTCCGGAAGCCGCGAGCCGACATCGACGTCGTGGTCACGGACATGACGATGCCCAGAATGGGCGGCGCCGAGCTCGTCGGCGCGCTCCGTGACGCGACCTCCGACATCCCGGTCCTGGCCGTCACCGGCATGGGCGCCGGTGCGTCGGGAGCCGCTCCAAACCTCCCTGTGAGCGGACGCCTCGCCAAGCCCTACACCGCCGACGAGCTCCTCGATGCGGTCAGCGCGGCGCTCGCCTCACGTCGTGGAGACGCGGAGGGCGAGCCGTGATCTCGCCGGAGCCCGTGACGTTGGAAGGCTATGGGGTGCGGCTCGAGCCGCTCTCGCCCGACCACGCCGAGGCCCTCGCGGAGGCCGCGAGCGACGGCGCTCTCTGGGAGCTCTGGTTCACCTCGGTCCCGCGCCCGGAAGAGGTGCCCAGCTGGATCGCGACCGCCCGGGCCGGCCTCGAGGCGGGCCACATGCTGCCGTGGGCCGTCAGGGCCCTGGAATCCGACGTCATCGTCGGGAGCACCCGCTATCACGACATCGTGGGCGCCGCAAGCCGCGTGGAGATCGGCTACACCTGGTACGCGGCCCGTTGGCAACGCAGCCACGTGAACAGCGCGTGCAAGCTGCTCCTCATGGAACACGCCTTCGAGGGACTCCAATGCGGATGCGTGGGATTCCGCACGGACGCCTTCAACTTCGCATCACGGCGAGCCATCGCCGCGCTGGGCGCCCGCGAGGACGGCGTGCTGCGGCACCATCAGCCCCGTCGTGACGGGACGGTCCGCGACACGGTCATGTTCAGCGTCCTGAAGCCCGAATGGCCGGACGTGCGCAGGCATCTCGAGCTCCGGCTCGCCCGGAGTGGAACGAAGGGCCGAACCGGCGGGCTCGGCTGACCGGTGGTCCGATACGAGGCGTTCTACGAGGTCGTCCGGAGCGTGCCGCCGGGCCGGGTGGCTACGTACGGCCAGGTGGCCGCGTTGGCGGGCCTTCCCGGTCGGGCGCGCCAGGTCGGATACGCTCTTGCGGCCCTCCCCGACGACTCGGACACGCCGTGGCACCGGGTCGTGAACGCACAGGGTCGGGTGTCGAGGCGTCCAGGCTCTCCCGTCTCGGAGCGGATCCAGCGGGTGGCCCTGGAGGCCGAAGGCGTCGTATTCGACGACTCGGAGCGGATCGACCTGGAGACGTACCGCTGCAAGCCCCGGATCGCCGAGGATCGAGAGCGATGACGCCCGTCGAGAAGGTGCTCCGCCGGGCGTCAACCTGGGCGGTCAGTCCTGGCGCTTTGGGCCACGGCCGCCCACTCTGGCGATCGCAACCCAGGCCCAGGAGGCACGCATGACCGACGATCCCACGGCTGATGCCGCGAGTTCCTCCCTCATCCTCTGGTTCGAAGAGGTCCGCTCCGAAGACGTGGGAACGGTCGGGGGCAAGGCCGCATCGCTCGGGGAGATGTATCAGACCCTGACCGGAAAGGGCGTGCGTATCCCGAACGGGTTCGCGACGACGATTGCGGCACACGACACCTTTCTGGATGCCGCCGTCGCGAAAGGCACCTGGAAGGACATCCCTCAGGATGCGCTCCGCTGGGAGCCCTCCGCGGTGGGACAGGAAACGTTGCGCGGCGCACTCGCGCGGGTCTTCGAACGCGCCGATGTGACCGACGGGGTGGACATGCACGGGCGCGCGTCGCTCGCCAGGGCCCTCGTCCTCGCCACGCCGATTCCGAAGTCGGTCGCCGACGGGCTCGCCAAGGCGCACGAGAAGCTCCAGCGGGAGTACGGGCACGAGGTCGATCTGGCGGTCCGTTCGTCCGCCACCCGAGAGGACTCCAGCATGGCGTCCTTCGCGGGACAGTACGACTCGTACCTGAACGTCCGTGGCATCGAGGACGTCTGCGATGCATGGCGGAAATGCTGTGCGTCGGCCTACACCGAGCGCGCCATCGGCTACCAGATCCGCCGCGACATGAACCCACTCGAGGGCGGCGTCGCCGTGGTGGTCATGAAGATGGTCCGCTCCGACATCGCCACGTCCGGCGTCATGTTCACGCTCGACCCCGACTCCGGGAATCCCAACGTCGTGCACGTCACGTCCTCCTACGGCCTCGGAGAGTTGGTCGTACAGGGCACCGTGTCACCCGACACGGTCGTGCTCTGGAAGGAGGGCATCCGAAGGGGCCTCAGCTCCGTGGTGCACCGACAGCTCGGCGCCAAGGACAAGCAGCTCGTCTATTCGTCGCAGGGCGGTACGACGACCGAAAGCGTGGACGTGCACGCGGCGAGGCAGCGACAGTGGTCGGTCACGCGCGAAGAGGCGGTCGAGCTCGCGCGCATGGCGATTACCATCGAGGACCACTACGGCCGCCCGATGGACATCGAGTGGGCCAAGGACGGGTACTCGGGGCAGCTCTTCATCGTGCAGGCTCGGCCGGAGACGGTGCACGCCGGTGAGACGGGGGCGTCGGTCATGCGTACCTACCGCATGGCTCCGTCGCTCCTGAAGAAGCTGGAGGCCGACGGCAAGGTGCTTGCTCGCGGCCATGCGGTCGGGACACGCATCGGAAAGGGGAAGGTGCGCCTTTACCAGGACTACGAGGAGGTCATCGTCCGGAAACGGGAGCTCCGCAACCGCCTCATCGCGGGTGAGCAGCTCGAGGACATCCCTGGACACGAGCATGTCTTCGACCCGGGCGACGTGCTCGTCACCGAGATGACGACACCCGACTGGGAGCCCCTGATGAAGGACGCGTCCCTGATCATCACGGAGAAGGGGGGACGGACGTCCCACGCTGCGATCGTCGCACGCGAATTCGGGATCCCGGCCATCGTCGGGTGCAAAGATGCGACCAAGCTGCTCGAGCCGCTGATGGAGGTCACCGGCACCTGCGCCGAAGGGGATGAGGGGCTGGTGCTGGCGGGGCTGCAAGACTTCGAGGTGGAGGAGGTCGTCATGGACAACCTCCCGGAGCTTCGCACGCTGATCAAGCTCAACGTGGGCTTTCCCGGCAAGGCGCTCTCCGACGCCATGCTTCCGGCGGACGGCGTGGGCCTCGCTCGCCTCGAGTTCATCCTGACCGCGCAGGTCGGCATCCATCCGCTTGCCCTCGCCTACTACGAAGAGTTGCGGGACTTCTCCTCGACCGGCCACCTCGTCGAGGAGCTCGAGCCCTACCGGGAGCGCCTCGAGGCCGAGGACCCCCACGAGCTCGCCACCCTCCTGGGCGCCATCGAGCGGCGCACCCCCGGGTACGGAGATCGGCGACAGTTCTTCGTGGATCAGGTCGGGTACGGCGTCGCGCTCATCTGCGCGGCGTTCCACCCGCGGCCGGTGCTGGTCAGGCTCTCGGACCTGAAGTCCAACGAGTACCGCGATCTGCTCGGGGGGCGACTCTTCGAGCCCCATGAGGAGAATCCGATGATCGCCTGGCGGGGTGCCGCCCGGTACGTGGACAAGATCTTCGCCGCGGCCTTCGACATGGAGCTGGACGCGCTGCGGATGGTCCGCCAGCGCCTCGGGCTGGACAATCTGAACCTCATGGTGCCGTTCTGCCGGACGCCGGAGGAGGGTGCCCGGGTCGTCCAGAAGCTCGACCGCCACGGACTCTCGCCGCACGCGGGGGTCCCGCTGCACCTCATGGTCGAGCTCCCGTCGAACGTCATCGAAGCGGAGCGCTTCATCGACGCGATGGAGCTCACCGGCGGGTCGATCGGCTCGAACGACCTCGTGCAGACGGTCTACGCCCTCTCCCGGGACGACCTCGAGGGGTACGTGCCCCTGGTCGACGCGCGCTCGCCGGCCGTGAAGGTGCTCGTGCGTCAGGCCGCCAAGAGCTTCCGCGAGCGAGGGCTCGAGATCGGGATCTGCGGACAGGCCCCGTCCGATCACCCCGACGAGATCCCGCCGTTTCTCGTGGACTGCGGCATGACGTCCATCTCGGTCACGCCCGACGCGCTCATGCGGGTCCGTGTCGCCGTCGCCGAAGCCGAGCGCGGGTTGGAGCAATAGCCGGCCTACATCAGGCGCCCTTGGTTCCGCGGGCCCACCCGCGCGGTTCCACCCACCACCAGCGCCGCGCTCACGAGGGCGAGATTAAAAAGGCCGATCAGCACCTCCCACACACCGAGAATCGGGAGGAAGACATCGCCCGGAAGCCAGTAGACCGTCGCGCGGACGAGGTCGGCGGCCGGACTCAGGTCGAAGAGCTTCAGCGCCCCGAACCAGACGAAGACGATCGCGATCGAGATCCGAAGGAGGCGGACACCCACGCGCTCCATGAACGTGGCAATCGCTTGATCCACCGGATCGAAGCGATGCCAAAGCTCGGCGAGCCGGCCCCGCTGGGGAACGTAGGGAACCTCGGAGGCGGGTTTTTCGGATTCCGTCACGACTTCGTCTTACGCGTCCTTGCTCGTCTCCACCGGCTTCGCGCTCAGCGTCGCCTTCACCAGGTCACGGTTGAGCTGCGCGATGTAATCGATGCTGATGCCCTTGGGACAAGCAAGCTCGCATGCGCCGTGGTTCGTGCAGTTCCCGAAGCCCTCGTCGTCGTGCTGCTCGACCATGGAGAGCACCCGGCCGTACCGCTCCGGCTGCCCCTGCGGCACGCTCCCGAGATGCGCCACCTTGGCGGACGTGAAGAGCATCGCGGAAGCATTCGGGCACGCGGCCACACAGGCACCGCAGCCGATGCAGGTCGCCGCGTCGAACGCTGCGTCCGCGTTGTCCTTCTCGATGGGGACGGCGTTGCCGTCGGGCGCGCTTCCCGTGCGTACGGAGATATAGCCCCCCGCCTGGATGATCCGGTCGAAGCCGTTGCGATCGACCACCAGGTCCTTGATGACCGGGAAGGCCGTCGCCCGCCACGGCTCGATCCAGATCTCGTCGCCGTCCTTGAACGAGCGCATATGAAGCTGGCATGCGCTGGTCATCGACTTCGGACCGTGCGGCACACCGTTGATCATCATGCCGCAGGAGCCGCAGATGCCTTCGCGGCAGTCGTGCTCGAACGCGATCGGCTCCCCGCCTTCCCGGGTGAGTTTGTCGTTGACGACGTCGAGCATCTCGAGGAACGACATGTGCTCGGAAATATCCGCCGCCTCGTAACGCTCGAAGCGGCCCGCGTCCTTGAATCCGCTCTGGCGCCACACGTGCAGGGTCAGCTTCATCTTACTTGTAGCTCCTCTGGGAGAGCTGGACGTTCTCGAATTCCAGGGATTCCTTGTGGAGCGCCGGAGCCTCGCCGACGCCCTTGAACTCCCACACGGATACGTGCGAGAAATTCTCGTCGTCGCGCTTGGCCTCGCCGTCCGGCGTGGTGTGCTCCGACCGGTAGTGCGCGCCGCACGACTCGTCCCGGGCGAGGGCGTCGTGGCACATGACCTCCGCGAACTCCAGGAAGTCCGCCACGCGTCCCGCCTTCTCCAGCGACTGGTTGAGGGTCGCCGCCGAGCCCGGCACACGGACCTCCTTCCAGAACCGCTCGCGAAGCTCCGGGATCTTCGCCAGGGCCTCCTTGAGCCCGGACTCGTCCCGCTCCATGCCGCAGTGGTCCCACATGAGCTTGCCCAGCTCGATATGGAAGCTGTCCACCGTGCGCGTGCCGCCGGTCGACATGAGTCGGTCGAGCCGATTCTTCACGTCGCGCTCGGCGTCACGCACGGCCGCGTGATCGGGGTCGACCTTCTTATCGCGCGACACGCCAGAGAGGTAGTTGCCGATGGTGAGCGGCACGACGAAATAGCCGTCCGCCAGCCCCTGCATCAACGCGCTCGCGCCGAGACGGTTCGCGCCGTGGTCGGAGAAGTTCGCCTCCCCGATCACGAAAAGCCCCGGCAAGTTGCTCATGAGGTCGTAGTCCACCCACAGCCCGCCCATGGTGTAGTGCGGCGCAGGGTAGATGCGCATGGGCCGCTCGTACGGGTTCTCGCCCGTGATCTTCTCGTACATGGAGAAGAGGTTCCCGTACCGCTCGCTGATCGAGTCGACGCCGAGTCTGGCGATGGCGTCCTTGAAGTCCAGGAAGACGCCGTTGTTCCGCTCGCCGACGCCGTGGCCCTTGTCGACCATCTCCTTGGCGCGGCGCGACGCGATGTCGCGCGGCGACAGGTTTCCGAACGACGGGTAGATGCGCTCGAGGTAGTAGTCGCGCTCCTCCTCGGGAATCTGGTGCGGAGGACGGTCGTCACCCTTCTTCTTCGGCACCCAGATGCGCCCGTCGTTGCGGAGCGACTCGCTCATCAGCGTGAGCTTCGACTGGTAGTCACCCGACGGCGGAATGCAGGTCGGGTGGATCTGCGTGTAACACGGGTTCGCGAAGCCGGCGCCACGCCGGTGCGCCCGCCAGGTCGCGGTCACGTTGCACGCCTTGGCGTTCGTCGACAGGAAGAACACGTTCGAGTATCCGCCGGTCGCGAGTACCACGGCGTCGGCGGTGAACGATTCGAGCTGGCCCGAGAGCATGTCGCGGACCACGATGCCCTTGGCCTCGCCGTCGACGACCACGACGTCCATCATCTCGTGGCGCGTCGAGAGCTTCACGGTGCCGGCCGCGATCTGCCGCTCGAGGGCCTGGTAGGCGCCGAGCAGGAGCTGCTGGCCGGTCTGGCCGCGTGCGTAGAACGTTCGGGACACCTGAGCGCCGCCGAACGAGCGGTTGGCGAGCAGCCCGCCGTACTCCCGCGCGAAAGGCACGCCCTGAGCGACCGCCTGGTCGATGATGTTCAGGCTGATCTGCGCGAGCCGGTGGACATTGGCCTCGCGGGAGCGGAAGTCTCCGCCCTTCACGGTATCGTAGAAGAGCCGGAAGACGCTGTCGCCGTCATTCTGATAGTTCTTCGCGGCGTTGATGCCGCCCTGGGCCGCGATGGAGTGCGCGCGCCGCGGGGAGTCGTGGAAGGTGAAGACCTTCACGTTGTACCCGAGCTCGCCCATGGTCGCGGCCGCCGAGGCTCCGGCGAGACCGGTACCGACGATGATGACGTCGTATTTACGCTTGTTCGACGGGTTGACCAACTTCATGTCGAAGCGGTGCTTGTCCCACTTCTCCGCGAGAGGACCCGACGGGACGTTGTTTTTCAGTTCCACGGCTGGACGGACCTTGTTCGGCTGGAGTGCGGGCGAGTAAAACCGCGCACGGGCATGGCTCTAGGAAATGACGCCGGTCAGGACCAGCGTCGGGGGCGTCATGAATCCGACGAACACCACGATCGCGAACGCGGTAGCGAAGATCCGGCGGAAGTGGTTGTACTTCGGGTGATTCAGACCGAGCGTCTGGAAAAAGCTCCACACGCCGTGGTGCAGGTGAAAGGCCAGCGCGGCCTGCGCGACGAAGTAGACGCCGAACACCAGAGGATTCTGGAATGCGATCACGAAGTTCTGGTAGACCGCGCCATACACGAAGTCCTGATGCGCCTGACCGGTCGTGAAGTGCAGAATGTGATACACGATGAAGAGAAGCACGATCACCCCGCCCCAGCGCATGGTGCGGGACGCATACGACAGGCTGAGGTCGTTGTTCTTCGCGTAGGACTGAGTCCGCGCGGAAGCGCTGATCCGCCAGAGGTAGATGGCCGATGCCGCGTGAACGACCACGGCGGCGAGCAGTCCGACGCGGGCCAGCCAGAGCATCCCGTATTCGGGAAGGAACGGATACCCGAACTCGCGAAGGTGCTCCGCATACACGTCCATCGGGTAATGGCCCGCCGCGTCGACGGGGAACAGCATCTTCAGGTTCCCCAGCATGTGGGTGAACACGAACCCGAAAAGCACGACTCCCGATACCGCCATCAGGACCTTGATCCCGACAGTGGTGCGGTAGAGTGTGGCCACGCGACGCATTACGGCTCCCGTAGGGGTATTGCAGGTACGGCCGTCCAATCGACGGATCCGGCCCGTAATATGGTGTGACGGGACTTCGTGACAACGTCTTGTGCGGCGTGGCCCGAGCCCATACTGCTCGGGACGCTAGTGTAGTGTGGCCGAAGTCTCTTGGCATTCGAGCGCCGCTGCATCTCCTCC
>JBBDSM010000116.1:0-25711 GCA_040904945.1 Gemmatimonadota bacterium
CCCCGGGCCCCCCCCCGACCTGCCCGCCCGCTCACCGCCGAGCCGCGCGGCCCTACTGCACCGCGTTGATCATGTCGAAGATCGGCAGGTACATCGCCACGATCATGCCACCGACGATCACACCCAGCACCACGATCATGATCGGCTCCATGGCCGCCAGCAGCGCGTCCACCGCTGCGTCGACCTCTTCGTCGTAGAAGTCGGCGATCTTGGTGAGCATCTCGTCGAGCCCGCCGGTCTGCTCACCGACGTTGATCATCTGCACGACCATGGGCGGAAACACGCCGGACTCACGCAGCGGACCCGCAATCGTCTCACCACCGGCGATGGAGGCACGTGACCCCATGACCGCGTCGTGGATGACCCGGTTGCCCGCCGTCTTCGCCGTGATCTCGAGTCCCTCGAGGATCGACACACCGGACGACACGAGCGTTCCGAGCGTCCGCGTGAAGCGCGCCACCGCGGCTTTGCGCTGGAGGTCGCCCAGGATGGGCATGGCGAGAATCATCCTGTCGATGACGAGCTGCCCGCCGTCGGTCGCGTAGAACTGCTTCAGCAGCACGACTCCGGCGACGATGCCCGCGCCCACGGCCCACCACCACGCCTGCAGGAAGGCCGACATGCCGATGACGATCTGGGTCGGGAGCGGAAGCGGGATGCCTGCCGACGCGAACATCGTCTGGAACGTCGGGATGACGAAGATCAGCAGGATGACGATCGCGCCGCCGGCCACCGAAAAGATCACCCCCGGATAGATCATCGCGCCTTTGATCTTCCGGACGAGGGCGTCGTTTTTCTCCAGGAACGTCGCGAGACGCAGCAGGATCGTGTCGAGGATACCGCCGGCCTCACCGGCCGCCACCATGTTCACGTACAGCTCCGTGAAGACCTTCGGGTGCTTGCCCATGGCGTCCGCGAGCGTGTTCCCGGACTCCACGTCGTAGAGCACCTCGCCGATCGTCTTGCGGAGTACCGGGTTTTCGGTCTGCTCCGCGAGGATATCGAGGCTCTGCACGAGGGGCAGGCCCGAGTTGATCATCGTCGCAAACTGGCGGGTGAAGATGACGATGTCCCGCATGCCGACGCCGCTTCCGAACGAGAAGCTGAGCTCCTTCGGCTTCTCGCGCACCGTGACGGGAATGAGCTTCTGCCGATGCAGGTGGGCGAGGACGTCGTCCTTGTTGGACAGCTCGATTTCGCCGGTCTGGAGGTCGCCGCCTGACGCCGGCCTGGCACTGTAGCTGAATACGGGCATGGCCTACCTGCTCACAAGTCGCTGAGGGTTGGTGTAGCGGGGGTCTTCATTCCGGCGCGGTCTCACCCACCGCGCGCAATAGCTCGTTCGGGCTGCCGGAGCGCTTGAGCGCTTCGGCGAGCGTGATCTGTCCCTGGATGTAGAGCATCTGCAGCGAGTCGTTCATGGTCTGCATGCCGTGCTTCTTCCCGGCCTGCATGAGCGAATAGACCTGATGGATCTTCTCGTCGCGGATGACCGCCCGGATGGCCGGCGTGCAAATCATGATCTCCACCGCCGCGACCCGGCCCTTCCCCTTCGCCTTCGGAATCAGCGTCTGCGTCACGACACCCTCGAGCACGAAGGCCAGCTGGGCGCGAACCTGCGCCTGCTGATGCGACGGGAACGCGTCGATGATCCGGTTGATGGACTCCGCAGCCGAGTTCGTGTGGAGCGTGGCGAACACCAAGTGACCAGTCTCGGCAATTGTTAGCGCCGCCGACATGGTCTCGAGATCCCGCATCTCACCGACGAGAATGACGTCAGGGTCCTGCCGAAGCGCATATTTGAGGGCGGCACCGAAACTTTGCGTGTCCGAGCCGACTTCACGCTGGTTGATGGTGCAATTCTGGTGCCGGTGGATGAACTCGATGGGATCCTCGATCGTGATGATGTGACTCTTCCGCTCTTTGTTCACCTTGTCGACCATCGCGGCGAGCGTCGTCGACTTGCCGGAGCCGGTGGGACCCGTAACGAGCACGAGCCCCCGCGGCCGGTCGGCCAGCTTGTTGATGACCGGGGGCAGCCCGAGCTTCTCGATCGAGACGATCTCGTAGGGGATCTGCCGGATGGCCATCGCCACGCATCCGCGCTGCTTGTACACGTTGCCACGGAAGCGCGAGAGGTTCTGCACCCCGAACGAGAAGTCGAGCTCGTCGTCGGTCTCGAAGCGCTTCTTCTGGTTCTCGGTCAGGATCGAGTACGCCAGCGACATCGTGTCCTTCGGCGCCAGCACCTGGTTGTGGGCCGAATTCACCAGATCGCCGTCGACGCGCAGCTTCGGCGGGCTTCCCACGGTAATATGGAGATCGGAGGCGCCCCGCTGGATCATCTCCTGAAGAAGCGTTCGGAGGTTGAGTTCCTGCTTGGGACGTGTCTGTGCGTCCGCCGGAGAGGCCGGCTGATTCATCGGGTGTCCTCGGGAGAGTATGGGGCGGTCTGGCTCAATCCTGGACCGACGTTTCCTTGACCACTTCCTCGAGCGTCGTCCATCCCCGCTCGACCTTCTTGAGACCATCCTCGCGGAGCGTCAACATGCCTTCCTTCTGGGCGAGCTCGCGCAACTCGTCGGTCCCCATCTCGTTCATGATCGCCTTACGAAGCGGCGTGGTCATGATCATCACCTCGTAGATACCGCAGCGGCCCTTGTAGCCGGTATCGCCGCACTCGTCGCAGCCGGCGCCCTTGTAGAGCGTGTTCGTCTCGGCCCAATCCAGGGGAACCTTGGAAGAGATCAGATACTCCTCCGGGTACGTCGCCTCGGTCTTGCACGTCTTGCAGATCCGGCGCGCGAGGCGCTGGGCGGAGACCAGGTTCAGCGCCGACGCCACGTTGAACGGCTCGAGCCCCATGTCGATGAGACGCGTGATCGTGCCGGGACAGTCGTTGGTGTGCAGCGTGGAGAGCACGAGGTGCCCCGTGAGCGCCGCCTTGATGGCGATGCCGCCGGTGGACAGGTCCCGGATCTCACCGACCATGATGATGTTGGGGTCCTGCCGCAGGAATGCCTTGAGCGCCGCGGGGAAGTCGAGTCCGATCTCCGTGCGCACGAGCACCTGGTTGATGCCGTCGAGGTTGTACTCGACCGGATCCTCGGCCGTCATGATGTTGGTGTCGATGGTGTTGATCTGCGACAGCGCCGAATAAAGCGTCGTCGTCTTTCCCGAGCCGGTCGGCCCGGTCACGAGCACCATCCCGTACGGCCGCGAGATGGCCCACATGAAGTCCTTCTCGGCCTTCGGCTCGAAGCCGAACGTCTTCAGATCGAAGGTCAGATTCCCCTTGTCGAGGATCCGGAGCACGATCTTCTCGCCGAAGATGACCGGGAGCGTCGATACGCGGAAGTCGACGACCTTGTTCTTCATCTTGAGCTTGATACGGCCGTCCTGAGGGATGCGTCGCTCGGCGATGTTGAGGTCCGCCAGGATCTTGATGCGGGAGGTGAGCGCAGCTTTCATTTTCATGGGCGGCTTCATGACCTCCTGAAGCGCGCCGTCGATGCGGTACCGGACCCGAAGCTCCTTCTCGTACGGCTCGATGTGGATATCGGACACGCCCTTGAGCACGGCGTCGGTGAGAAGACCGTTGATGAACTTGACGACGGGCGCGGAGTCGATCTCCGCCGCCAACGCCGAGTAGTCCTCTTCGTCGTCCTCCTCGATGACCTCGACGTCGTCGAAGTCCTCCCACCCGTCGATCAGCTCGTTGATCTGCTCGACTTCGAACGCGCCGTAGTAGTTCTCGAGGTGCTTCCGGAGTGTGTACTCACCGACGATCACCGGCTCGATGTCGAGCTTGGTGATGAACTTCAGGTCGTCGATGGCCGAGAAGTCGGTCGGATTCGCCATCGCGACCGTGAGCGTGCGCCCAACCCGCCGGAGCGGCAGGACCATGTGCTTCTGCGCCACGTCGGCGGTGATCAGCTTCAGGATCTTGGGATCGACATTGAACTTGTCGAGGTCGACCGCGGGGACCCGGTACTGTTTGGCGAGCATCCGGGTGAGTTCCTCTTCGGCCACGAAGCCGAGGTGGACGAGCGCGTACCCGATGCGGTGGCCGGTCGCTTTGGCTTCGGCGAGCCCTTCCTTGAGCTGCTCTTCCGTGATGAGCCCTTCGCGGACGAAGAGATCTCCGAGACGGACTTCCTGGGCGACCTTGGCTGCCATCAGTGAGCTTTCCCCTTGAGCCGGGACGTGGGAGGCGACGGCACGTCACATGAATTGTAAACTACGGGTCCCCCCCGGCACTCTACAAGCGTCCGCTTCCAGAACCACGTCCGCCGCTCAGAAGCCACCGGATACTTGGACCCGTCCACGCAGACGTTCGAGGGTCACCGGGCCGATCCCGGGAACGCGCAGAAGGTCGTCCAGCGAAGTAAACATACGTTTTCTGCGCTCCTCGAGAATACGCTCGGCCAGCGCGGGCCCGATGCCGGGCAGTTCCTGAAGCTCTTCCGAGCTCGCCCGGTTCACGTCGACCGTCGGGACGCGTGCCGCCCCGGAGGCGGCAGCCATCGTCGCTCGGGCCGGCGGACGGTCCAAATCGAGCAGCCCCTCGAGCCGCTCCACGGTCGCCGGTCCGATGCCGCGGATCAGCGTCAGATCGTCCGACGTCCGAAACACCGCTCCCTCCTCCCGCGCACGCACGATGGCCTGAGCCGTCGCGGCGCCCACGCCCGGCAGCCGGTCGAGTTGGACCTCGTCCGCGCGGTTCGGATCGATGCGTTCCCCCTCGCCGAGTGGCTCCGAGCGGGCCTGCGCCTCGTCCACCGCCACCCGGCTCTCCTGCAGCAGCTCTTCCCGCACGTCCTCGTCCACTGCGACCTGAGCCGGCTCTGCCCGCGCCCACGCCCACCGGGCCGAGCTCACCAGCAACAGGATCACCACAGCCCGCTTGAGGGCCCGAGCCTCCGCGTCGTGCATGTCCGGATGATCGCGGGTCGTGCGGGGCGCGGGGATGACGGAATGGGTCAGGGCGTCGGGAACGACCCAGCCGAGAACTCGAGCTGGCCGAACACGCCGAGCTGCAGCTGGGTCGATCCGGTCTGGAGGCCCACGAACGACTGCCGGTCGTCGAAGCTGAGCTGCATCCCCACCTGGAAGTCGCCCACAGAAGTGTCCACGGAAACGCTCAGCGTCCGCCGGATCTGATCGACGAACGCCACGCACTCCTCCCCGGCGCGCGTGATGCGGCAGCTCCGCTCGGAGACGTAGCCGGCGAGGATCGACAGGTCGATGGGGCGGTCGAGGCGACCTGCGAGGGGGCCGACCGGGTCCCACCGGCTCCGGACCGACAGCCGGTGGGTGACCTCCTCGAGCTCCGTGTCTCCGGTGGGATCGACGCCCCGTCCCGTGCGCACGGCACCCTGGTACGCCGTGACGAGGGTGCCGAGCCACTGCAGCGTGAGGTCGAACGGAACGCGCACGTCCTCGTCCTCGGACCTCCTCGTGGAGATCCCGCCGAACTCGATGTGGCGCACGGTTCGCTGGATGCCGGACGTGAGGGTCAGGGTCCGCATCCCCGTGAACTCGGGGAGGCCGACCGACGGGAGTCGGGTCTGGATGTTCGGCCAGGTCCGCTGGTGCAGGCGCCGGTCGCTCCGCACGTCGAGCGTGGTCGCATCGATGATGGAGTATCCGACCTGCAGCGAGGCGGCCCGGGGCAGGTTGAGCCCCGTGCCGAGGGTCCAGCTCTGACGGTCGGTCCAGATCGCGGCGGTATCCCCCTCGATGACGCGATACGACTCCTGACCCGCCCAGCCCACCTGGTATCCGAAGCCGGGGTCCACGGCCTCACGGCTGAAGCGGGAGGTGACGCCGTCGCGGTACGCCGCGGTGAGGGGCCGGAGGGCGCCGAGCATCGACCGGAGCTGCGCCAGGTCGGCGGGCTCTTCGGGCGCCGGCTCCCCCAGCCAGGAGCGTGCGAACTGGCCCGGATCGAGCGCGAGCGACACCCCCCAGTCACGCTGGCCCCTGGCGTCACGCGCGAGCGCGAGGGTCGTGTCGCCCTCCGTGACGGAGCGCGCCAGAAGGTTGGCGCTCCGGTCGGACCGGTAGGTGGTGGTCCAGTCGAAGTCGTTCCGGAAGAACGAGAAGAGCTCGGGCGTGAAGCCGAGCCGGGTACGGATCGTGCGCTCGGTCTCCCAGCCGAGGTCGACACCGCCCGGTGTCGCCCGCTGACGCCGCAGCAGCGCCTGAACCGCCGGATCGTTGACCGCGTCGTCGGCTCCGAGGAGGTCGCGCTCGGACGCGAAGGTGACCTCCGCGCGGAGGGGTGGGATGGGACGGAGGCGGACGTCCGCAACGCTTTCGAGGCTCTCGCGCGGGACCAGGGTCGGGAGCGTCCCCGGGTCGTCCGGGCGCTCCACGATCCGCTCGAACCGGAAGATCCGGTCGTCCTGCCGCAGATAGGAGGCGCCCAGCGAGATCCGCTCCGGAGTGAGCCGGAGCGGGGTGTCGACGACGCGGTCCTCGAGGAAGCCGGGGAGCAGCCCCCGGAGGAAGTCCTTCGCGAAGCCGGGCACGAGATCGACCTCGCGGGGCGCGGGCTCCCGGGCCCACGCGACGCCCGCGTCCGTGCCTCTCGACGAGTACCGCGACGCGATGGTCGACCCGCTCGACCGTGTGTAGGCCGCCCGGGCGCTCAGGCCGTCGACGAAGAAGCCCGCGAGTGGGTCGGCGGCGGGCGTGCGGCGGCGGAAGGCCACCCCCAGGCGCGTCCGGCGGGACGCCGTCTCCCGGAGGTCCACGAGACGGCCGGCGCGCAAGTCCGAGCCTTCCAGAAAGCGCGGCGCCTGGCTCGTTCGGTTCACGTCGAGCGTCACGGGCACCTCGACGCCCCAGCCGCTCGGCATCATCCGGTCGAGGGCCAGCGTCGAGCGGAGATCGATGGAGCGGTCCGTCTGAAACGACGCCTCCTGGCGGAGCTGACGGAAGTCCGCGCCCCGATTGGTGACGCTGAGCCGGGTGTTCAGCGCGCCCCCCCCGTCGAGCACCACGTCGACCGACCCCGCCACGCCGGCGGTCCGCACGGGATCCCCCAGACGCAGCTCGTCGATCCAGACCTCACCCGAAATCGGAGCGTCCCCCTCGTTCCAGACGCCCAGGGACAGCTCGCGGACGGCCGCGAGGTTCGGGGCACGGCCGCGGTCCTTCAGCGAGACCGCGTAGGTCGAGTCGGCAGACCACACCATCACGGCAGGGTCGCCCGGTCCGCGGGGATCGTCGAGCAGGATCTCCTCGGCGCGCTGCCGCAGGGCGAACCACGCCTCGAACTGGACGCGCACTTCGGGGAGCCAGTCCGCGGGCTCGACCGTGCCGGACGTACCGGAGCCGGGGAGGCGCGTCCGGTACAGATAGAAGTTGTCCGGGTCGTTGCCGACCTTGAAGAAGAAGGAATGGGGGCGCTCCGGACCGAAATCGCCTTCGCGCGCGACCACCCAGAGCCGGGCCTGTCGGTAGGAGAGGAAGCTCCGGGGACGCTGCGGGAAGCGCTGGTACACCTCGGCGCGCGACCCCGGGGCGAGATCGTCGAACGCCAGGCCCAGCGACTTCTCGTTGAACTCGATGCCCTGCCCCGCGAACGCGCTCGTCGGGTCGATGAGCTCCTCGAGCACCCCGGGCGGCGAGTTGTATGCCGCGCCCTCGGTCAGCCGCGAGACCGCCGACACCTCGACGCGCCCGGCGACGCCCAGCGTGTCGCCGCCGATCCCCGCGAACACGCCCTCGCCACCCCGCTTGATCCACCTCGACCCCACGAGGCGCATGCGCGCGAGGCGCACCTGCCGCCCCGCCGGACCGGCCGCGGTGATCCGCAGGTGGCGCACCGACCTGAGATCCGCATCGCCAACCGCCCCACCCACCTCGATGCCGCCGTCCCGGATGGGGATCCGGTACAGCTCGAAGCCGTGCGGCGAGCCCGTCTCACCGGCCGAACGCGCCAGATACGGCGACGTGCCGTCGAGGTTGAGCACGTAGCGCAGATGACGCTCCGGCGTGTCGAGGATGCCGTCCTGGTCGAGGTCCTCCGAGTCGGGGCGGCCGTTGCCGCGGGTGCACACGCTCCGCGGATCGCCGATGCGGTAGATCCGGCCGCGCTCGGCCACGCACGACTCGGCCCACACCCCGAGCTCGTCCGCGGCGTCGTTCCAGAGCTCGCCCCGGGCCGGATCGGCCTCCTGGTCGAGGATGCCGAGGCCCCATGGACGCCCGCCCGCCCTCGTTCCCGTCGTGTTGCCGTTCGCATCGACGAAGAACGCGTCCTCGCTCACCGTTCCGAGATCGAACACCAGCCGCACGTCGTCGCCGGCAGCCACATACACCTCGAGGAACTCCGTGCGGGTGAGATCGAGCCCCTGCGTGGAGAGCCCGGTCGTGATCGAGCGCCAACCGAGCGGCCCTCCGCCGAGCGGGCCGTCGAGGTCGAGGAGCAGCCCCTGCTCCCGCGTCTCGGCGCCCGCGACCCGGATCTGGCGGTCGATGTCCTCCCGCGCGAAGTATCCCTCGTGGATGCCGAGACTGTCGCCCCCCGGCCCCTCCACGATCCATTGCGTCTGCCACGTCATGGGCGCCGCCGTCGTGGCGTCGAGCACCCCCGGAAGCACGCCCTCGGCTCCGTCCTGGAACGTTGGCGCGCTGCCGAGATTCCAGCTCGACGCGACGAGCGACACGGGGAGCGCCTGCGCCGCATCGAAGTCGTCGACGAACGCGCGCCCGTCGGTGTTCGGGTTGGGCATGGAGACCGCCAACTCCCCGTCGATGTCGAGCGACGTCACCCCCTCGAGGCGGAGGCCGGGCACGACGTCGAGGACGCGGTCCATCCAGGAGAGGGTCGTGCCGTAGGTCGCGGTCACTCCTCCGAGCAGCGCCGCGCCGGGTTCGGTCCCGAGCACCGGACGTCGCACGACGGAGCGCTCGGACCGATACAGGCCGAGCACGTCGAAGCCGCCGGAGTCGCCGAGGTCGGTATGCGTCCGGAAGCCGAACACCTGGGTCGGCGACACCTCGAACAGCGAGCGCTGCTCCCACGACGCCCGCACGGCCGCCGTCGGATCGGTCGCGAAGAGCGCGTCGGCGTCGAGAAGCACGACCTGCCCGACGTCGTAGTCGATCTCGTAGTCGAGCCCCCGGGTCAGCACCCGGTCGCCGAGCGTGATCCGCTCGCTCCCCTCGCGGATGCCGAAGGCGCCGAGGGAGAACGACGAGATGACGCCGGTCGACTCGAGCCGGTAGGCGATGGTCAGGCGGAAGCGGCCGGCGTTCTCGCGCTCGAACGGGTCTTCATCTTCATAGATGCGCGGGTTCGCGTCGTCGGACAGAATGGCCGAGACCTGCCCCTCCGTGAGCCCGAGCGACGGAATCGGCGGCGGCTCGGCGAACGGGCGGAGCGTGGGAAAGACCACGAACGTCCCCTGCACCGGATCGTTGTCGGCCAGGCTGAAGAGGTCGCCGCCCGGTTGGTAGACGAACGACGGATCGATGCGGTCGAGGGGCGCCTCCTCGTCGAGCCCGAAGAGCCGCAGAAAGGTGAGGCCCTCCCCCGAGGGACGGCGCTTGAAGGTGCGGCCCTGGGCCAGCTCACCGATGGAGACCGTCAGATCGACCGAGGACTGGTCCACATCCGGCGAGCCCGACACCCGGTAGATCTGGTGCATCTCGAGGTCCCACGTGGGAAGGCCCGGCCGGTGGTTCGCGCCGCTCGCCTTCAGAAGCCGGAGGGTGGGGCGCTCGCCCCGATTCGCGATCCGCTCCGGGTTGTAGTCCCCCACCGTGTCGCCGACTGCGGTCACGTAGGTCACGGCCAGCATCTCTTCCGGACGGAGCGGCGTCCGGAGCGCCACCCACAGCCCGCTCGGGTGCACGTAGTAGTCGACGCCCGGCTGCAGGTAGCGAAACCAGCCGGCCTCCCTCACCGTGTCGGTCGCCGTCTCCGCGACGGCGTCGGCCTGGATGAACCCTTCGACCTGCGACTGCAGCACGGCGTCGTTCTCGAAGCGGTAGAGCTGCACGGGGCTGTTTCCGGGCGCTACGTCGGCGGGCGCCGAGGCGGGATCCAGCGACAGGACGTCCACATGCGGATACCCGTCGATGGCCGACGGATCGAACAGGAAGAAGAACTGGCCCCGCGCGTAGTCGGCGTCGTCGAGCACGAGGGTGTCCTGCTGGACGAAGCCGCGCTGGTCGCCGATGCCGCTCAGCTGGAAGACGCGCGAGTTGAGATCACCCCGCTGCTGCGCCCACACCGTCTGGAAGTCGACCGGCCCGAACTGGCCCTCCGCCTGGAATCCGAAGTTCCCCGCCGGGAGCCCCTCGGTGAGGAAGCGCGAGCGGGGCAGACGGAAGGTCACGTCGCCGACCTCTAGGCGCCGCAGAATGTCGTCTTCGCCCCCTTCGTAGAAGATGTTGATGCGGTTCGCCGCGTCGAACTCCCGCGCCTGGTCGAAGTCCACGTCGACCCGCACGCGCTCGGCGATGGTCCCGTCGAGCTGGACGCCGAAGAGAAACTCGGGGCTCAGCTGCGGGATGATCGACGACGTACAGCTCGCCTTGAACTGCACGTCGCACGGCTCGAAGCGCGCCCAGTCGCCCCCGAGCTCCATCCGGCTCCGAACCCGCATGGCCAGGTCGGCGAAGTCGGTCACGAAGCGGTCGTCGTCGGCCGGCAGGAGGCGCGGCGCGGGAGCCGGGGCGGGCGGTAGGAAGCGGGCGGTGTCCGGGACCGGTGGGCCGAACGTGGCCACGCGCCGCCGGAGTACGTCCGAGAGCCACGGATCGGGCTGGACGGCCGGCCCGCCGATGAGGCGCGCCCCTTCCCTGCGCCCGACGCCCTGGACCGACACGGGGATCCGCCGGAGCCCCAGCCGCACGTGCGGCTCACCGGGCACGGCCGACAGCCCCGTCGCGACCGCCGCCGGAGCCCGGTCGAGCTCCGGCCGCAGGATCGTATCGGCGACGACCACCGTCTCGCCCGGCGGCGCGTGCCTGGCGTGCACGACGGTGCCTGCGAGCGTGGGGACGCTCACGCACAGGAGGAGGAGGGAGAGTCGGGCAGTCACACGAATCGCGTCAGCGGTTGAACCGTCGGCACGCAGTCGGGGTAACGAAGCGTCCGAAGCCGCTCGCGCCGACCCTCGGGGCGTCCGAGCGCCAGATCATTCCAGCAGGGATCCCCAGACGCAGCCATGCGCCTCAGCGTGCTCACGAGGTACCTGATCCGGATCCATGTAGGTCCGTTCCTCTTCGCCCTGTGCACCATCACGGGGATGATCTTCCTGAACGCCGTGGCGCAGCGGGTGAACGACCTGGTGGGTAAGGGGCTGCCCTTGCAGGTGATCGCCGAGTTCCTGATGCTGTCGTTACCCCACACGATCGCCTTGTCGCTCCCGATGTCTGTGTTGGTCGCCGTCCTCTTCGCGTTCAGCGAGATGACCTCGTCCAACGAGATCACCGCGATGTCGGCCGGGGGCATCCGCCCGAGCCGCGTCCTCGGTCCGCTTCTGGTGATGGGCACGCTCGCGACCGGGGTCATGCTCTACTTCAACGATCGAGTGCTCCCCGAGTCGAACCACGCGCTAAAGAACCTGCTGCTCGACATCGGTCGCAAGAGCCCGACCCTCGATCTGCAAGAGCAGGTCGTGAACGAGATCGCCACCGACCAGGGCTCCGAGCGCTACTTCCTCACCGCCGCGCGCATCGACCCGGGGACGAACACGCTGCACGACGTCACCATCTTCGACGCGAACAACCCGCAGCGCCAACGCACGACCTACGCGGTCCGCGGCCAGATGGCATTCAACGCCGCGCGCACCGACCTCTTCCTCACGCTGTACGACGGGGTGGTCCACGAGGTGCAGTCCGAACGCATCGGAGGATTCCAGCGCGTCTTCTTCGACCAGCAGATCGTGCCACTCCGTGAAGTCGGCAACGAGCTCGAGCGCCGGCTCGGCGGCTCCGACCGCTCGGACCGCGAGATGGGCTTCGCGCTCCTCGCCGACAACGCGAACCGGCGGCAGGCCGAACTCGACTCCCTCCGCTCCGTGAACCGTGACGAGACCGTCACGGTGGTGCGCCAGGCCCTCGGACTGCCCGTGGAGGCCGGCGACAGCGTCGGCGCGGACGGGAGCCGACGACCGCGCACGGCGGGCCTCCTCGCACGGGACCTCGGCACGCAGCGCATGGTGGTCGAGGCTCGGCGGAGGGCGACGGTCGGCGCGTCCCACGCGCAGGCCGTCAACCGCTACCGGGTCGAGATCCACAAGAAGCTCGCCATCGCCTTCGCCTGTCTCGTCTTCACCGTCATCGGCCCGCCCCTCGCGCTCCGCTTCCCACGCGGAGGCGTCGGCATGGTGGTCGCCGCCTCCACGCTCATCTTCAGCGTGTACTGGGTCGGGTTGATCGCAGGGGAGAGTCTCGCCGATCGCCGGGTGGCGAGCCCCGTGCTGACCATGTGGGGAAGCAACGTCATCTTCCTCCTGGCGGGCATCTGGCTGGTCCGGCACATGGGCGACGCGGGCTCGACGGTCCGCGGGGGAAGCGGGCGAATGGCCGCCGTCTCGAGACGGATCGGTAGGTGGTTCCGGGGGGACCGGATGTCCGAAGCCGGAGCCACCACGCCATGAGGATCCTCGACCGGCTCGTCGCCGGGACGTTCCTGAAGCTCTTCGGCCTCGTGCTGGCCGCCGCGCCCCCGCTCTTCATCCTCGGCGACATCACGGAGAACCTCGACCGTCATCTCGACCGCGGCGTCACCGGGCTGGAGGTGGCCCAGGCATACCTGTACCAGCTGCCGCTCTTCCTCCAGTGGTCGTTCCCCATCGCCGCGCTGGTGGCCACCGTCTTCACCGTCCATTCCATGACGGCGCACCGGGAGATCGTCGCGGCGAAAGCGGGCGGGATCTCGTTCCACCGCGCCATCGGCCCGATCTTCGTGGCCGGCCTCCTGCTCACCGTGGTCGCCCTCGGACTCGGAGAAGTCGTGCCCCGGGCGAACCGGGTCGCGTCGCAGATCCTGCAGAACGAAAATCCCACGCGGTCGTGGCGGTCGGACTTCGTGTACCGGTCGGAGAGCGGCCTAACCTGGCAGGTATCGCGCCTCACCGCCGCCGACGGCCGAATGACCGGCGTCGTCGTGGAGCGTGCCCCGGACATCGACGAGCCCGCGCTCCACGTACTCGCCGAGAGCGCGTACTGGCGCGAGGGGGTCGGGTGGACGCTGCAGCAGGGCTACCTCCGGCGACTCGCACCCGACGGCACGGAGAAGACGCTCGAGTTCGACCAACTCGTGATGACCGACCTGGTCGAGCGGCCCGAGGAGCTCCTGGAGTCGCCGAGGGAAGCGGACGAGATGACGTACGAGGAGATCGAGCGCCAGGCCTCGATCATCCAGCGGTCCGGCGGCGACGCCAACCGGCTGCTCGTGAAGCGCGAAGAGAAGATCGCGATCCCCGTGGCCACACTCGTCATCATCATGTTCGGCGCTCCGCTCGCTACGAGCAGCAAGCGCGGCGGCACCGCCTTCGGCATCGGGATCTCTCTCGGTATCGTGATCCTTTATATGATGCTGTTCAAGGTATCGGGTGCGCTCGGGGAGGCCGGGGCGGTATCACCGCTGTGGGCCGCCTGGACGCCCAACGTCCTCTTCTTCGTGGGGGCGGTCTTCCTGTTGGCCCGAGTAAGGACATAGCGAGAATGACCCCTACCAAGATCTTCGCCGCGCTCGTCACGCTCGTCTCGGTGGGCGCCTGCTCCGGCGGTCCGGATCCGGCGTCACGCAGCCCGGTCGGCGATCAGATGACGACGCACTTCGAGCTCGCCGTCGACCTGCGCGACCACGCCGTCTCCGGGGACCTCACACGGTTCCGGTCGACCGCACGGGCGCTTTCGACCCTGGAGCCCACCGCGGACCTCCCCCCCGACGTTTTCCTGCAGTTCGGACCGCTTCGTTACGAAGCCGAGGTCGCAGCCGACGCGCGCACGGTCGAAGCCGCGGCGCAAGGCGCGGCCGAAGTGGCGGCCACCTGCGGCGATTGTCATGAGCAGAACGGAGTCTCGCTACCGCCCGCCATCCCCGGACCCGCGGTCTCGCGACCGGTCACCGATCCGTCGCTGCACATGGAGCGGCTCTCACGCGTCACGGGACGGCTCTGGGCGGGACTCGTGGCGCCGAACGAGGCGGACTGGCAGGCTGGAGCCGCGGACCTCATCGACGCCGGCGGGCTCCCTGGCGGACTCGAAGGCATGGTCCCGGACGACATGCTCCGGCAGGCCGCCCAAAGGTTGGTGCGACTCGCGGAAGAAGCGGCCAGCACGCGGGACGAGCGCTACCGGGTACGCGCGCTCGGAGAGATCTGGGGAACCTGCGCGGAATGCCACCAGAGGGTCGGGTCGTGAGCTAGGGAAGCTCTGCCCGCCGCTCACCCTCGCGGCTCTCTTCCGGCAGAAAGTCCTTGAAGGCCACGCCGAACAGATCCCACACGGTCAGGAACAGGGCCGCCACGATGGGCCCCACGATGAAGCCGACCAGGCCGAACATGCCCAGGCCGCCGAAGGTGGAGAGCAGCACCAGCAGATCGTGCATCTTGGTGTCTCGCCCGATGAGCCTTGGCCGGAGGAAGTTGTCGATCGTGCTCACCACGATCATCCCCCAGAGCGCGAGCCCCAGGCCCGCCCCCACCCGTCCCGACGACATCAGAATGATGGACGCCGGCGCCCACACGATGCCCGACCCGAGCACCGGGATCACCGAGAGCACGGCCATGACCGTCGACCAGAACGCGGCCCCGGCCACGCCGAGGATGAAGAACGCCGAGCCCGCGAGCGCCCCCTGGATCAGGCCGACCAGAATCGACCCCTTGATGGTGGCACGGGTCACGGAGACGAAGCGGTCGACGAGCTTCTGCTCGCTGTCTTCGTCGAGGGGCGTGAAATGGAGGATGCGGGCCAGGATGGCGGGGCCGTCGGTCAGGAAGAAGTACATCGCGTACAGCATCACGAAGAGCTGGAGGGCGAGGTTCACGGTCCCCGTGGTGGCGGCGGTGAGGTTGTTCACCAGGAACGAGCCTGCCTGGCCGGCGAAGTTGCTCATGCTCCCAGCGATGGCGGCCTGATCCGGAAGGAACTGCCCCAGGACCGGTAAGTCGCGCAGCCACACGATCCACGCCTCGAAGCGCCCCGACTGCTGGCGCATCCAGGGACCAGCGGCCTCCGCGATGTCCACCGCCTGTGCCAAGACCAGCGCGAGGAAGCCACCGAGGGGCAACACGATCACCAGGAAGAGCGCGAGGACGGTCAGGAGCGCCGCGATCTTGGCTCGGCCTCCGAGCCCGTCGGAAAGATTCAGAAACAGTCCCCGCGACATCCCCGCAAAAACACCCGCCAGGATGAGCGCGACCACGAACTGCCGGACCATGACCAGGAAGAGGATCGTGATCCCGGCCACGAGGAAGAGCAGGAAGCCCTTCTGGACCCGGTCCGCGGCCCTGCTGTGTCGCACCATCACGGCGTGTCCCCTGCAGCCGGAGCCGCCAGCCTCCCCTCGACCGATTCGAGCAGCACCGCCGAATCGTAGAGCCGGCCCGACTTCACCACCCAACGCACGTTCCTCGTATTGCGGATATCCTCCAGGGGATCACCTCGTACCACGAAGAAGTCCGCAAGCTTGCCCGGCTCCAGACTGCCCAACAGATCCGACATCCCGAACGCGCGGGCGCCGTTCAGCGTCGCGATGCGCAGCACGTCGGCGGCTCCGATGCCACACATGTTCAGCGCATGCATCTCGCGGTGGGCGACGAAGCCCGGCAGCCACACGCCCCAACTCGGGTGATCCGTCGCGAGCGCCAGGCGCCCGCCGGCTTCGTGGAACGCCTTCACCAGCGGGCACTTCGCGGCGTGGATCTCGTCGAACTGGGCCAGGTTGAAATCGGGCCCTCCGTCCTCGATCCAGCGGCGCACCTCGGGCGTGAGGAAGCGGCTCTCGTCGGTCCAGAACTCGAGCGCCGGGTCGGACTTGGCCTCGATGCCGTAGTAGGCGTAGGCCGTCACGGTGGGATCGTACGTGACGTCGTGCGCCTTGAAGAGCCCGACGATCTCGTCGAACTCCGGGGTGCCGGGTCGGAAGTCGGGGAAGCTCTCGTACGCGGTGCGGTCGGCGGGGAACGCCGGTCCGCCCATGAAGTGCTCGATGCGGTCGATGCCCATGAGGATCGCATCGCGCGGGTTCACCGAGTTCCGGTAGCCGGAGTCGAGGTGCCCGGTCACGGTGAGTCCGTGGTGGTGCGCCCGCTCGATGAGCCAGCGGAGCGTCTCCGGATCGGGCCCCTTGGCCTTGAAGCCGCGCACGCCGCGCGAGGCCCAGAGATCGACCTCGACGAACAGCTCTTCCCGGGTCATCTTCTGCCACCCGGGACGCGCGCTCCCGTAGTAGGGTCCGGAGTTGAGCAGCCGGGGGCCGGCGACTTCTCCCCGCTGGATGCGCAGTCGGAGGTCCCACATTCCTTCCGGGTCGTACTCGCCCGCGGGGAACGTCGACGTCACGCCGTTCGCGAGCCAGAGCACGGGCGTGACCACCAGCTCCTCCCGCCTGGGCCGGCCGAGGAGCTGCATGTTGTAGTGTGCGTGCAGGTCGACGAGTCCGGGCAGGACGTAGTCGTCGGGGCCGAGCTCGACGCGCTCGGCGTCGGAGAGATCCACGTCGACGTCGAGGGATCCGACGGACATGAGCCGGCCGCCGACGGAGACGAGACCGAGGTTCGGAAGCATCTCGCCGGACGCGACATCGAAGTAGTGGCCGCCGGTCACCACGAGCGGGAGGTCCTGGGCGTCGACGGACGCGGCGGTCGACGCTCCCGCCAGCGCGACGATCACGGCCATCGCGGCGGACAACGCTTTACAGGCGGTCACGTGGGGTGCTTCTCCGTCGTCGGGGGGCGGTCAAGATATCATCGGCACCTCGAAGCCTAACCGCCGCAGCGTCGACGCGCTGCGTTCGATGAAGCGCTCGATGGTCGTCATCGGTACGGAGAGTGTCACCCCGTACTGGATGCGGAGCGTCTCCTCCAGAAAGACCGGTCCCCGGTAGGGCAGCGCCGGATCGTACGATTCGACCACGCCCGCCGGAGGTACGAGCCGGATCTCACGCTCCGCGGCGCTCGCCCGGGCCATCCCGACCCATTCGAGGGTCCGGCCGTCCCGGCTCACCGCCAGGACCGCGCCGCCGCTCACGCCTTGGTTCCAGTTTCCGTCGACCACGAACGAGCCCCGGCCGTCGGGCACCGGGGACGCGACCCCCTGGCTGACCATGGGGAAGCCTCCCGGGTATCCCAGGATATAGACGAAGGAGCCGAGGGACAGCGCCCCGGGGTCACCGGCGCGTGCGGCCATGGGGCGGGCCTCTCCGAGACCCTCGGAGCTGGTGGTCCGAAAGCCGATGAGGGCGACGTCCTCCTGCTCGTCGGCGGCGAGCACCTCGAACGTGCGCGACCCCGGAAGGTCTGTCACCCAGTTGGTCTGGCGGCTCTTGATGGAGAGGCTTCGGATGCGCCGCTCCTGTTCCCGCTCCAGCTCGCGGTCTGCCCCGAAGTACTCGACCACGGTGTCGGCGCGAGCCACCGCGTGCGCCGCGGTGAGGAGGAGTACGCTACGCGGCGTGTTCGACACCAGCACCGCGGTGGCCCGGCTCGTCTCGGAGAACGCGTCGGTCGAAGTGGCTCGTGACGTCACGTCGCCCAAAGCCAGATCCCGCCCCGTGGGCGCTCCGTCCTCCGGGAAGAGGAAGATCTCGTAGGTGACCGAGACCTGGATCTGCTTGACCGATTCGAACGCCCGCGTCAGCGCTCCGGACATGTCGCTCGTCGGCATCGCGGCCAGATAGCCGCCCTGCCCCGACGGCACCGAGCCCCCGGGACTCGCGCACCCCGCAGCGAGCGAGGCCGCGCACAGGGCAACGACGATGTCGTTCGGCCGGCGCATCAGGTCAAGGTGGCGAGGACCTCCAACACGAGACCGTTCGACGCCGCGACGAAGCTTCCCAGGCCATCCCGCATTTCGTCGATTTGTCGTCGGTCCTGCTCGAGGTGCTCCAGCATCTGGTCACGGAGCTTGGTGTACCCCTCGAGCTTCTTCTCGAGCGCCGCCGCGGCGCTCGTCGCCTCGTCCGCGTCCGCCACGATGACGGTCTCGGTCTTGGTCACCAGCCGACGCTGGCCGTCCCGCGCCGTATGGGAGTACTCCACCTCGGCCGGATACTCCGCATCGGGATCCTCGGCGAGCGCGCGGAGCGTGCTCGTCACCTCTTCCAGAGCGTCGATCTCGGCCCGCTTCTCCTCGAGGACGGAGACCAGGTCGCTGTCCAGCGCTTCCGCACCGAACTCGGCCAGCTCCGTTACATGCTTCTTCACCGCTGCCGCCCGATCCGTCCGACCACCAGGGATCAGGTTCCAGTCGAGCTCCTCGCCCGCCGCCGCCAGCGCCCGGCGGAGCTGCTCGCGCTGACGCACCACCAGGGATCCGTCCTGACGGAGTTGTTCGAGAGCAAGAAAAGCCAGGGTCCGACCCGTTTTGTTGAGCTCCGGGTTACCCTCGATCAGTGACTTCGGCATACGAATCACATCCGCGTGTTCGGGTTAAAATCCAGGTCCGATCACGTGCTACACCGAAGGAGTCCGAATAGTACCGTGTGTCACGCGCGAGGCGTTCGGCACGTTTCCATGGTGAGGGGATGGCCAAGACGTCCGCCCGCCACCAACGAGGTACCATGCGTTTGATCTGCTTCGCTACCGCGCCCCTGCTGCTCGCCGCGTGCGGTGGGGGTGGCCCGTTGCTGCCCGAGCTCGGGGCAGACCTGACCCACTTCGGGGGATGCGGGGACATCATCATGTACGCCGTCGACGAGCAGGACCGCGCGATGGTCACGTTTCAGACGCAGGGTCTGGTGGAGGAAGCGCGCGCTTCGGAGGACGATGAGGTCGAGGTCGTCCTCGACCTGTCGACCGCCGTGGCGACCGCGCAGATCGAGCAGGGAGAAAGGGTCTCGTCCACCGTGTGCAACGACGTAATCGTCCCACCCGGTCCCAGGGTCGACCGCGTCTGGACCGCCACGGCGGGCTCGGCTACACTGCACATTCGGCCGGTATCCGGCTCCGAGGGGGCCTTCGCGGACCTCGTGCTGGAAAGCGTCGTATTCTCGTCGGATGGCGCCGAGGACATCACGGTGGAGGAGGTTGTGTGGACGGACGTCTTCGTGGGGTGGTATGCGGGCTGACCGTCCCCGCGACGGCTCAGGGCGTTTCGGGGCGCGTGGGCCTGACCGCACCCGTTCCGCCACAGGGAATGAAGGCCCGCTCTGAAGCTTCACGCCCCGCGTCCGGGTCGGGCCGCGACGGAAATCCGCGAAGGAACGCGACATGGGCGGCGGAGAGTCCGAGGCTGGCCGCCCCCTCCGCAGCCAAATCGCGGTACCATGTAAACGGGATCAGGTCATTGTCCACGTGAGAGGCAGCGGCCACGTAAGTGAAGGCCTTTCGCGTCCCGGAGGACGTCATGACCGCGACCGCTCGCTCGTCGTATCCATACCCGAGTCCCTCCGCTCCATCGAGACGATGCTTCTCGTCCTCCGGAATCGAAAAGAGTGCGCCGGAGACGACCGCATCTGACCGGGACGGGACCACGCTGAACTTCCCAGAGCCATCCGTGTTGCTTCGCTTGTGACACCGCAACTCGTGTCCGTCCAACCTCGCAACGGCCACGAACGACGCTCCTGGCACGCGATGGCGAAGTCGGGCAAGGCACAGGTTCGACCCGTATGCGAAGTAGAGCACTCGAAGGTTGGTCGCGCGCTCTATGCCTTCTCCCCATGCAGCCAGGAGAACGGCCGCGGCTCGCGCTTCTCGCGCTTCTTACGCGCGGCGATCCTGCGAATCCGGCCCGGCAGCTTACACACCATCTCCTGCATCTCGGCCGCCTTCCCGGACACGGAATACTGATCGACGCCGAGCTGCTCGTTGAGCTTCTCGAAGATGTCGGCGTAGTCATTCGACGTGTAGATGCCCAGGTCCTGCGCCAACTCCGAATAGATCTCGAAGAGCTCCGGAGCCGGCGTCTCGCCATCGGTCATGAGTTCAGCCGGCATCACCAGGCCCGAGCGCATGAGCTCGGCGTACGCGATCATCATGCCTTCGGGGTCCTGTTCGAACACGGCTTTGGTCACGCCCATGAAGAACATGCCGTGGCGCTGCTCGTCACCGGCGATGTTCCTGCAGATCTTAGCGAGGTGCTCGTCACCCTGCTGGAACGCGAGCCGCGCCGTGTTGACGTGCGACACGCGCGTGGCGGGCTCCTGAAACATCGGGTACAGAAGCCCCCGGTAGAGGCTCGGCTGATACTCCACGCCGTTCTTGAGAAACCCGTAGATGGTCCTGTCCACGGCCTGCATGTTCACGCGCCCGGTCAGGGTCAGGTACTGGTGCAGGACGGAGCCGTGCTGGTCCTCCTCCGCCGTCCATCCGCGTTGCCACTGGGCCCAGGGGTGGTCCGAGATGCCGGTCTTTTCTGGAAAGAGCGTGGCGAACACGGCCGTGAAGTTCGGAAGCCCCTCCTCGGTAATGATGTTGCCGGTCAGCCCTGCGAGTAGGCCCGGTTGGAGTGAGCGCGCCTGCGTCCGCAGCTTCTCGAGCTCGTCGTGATAGTCGTCTCGCTCCATGAAATCGAAGAAGTCCGCGGCCCACCACCGTTTGGTGTCGTGGGTCGTGAGGTACCGGAGGTGGTCCCTCACTACATCTTCGATGGAGTCGACAACGTCGCGCTCGTGCGGATCGTACAAGGGGGAATCGGACAAAACGTTACAGGGGCGGGGGGGGGAATCGTACTCGATGGAGTCCGACGGTATCGGACGTCTCTTAGGACGTTAGGGCTTTGGCCGGTCGGGCGGCAAGCGTGGACTGGTGGCGAGAAGCGCCGATGCCACTTCTACCCCGGGCTGCTGGGCTCACCTCGGTCGGACTCGATGTGCCTACCTGAGTTGCCATCGTCGCGCCCGGGTGGCATTGTGCGCGTTCGAGCAAGGAGTCACCGCCGACACGCAGCTTCTTGACCAACCGGTCCTGAGAAGTGCCGCGCGTGCCGGCAGCCAGGACCACGACCCGCCCCGAGGACCACGACCCGCCCCGAGGCCAGGTAATCAGTGAGATTCAGGAGGTGTTGACGGTGCGCAGGTGGTGGGAATGATCTTTGCTCATCCACTTCCTTTACCCGCACTCCAGCCACTCCGAATCCGGACTTGAGACGCATGAGACTCCCGGAATTCATGTCGGTACACATGGAGAGCACCCTCCAGGACTTCGAGGATTTCGCTCGCATCAATACCGCTATGGGGGAGAGCATGGATGTCGAAGCCTTACGGGATCTTGCCGAAGAAGTCCTTGAAACCATCATCATCGATCTAGGCGAGCCGCAGAGCGCGAGGGCGCAGGAGCGCAAGTCCGAGGGAAAGGCCTCGCCGGCCGAGAATGCTTCAGACACTGCAGCCCGGATGTACGGCAGCGAGCGAGCGGAAGCTGCGTTCACTCCGGAGGATATAGTCGCTGAGTTCCATGCCCTGAGGGCCAGCGTGCTTCGACAGTGGGGAAAATCTGAGGACCGGAAGCACGATGCGGAGGACGATGAGGATCAGAGTCGATTCCACGAGGCCATCGACGAGGCGCTCGCGCAATCTGTCAAAGGCTACGCGAGCGAACTCGAGGAACACCAAAAGGCCCGCGAACAACTCGAGATTGCCCAGGGAATCAGCCAGGCACGCTCGGTTTTCCTTCAGATCGTCAGCCATGAGCTGCGTACCCCCTTGCACGCGTTCTCGGGATACAGATCCCTCCTCGAGAAGGGTGTCTATGGGCCCGTGACGGAGTCTCAGCGAGCCGTGCTGGGGCGAATGAAAGCTGCCATAGAACACCTCTCCGGGATCATCGACGGCATCCTGGAGCTTCAACCCAATGGGGAGACCACCCCTCTCACGGTAGAAGAGTGCACAGTAGCCGAGGTGCTGGAGGGTCTGGAATCGCTGGTGACACCGATGGCGAAGAGCCACGGAGTGGAGTTCGACATGAGCCTCGCCGGGGCCGGTGAACCCTTCCTGGCCGATGCCTCCAAGCTCCGCCAGATCTTGCTCAACTTGATCACGAACGCGCTGTCTTACACGCCCGAAGGGGGACGCGTGTGGCTGGACTACCAGGAAACGTCGGATGAGGCATGTTTCCGCGTGCACGATACCGGCCCAGGCATCCCGGAGGACAAGTTGGAGGCCGTCTTCGACCCGTTCACACAACTCGATATGAGCCTGACTCGCGAGCATGACGGGATCGGCCTGGGTCTGGCGATCAGCCGCCAGCTCGCGGACGGAATGGGCGGAAGGATCACGGTCACGAGCGAGGTCGGAACCGGTTCGGTCTTCACCGTGGCGCTTCGCAGGGCGGGAAGCTGAGGCTCCGAGGAGTGCTGGCCCCGGAGCGGGTCGGCCGCTGATCGAGCGATCCAGGCGTGGCTCAGCGACCTGCTCACCGCAGCGCCCCCGGGACGATCACCCCCGTCACGCCCGCCTCCCGGACCCGCTCGTTGAACCGGGCTACCTCGTCCTGCACCAGCGTGCGGAGCTCCTGGAGCACCGCGGTCCATTCCTGGTTCAGATCGGCGAACCGCTCGTACGAGCCCCGGGTCGGCCGGTTGGGAGAGCCCTGCGCGTTGCTGAACACGAAGGCGTACTGCTCGTCGAGGCGAGAGCCCTCGCCGGGAAGATCGCCCGCCTCGGGGGCCTCGCTCTCGATGAGCCGCGCTTCGATGACCGTCAGGCGGCGCACCAGGGTGTCGGCGGCTTCCCCGATGGCGGCGGGAGCCTCCGCCACTTCGGCGGCCTCTGCCACGGCCCGGACCTGATCGCGCATGGCGCGCACGGCGCGCACCGCGTCGTAGAGGTGGCGAACCGTGTCGGACACCTCCTCCGAGAACCCGAGCTGCTCGCGCAGGTCGGCCTCGGTAAGGTCGTCCCGGCGCGGGTCCGCCAGAAGACGGAACTCCTGCCGCCGCACCTCGCCGTCCAGCTCCAGCTCCACCGCGTACGTTCCGGGGAGGGCCCGGGGCCCCGTCCCACTGAAGGCCCCTCCGGACGGCACGTCGATGCCGCCGTGGCGGAACGGCCACGCGAAGCGGTGTGATCCCGCGCCGGTGGGCAGATCCTCGTCGTACGCATCGCTCGTCGAATCGCTGGAGAGCACCCGGACCGTATCGCCGGCGGCGTCGAGGACACGCAGCGTCAGCCCTTCCCCGGCATCGCGCGGGAGCACCCAGGTGAAGACGGCCCCCGAGGGGGGCGCCTCGTGCCAACCGCGTGCATCCGAATAGCGGATATCCACCGCGTACGCGTCCCGGGGCCGGAAGAGGTGAAGCGCGTCGGGCTCGACCTCGTCCGTCATCTGCCGGAGCGGCGTGGCGTCGTCGAGAATCCAGAAGCCGCGTCCCTGCGTGGCGAGTACCAGATCGCCCCGGTGCACCTTCAGGTCGAGGACCGGCATGACCGGCAGGTTGAGCTGCAGCGACTGCCATCTCGCTCCCTCGTCGAACGAGACGTACATGCCGCGGTGCGTACCCGCATAGAGCAGTCCGCGACGCTCGGGGTCCTCCCGGACCACGCGCACCACGGCATCGTCGGGGAGGCCCCGGGTGCCATCGGCGATGCGCGTCCACGACGCGCCATAGTCGTCGGTGAGCCACGCGTACGGGAGCTCGTCGCCCATGCGGTAGTTGTGCACGGTCACGATGGCCCTGCCGGGCGCGTGCGCCGAGAGCTCGATGGTGTTGACCGTCGCCCATTCCGGCAGATCACCGGGCGTGATGTCGGTCCAGGTGGCCCCTCCGTCCCGAGTGACGTGCACCAGGCCGTCGTCCGAGCCCGCCCACATCACCTGGGGGTCGTAGGGAGACGGCTCGAAGGCGAAGATGGTGTTGTACATCTCCACGCTGGTCACGTCGTGGGTGATGGGGCCGCCCGGCGTGCCCATGGTCTCGGGTCGCTCACCGCCCCGGGTAAGGTCCGGGCTGATGACCTCCCAGCGGTCGCCCTGGTCCGCGGAGCGGTGGACGAACTGCGACGTCGTGTAGAGGACGTCGGGATCCTGCGGCTGCAGACGCACGGGCGCGTTCCACTGGAAGCGGTACTTGAGCTCGGCATTGGCACGATCGCCCTGCCGCTCCGGATACACGCGAATGCTGCGTACCTCGCCCGTGGCGCGGTTCACCCGGTCCAGGGTTCCGTTCCCCGACCCGGCGTAGGTGACGTTCGGGTCGCGTGGGTCGATCTGGATGTCGCCGCTCTCCCCGCCCCCGGCGCCCCGCCAGTACTGGAAGCGCTCGTAGGCATCGATGTGCGCCCAGGGCACCCAGCTCGGGAGGATGATGGTGTCGAAGTCCTGAACCGAGCCGTACACCCAGTAGGGGAACTGGTCGTCGACGAAGACACGGTAGATCTCGGTGATCCCCTGCAGGATATACGGAGACCACGTCTCGGTGTCGTTCAGGCTGATCTGCATGCCGCCGTCGTTCACCACCGCGATGATCTCGGGGTGCAGCGGGTTGATCCAGAAACCATGCTGGTCCACATGCAGGGTCTCGAAGGTCTCGAACGTCGCCCCGCCGTCGTTGGACCGCCACGCCCGCTCCGTGGCCGCGAACACCGTGTTGCGGTCGGTGGGGTGCGCGTGGACGTGGGTGTAATAGAACGGCCGGCTACGGATGCCGGCCTCGTTGTTCAGGAGGCGCCACGTGGCGCCCCGGTCGTCGGAGCGGTAGAGCCCGCCACGCTCCCCCTCCGCCTCCACCAGCGCCCACACCCGGTCGGGATCCGCCGGGGACACGTCCACCCCGATCTTCCCGATGAGGCCCTCGGGGAAGCCGCCGCCGAGCTCGGTCCACGTGTCCCCCCCGTCGGTGGTCTTGAACAGGCCTCCCTCGGTGGAGCCGCTGATGAGGGTCCAGGGCTTGCGCTCCGCACGCCACATGGCCGCATAGATCTCCCGCGGATTGGACGGATTCATGGAGAGATCCACCGCCCCGGTGCTGTCGCTCACGAACAGCACGTTCTCCCACGTCTCGCCGCCGTCCTCGGAGCGGAAGACGCCGCGCTCCGGGTTGGTCCGGAAGGGATGACCGAGCGCCGCCACGTAGAGCAGGTCGGCGTTTCGGGGGTGGACCACGATGTCGCCGATCTGGCCCGCGTCCTCCAGCCCCATGAACGTCCACGTGTCGCCGGCGTCGGTGGACCGGTAGAGGCCCCGCCCCACCACGATGTTGCCGCGAATGGTGGTCTCGCCCGTCCCGGCGTAGATCACGTTGACGTCCGAAGGCGCCACGGCCAGGGCGCCGATGTTGTTCGCCTCGAGCTGCCCGTCGCTGATGGGCCGCCAGCTGTGGCCGGCGTCCTCGGTCTTCCAGATCCCGCCCCCGGCGGAGCCCATGTAGAACGTGTACGGCTGCTCGGGGATGCCCGCGAAGCCGATGGCCCGCGCGCCGATGTCGGGCCCTATGTAGCGGTACTCCAGCGCATCGTAGAGCGACGGGTCATGGACCACCTGCTGGCCCTGCTGGGCCGTGCCGGGGCCGGCGAGGACCGCGGAGCCGAGAACGAGGGCGAGGAGCAGCGCTCCGCACCGATGTGGAGTCTTCGTGG
>JBBDSM010000117.1:0-72391 GCA_040904945.1 Gemmatimonadota bacterium
CTGGAGTGGGCGCTCACCGTCGGCATTCTGTTCTTCGCACTATACCGGCTCGGCCCGCAGCTCGGCGCGCTCGCCGGGGTCGGCCCGGACCTCGGGCGTGCCCCGGACTTCACGGTGATCACGCTGGACGGTGACACGCTGCGGTCGGCCGAGCTCGAGGGCCGGGTCGTCGTCGTCAACTTCTGGGCGACGTGGTGCGGCCCGTGCCGTCTCGAGATGCCCTCGCTCCAGTCGCTCTACGAAGACCGGGCAGACGACGGCGTCGTCGTGGTGGGTCTGTCCACCGACGTCGGCTCCGTCGAGCCGATCCGCGCGTACGCCGAGGACCTCGATATCACGTTTCCCATCGCACGCGCCACGAACGACCATCGACAGGCCTTCGGCGGTATCCATGGGATTCCGACGACGTTCCTCATCGACCGGAGTGGCGTCGTGAGGCACCGCGTCGTGGGCTACTTCACGCCCCCGGCGCTCCGACTGGCGGTCGGTCGGCTCGTGGACGAAGCCCCGCACCCTTGAGCCGCTCGCCGACCGCCGTACCTTCAGGGGCAGCCACCCGTACGCTTAGCCCTCGAGCCGGCTCATCCGGCTCGAATCCCGCAACGGAGTCACGAGTCGCCATGGACCTCAGGATCACCGGAAAGATCACGCAGATTCTCGAAGAGCTGTCCGGCGAGGGCCGGAACGGCCCCTGGCGGAAGCAGGAATTCATCCTCCAGACCGAGGGCGACTATCCCAAGGACGTATGCATCGTCCAGTGGGGCGACAACATCGACCAGTTCGCGGTCAAAGAAGGCGAGCGCCTCACCGCGCACATCGACATCCAGAGCCGCGAGTTCAAGGGTAAGTGGTACACCGACGTGAAGGCCTGGCGCATCGAGCGCGAGGGTGACGCAGCCACGCGGCCGCAGGCTCAAGGCAAAGCGCAGCCTGCCGGCCCGTCGGCGAACTTCCCGGAAGAGCCGACCGACACGACGGACTACGACGACGATCTGCCGTTCTGAATAAGCCGTAGTGCGGTTACAAAAAAAGGGGGGCGTCGCTCAACACGCGACGCCCCCCTTTTTTGCGTCCTGTGACGTGCGCGGCCCGAGCTCAGTGCCGGAACAGCCTCCGGCCCGTGAGCACCATCGCGATGCCGTGCTCGTTAGCCGCGTCGATGACCTCCTGGTCACGCATCGAGCCGCCCGGCTGGATGACCGCGCGTACGCCCGCTTCGGCGGCCGCGTCGACACCATCGCGGAACGGGAAGAAGGCGTCGGACGCGAGCACCGAGCCGGTGAGATCCAGCCCGGCGTCGGCCGCCTTCCGGACCGCGATCTTCGAGGAATCGACCCGGCTCATCTGACCGGCTCCGATCCCCAGCACGGCTCCATCCCTCGCCATGAGAATGGCGTTCGACTTCACCCCGAAGATCGCCGCCCAGGCGAAGGCCAGGTCGTCGGCCTCCCGGTCGCTCGGCTCGCGCTCGGTGACGACGTCCCAGTCGTGGTCGGCCAGCCCGTAGAAAGGCGGCAACGGCGGCGTCTGGACGAGCAACCCTCCGTAGACCGAGCGGAGCGCCCGCGGCTCCGGCACGGCCCCGTGCACGGCCAGGAACGCGACCTGTCCGAGCCCGTCGGGATCGCCTTCCCACGCCTCCGACACCCACTCCGGGACGCCAGCCTCCAACTCCGGGAAGGTCAGCAGCCGGATGTTCTTCTTCTCGGTCAGGCGCGCCATCGCACCACGATCGAACCCCGGCGCGACGATGCACTCGATGAAGAGCTCCGACATCAACTCGGCGGTCTCTGCGTCGACCTCACGGTTCACGGCGATGACTGAGCCGAACGCGCTCGTCGGATCGGTCGCCAGCGCCTTCCGGTAGGCGTCGGCCAGATCGTCGGCGACGCCCAGCCCACACGGCGTGGTGTGTTTGATGATGCAGACCGCGGCACGCGTCGAGAGCGCGAACGGAGCCAGGCTCAGCAACGCGCCGTCGAGGTCCAGGAAGTTGTTGTAGCTGAGTTCCTTCCCGTGATGCTGCTCGAGCGCGGACAACCCGGCCGGGGCGCCCGTGGGACGGTAGAACGCGGCTTCCTGGTCGGGGTTCTCGCCGTAACGGAGCGTTTGAACGCGGGTGTACGACAGGTCGAGGCTGGTGGGCGTCGGATCGAAGTCGGACTCGTCGTCACGCTCCAGATAGTCCGCCACCGCCGCATCGTAGGCGCTGATGTGCCGGAACACCTTCGCGGCGAGCCTGCGACCGAGACCAACGTCCCGGTTCTCATCGTCATCGCCGTCGTCCTCGGACGCGTCGAGCGCCTCGATCACCGCACCGTAATCCGTGGGGTCGACGACGACCAGGACGTCCCGGTGGCTCTTCGCGGCCGCGCGGATCATGGTCGGTCCCCCGATGTCTACCTTCTCCATCGCTTCCACGACGGACACGTCGCCCCGCGCCACGGTCTCGCGGAACGGATAGAGGTTCACGGCCACGAGATCGATGGGGCCGTATCCGTGCTCTTCCAGGGCTTCCAGATCGTCGGGCCGGTCGCGCCGGGCGAGGAGTCCGGCATGGATGGCCGGATGCAGCGTCTTCACGCGCCCGTCCATCATCTCGGGGTGTCCGGTCACGTCGGAGACGCTGGTCACGTCCAGCCCGGCGTCGCGCAGCGTACGCGCGGTTCCACCCGTCGAGAGCAGCTCCCAGCCGCGCTCGGCCAGGGCCTTCCCGAAGTCCACGATCCCGCTCTTGTCGGATACGCTGAGGAGCGCCCGCTTCATAGCTGTCTCTCTATTTGTCGTTGAATTCTAAGAGTCGGATGCCGCGGCGCGGTCCGGACGGAATGCATCGCCCGCCAGGTCGACCGGCTCGACGTCCCTGCCCTCGCGCCACAGCAACACGAGGTGATCCACCACCCGGGGGTAGAGCCAGTGTTCCACCTCGAGCACACGAGCCGCCACCGCCTCGGCGGTATCACCCCACCTCACCGGCACGGGCCACTGCGCGAGGATCCGACCACGGTCGTATACCTCGTCGGCCAGATGGACGGTCGGCCCCGTGACGCGGACGCCGGCGTCGAGCACGGCGCGGTGGACGTTCATGCCGTACATCCCCTTCCCCCCGAACGACGGGAGGAGCGCCGGATGGATGTTCACGACCCGGCCCCGGTACCGCATAACCACCCCGGCGGGCACGAGCTTCAGGTAACCCGCGAGGAGCACGAAGTCGATCTCGTGCTCATCGAGGACCGCCAGCATGCGCGCTTCCACCGGATCGCCGTCCGGCTCGTGGACCACGACGGTGCTGGGCACGCCCGCTCGTTCCGCACGGGCGAGTGCACCCGCGTCGGGGCGATTCGACAGCACCAGCCCCACCTGCCACGCCGCATCGACCGTCGCGTGGTCCAGAAGTGCCTGGAGGTTCGTGCCCCCGCCCGATGCGAAGACCGCGGCGCGAAGCGGCCGGGTCACGCCAGCTCGCCCCCGTAGTGCGGGATCAGGAACGGATTTCCGGTGCGCTCGGCGCCGACGGTCGTGGGCGGCCCGTGGCCAGGGTAAAGCACGGTCTCGTCAGGGAGCGACAGGACCTCATCACGAATCGACTTCATGAGCGTCTTGAAGTCACCACCCGGAAGGTCGGTGCGACCGATCGAACCCTGGAAGACCACGTCGCCCACGAGGGCCAGGTCGTGTTCGGCGGCCACGAGGATCACGTGGCCGGGAGCGTGTCCCGGAGTGAAGCGGATGTCGAACCCGGTGTTCCCGAACTCGAAGCGCTCGCCGGGCGTAAGCTCGCCAGTCGGCTCGGGCTGTGGCTCGGCCTCGAGCCCGAACCACGCGGCTTGCTCCGGAAGCGAACGGTAGAGGTCGCCGTCCGCTGGATGGAGGAGGATCGGCACATCCGGCGCGAACGCTCGTACGGTGTGCACGCCCTCGACGTGGTCGAGGTGGGCATGCGTCAGGAGGATGGCGTCGAGGGACCCGCCTCCGCGCTCGAGGTCGGCGACCATGATCTCCGCGCCCGCTCCCGGGTCAACGGCGACCGCTACGCCCGTCTCCTCACACTCGGCCAGGTAGGCGTTTTCGCCGAAGCGGCCGCCGGTGTACGTCCGAATGCGCACGGCGCTACCGGACACCCGGGCGGAGGGTCAAACCGTGAAGGAGCTACCGCACCCGCAACCGCCGGAGGCGCTCGGATTGCGGAACGAAAAGCCCTGACCCATGAAGCTCGTCACGTAGTCGATCTCCACACCCTCGAGATACTGGGCGCTGAACGGATCGACGAAGACGCGAATGCCCTCGACGTCCAGGATCTCGTCGTCGTCCTCCGGCCCGTCTTCGATGTTCAGGCCGTACTGGAAGCCCGAGCATCCCCCGGGCAGGACCGCAACGCGGAGCCCCGTGTCACCCTCGACACCGTGCTCGTGGATGAACTCGTGCACCTTCTGGGTCGCGGTCTTCGTCAGTGTGACCATTGTATCGAATGCTCTCCCGGCCTTCTGGAGGGGTCTTTGATTTGCGGGCCGTCGTGTCGACCCTCGCCACCTGTTACCCCGTTGGTTGATAACGGGTTTCACCTGGCTGTCGAAAGCTATCCGAGGGCTCTGACAGGGTCAACGGCCGGCACGGCCTTCGAGGATACGGCGCACCGCGGCATGAAGGTCGTCCACGACCTCGATGCCCGGATCGACGTCCGCCTCGTGCTCGCGGCCATATCCGGTACGCACCAGGAAGCCCGAGCCTCCGAGCGTCCGCGCCGGCTCGACATCGCTCGCCTTGTCGCCGACGTAGAACGACCGCTCCAGGTCGAGCCCGTGCTCGGCAGCGGCGCTCCGGTGCATCCCGGTATCCGGCTTCCGGCAGTCGCACGGCCCGGTCACATCCGGATGGTGCGGGCAGTGGCGGGTCGCCTCGGGAGGGACACCCGCGTCTTCGAGGATCTCCTGCAGGCGGGCCGCGACCGCCAGGTAGTCGTCCTCCGAGTAGAGGCCGCGGGCGATCCCCGACTGGTTCGTCACGATGACGTACGGGAGGCCCGCGTCCCGGAGCTTGGCGAGCGCCTCCACGGTGCCGGGCACCAGCTCCACCCCCTTCGGATCGGCCAGGTAACTCCGCTCGCGGATGATCGTGCCGTCCCGGTCGAGGAAGACCGCCGGGCGAGCGGCCGCGGCGCTCACGCCGACTCCGTCCGCTCCGGGATCTCCAGGAGCCGCCGGGCCATCGCCTCTTCCTCACCGGGCAGAACCGTGCGCATGTCGAGGACGAGTCTGTCGTCCACGATCCGTCCCACGATGGCCGGACGCCCGGTCCGAAGCGCCGCCGCCGCCTCGTCCGCCCGGCGATCCCACCCCGGCGCGACGGCCCACGACGGCAGTTCCACGCCCGGATAGGTGCCACCTCCAACGGCGCCCGCGACTTCGACCGCTTCGCACGGCAGCCCCTCGGCCACGAGTCGAGCGGCGAGCTCCCGTGCTCGATCGGCGAGCACTGCGGGCGGCGTGGCGAGCATGCGCAGCGTGGGAATCTCCTCGAGCGCGCGGCCGGGATTCCGGTAGAGCCGCAGCGTGGCCTCGAGGCCGGCGAGGGTGGTCTTGTCCACCCGGAGCGCACGGCACATCGGGTTCTTTCGCATCCGCTCGACGACGTCCTGGCGACCCACGACCAGGCCGGCCTGGGGCCCACCGAGAAGCTTGTCACCGGAGAAGACCACGACGTCGGCCCCGGCCGCGACGGCGTCTACCGGACGCGGCTCGGGTGGCAGACCCAGCCGAGCCGGGTCGGCGAGCAGCCCGGAGCCGAGGTCGTACACCAGTGGGATCATCCGTGCGTGGGCCACCGGCGCCAAGGCACCGATGCCCACCTCCTCGGTGAAGCCGCTCATCCGAAAATTCGATCGATGCACCTTGAGTACGGCGGTGACGTCCTCGTCCCCGAGGGCCTCCCGGTAGTCGTCGGCCCGGGTGCGGTTCGTGCTCCCCACCTCGACCAGTCGCGCGCCCGATCGCTCGAGGATCTCCGGAATGCGAAATCCGCCGCCGATCTCGACCAATTCGCCGCGTGAGACGGCGACGCCCGAGCCGCGGGCGAGGGTGTTCAGCGCCAACATGAGGGCCGCCGCCGCGTTATTGACCACGAGCGCGTCCTCGGCGCCCGTGAGCTCCGTGAGCAGCCCCACGCAGTGCACGTAACGGGACCCACGCGCGCCCTCCTCCAGATCGTACTCGAGATTGGCATACCCTCGGCCGACGTCCAGCATCGCCTCGATGGCCGCGCGGGGGAGCGGCGCCCGCCCGAGGTTGGTGTGGAGCACGACCCCCGTGGCGTTGATGACCGGAACCAGGGATGGCGCGTCGGCCTTCTCCAGCCGCTCACGTACGCCGCCCGCGTACAGCGTCGCGCCCCGAACGTCGTCCGGGACGTCGCCTCGCGCGATCGCCTCGCGAACGTCGCCGATGACCTCGCGGGCGGCCCGGACCACCCGGTCGTGACCATACTGCTCGACGAGCGCGATGAAGGCGGCCTCGAGGAGCAGCTTGTCCACGGACGGGATGGCGCTGCGGGGATCGCTCATCGTGCTCCGCCCGGCGGGTCGGCGACGGCCCCGGCCCCGTCGAGCCACTCCGCAGGAACTTCGCCTCCCCCGCCCTCGCGGCCCTCGAGGTTGACCACGCCGTCGACCGACACCGTGTACGCGTCACCCGGGTCCAGCGGCTCCTCGAGCACGATCACGATTCGGCGCCCCGGCAGGACGCGGCCACGCGTAAGCGCCTGGTCGAGCCCCTGGATGCCGCCACCCGGAAGAGGCGCCGGACCACGACGGCGGTTGGCCCCGGGAACGCGCGGATCGGCGCCCGGCAACGCGAGCGAGTCGGCGGCCTGGAGCGAATCGGACCGCGCGAGCGTGTCGGCGACCGGCAGCGGATCGATCGCCGGGAGCGAGTCGGCGCCGGCCAGGGTGTCGACGCCGGCGAGGGTGTCCCCGGCGCCAGGGGTGACGACCTCGGGCGGCGGTGCCTCTGCGCGCGCGATCGAGTCCACGCGGGCGAGCGAGTCGGTGACGCTCTCGACATGCTGGATCCATTCGGCGGCGTGGAACAAGCGCCGTACGGCCGGGCTCTCCCCGCTCTCGCCGACGACCGACACCGACAGGTCATCGAGAGCGCTGCCGGGATCCACGTAGTCGTCGAAGCGGAGCGCGAGCGTGATGGAATCCATCACCTCGGCGCCGAGCAGCACGGCCGCGGTCGTGTCCGGCGCGACGACGGGAACGTCGACGAAGAGGGTATCGCCCGGCGCTACGTCGAGCGCGAAGCTCCCCCGGGTCTCGCTCGGGCCGGGCTCTCCGTCACGGTCCTGATCGTCGAACGCGGTGACGTCGTAGGACCCCGATGGCAGGTATCGGAAGGCGTAGATGCCGCCCTCGGACGATGACGCCAGGTACACGAGCGAATCCTCGGATACCGCGTTCAGGCTGTATCCTCCCACCCCTCGGCCCGTGACCCGGTCCCATACTTCCCCAGCTACGGCCGTCTCGTCGGGCTCACCGCCGGTGCTGAACACCAGCTCGAACGGGTCCTGGAGCACATTTCCGAACATGTCCCGCACGACCGGAAGGAGGGTGACCCGGTAGACGATGCCGGGCAGGAAGCCGCCCCCGACCTCCACCGACAGGCTGCGGCGGCCGTGTCCGACTCGTACCTCGCCCGTTCGCGGCGAGACCGTCACCGCCTCGTCGAGTGGGCCCGCGCCCCCTTGCTCACTGATCCGCTCGTCGAACTCGAAGCGCACAGGCCCCGTGAAGTCGGGAACTTCGGCCAGCGGGTCGGGCGTCGTGCGGATCACCACCGGCGGACGGGCATCGGGCGGGCCACCCGGCGGCGCGCTCTGGCGGGCGCAGGCGGCGAGCAGCAGCCCGCAAGCCAACGCCGCCGGCAGCACCACCCGACCGGCACCCCGCACTCCCGTCCATCCGTCGGGCATCGTGGTCAGCCGCCTTCCAGGCTCGCCAGCTTCTCTCGCAGCTTGCCGCCCTGCTCCTCGAGCTGGGCCGCCTTGTCGCGCTCCTTCTGAACCACGTCCGCGGGCGCGTTCTGCGTGAACTTCTCGTTGGCGAGTCGTGCACGGGTACCCTTCAGCTGCCCCTCGACCCGGTCCATCTCGTCCCGGAGGCGACCCGCCTCCCGCTCGATGTCGATAACGCCTTCGAGGGGAATGAACAGCTCCGCACCGCTCTCCAGCACGGCATGGGCGCCGACGCCCGTTCCGGCGCTCGCCTCCACGCTTCCCACGCGCGCCATGCGCTCGAGCGCGATGGCCTGCGCGGCGAGGGCATCCATGAGCGCCGCGCGGGCACTCGTGACGTGCACCGTGATCCGCTCGCCCTCGGGGATCCCGTACTCCTTCCGGAGCCGCCGGACCTCGCCGACGAGCGACTGGACCTCGGCCATGCTGCCCTCCGCCTCGGCATCGACGAAGCCGTCGGCTCCGTCCGGCCACGTAGCCACGATCAGGTCATCGGGGCGCGACTCGCCGGCCGGCCAAGGAAGCCTCGACCACAGCTCGGCGGTGACGAACGGCACGACGGGATGCAGCAGGCGGAACGCCCGGTCCAACACCGTCACCAGGGTCGTGCGCGCGGCCTCGCGGCTCGCCGGGTCGGCGTCCGGCCCGAGTCGACCCTTCACGAGCTCCAGGTACCAGTCGCAGATCTCCCCCCAGAAGAAGTGGTAGAGCCCTTCCGCGGCGTCGTGCAGGCGGAAGCGTTCGAGGGCGCTGGTCGCGGCCCGACCGGCCTCGGTCGTGCGGGTCAGGATCCAACGGTCTTCGAGCTCGAGATCACCTTCGATCTCCGACAGCGGGCGCACGGGGGCTTCGCCGAGACTGAGCAGCGCGAAGCGTCCCGCGTTCCAGATCTTGTTGGCGAAGTTGCGGCCGTTCGCGAAGGCGGCCTCGACGTCCTCGTGGTCCAGGCTGATATCCGTGCCGACGGCGCATTGGCTGACGATCGTGTAGCGCATGGCGTCCGCGCCGAAGCGCTCCACGACCTCCAGGGGGTCGATGCCGTTGCCGAGCGACTTCGACATCTTCCGGCCCTGCGCGTCCCGCACCGTGCCGTGCAGGTAGATCTGGCTGAACGGCGCCTCGCCGTGGAACTCGTATCCCATCATGACCATGCGGGCGACCCAGAAGAACAGGATCTCGGGTGCCGTCACCATGGCGTGTCCCGGATAGAACGCCTTCAGATCGTCGGTCTGCTCGGGCCATCCGAACACGGAGAACGGCCAGAGCTGCGAGCTGAACCACGTATCGAGGACGTCCGGGTCCTGCTCGAGCTCAGCGCCGCCACACTTCGGGCAGACGTCGGGATCTTCGCGGGCCACGATCGTCTCGCCGCAGGTGCAGTACCAGACGGGAATGCGGTGGCCCCACCAGAGCTGCCGCGAGATGCACCAGTCGCGGATGTTCTCCATCCAGTGCTCGTAGACACGCTTCCAGTGTGGCGGCGTGAACGAGATCGACCCATCCCGGGCCGCCTCGAGCGCAGGCTCGGCGAGTGGCTTCATCTTCACGAACCACTGGTCGGACAGCCGCGGCTCCACCACGGTGCCGCACCGGTAGCAGTGCGGCACGGAGTGCGTGTGGTCCTCGCGGCCTGCCACGAGTCCTTCCTTCTCGAGCGCGGCGAGGACCGCCTTGCGAGCCTCGAAGCGATCGACGCCACGGAACGCCGCCGGGACCTCGTCGTTGAGCGTGGCATCCGGGTTCATCACGTCGAGCACGTCCAGCCCCGTCCGCCCCGCGATCTCGAAGTCGTTCACGTCGTGCGCGGGCGTGACCTTCACCATCCCGGACCCGAACGTCGGGTCGACGTAGTCGTCCGCGACGATGGGAATGCGGCGCCCCGTGAGCGGCAGCTCGATGTCCGCACCGACAAGCGCCTGGTGGCGCTCGTCGTCCGGGTGGACGGCGACGCCCGTGTCCCCGAGCATCGTCTCCGGCCGGGTCGTCGAGACGGTGACGTACCAGCGACCGTCGTCGAAGCGGCCGATGCCGATCGGGGCGGGCGTCTCGGCCTCCTCCCCCTCGGCTTCTTCGGCCCGTCGAGCGAGCGCCGCCTCGTACGCGGTCTCGGCCGCCCCGTAAGCCTCCTCGGCCAACGGATACCGGAAGTGCCACAGCGATCCCGCGGTCTCCTCACCTTCGGCCTCTTCGTTCGAGAGCGCCGTGAGGCAGCGAGGACACCAGTTGATGATGTACTCACCCCGGTAGATCAGCCCTTTCTCGTAGAGGTGCACGAAAACCTCGCGCACCGCGTGGCTGAGCTCCGGATCGAGGGTGAAGCGGGTCCGCTCCCAGTCGCACGACGCGCCGATCGCCTTGAGCTGGTCGAGAATGACGGGGCCCGTCTCGTTGACGAAGTCCCAGACACGCTCGACGAATTTCTCACGGCCCAGGTCGTCCCGGTGCTTCCCTTCGGCCGCCAGCTGACGCTCCACCACGTTCTGCGTGGCGATGCCCGCGTGATCGGTGCCGGGCACCCAGACCGCGGCGCGGCCCTGCATGCGACGCCACCGGATGAGCACGTCCTGCACCGTGTTGTTGAGCCCGTGTCCCATGTGGAGCACGGCGGTCACGTTCGGTGGCGGGATGACGATGACGTACGGCTCCCGGCCTTCCTCGAGGACCGCGTCGGCGGAGACGTGGAAGTACCCACCCTCCTGCCAGGCTCGGTAACGCGGGGGCTCGATCGCGCGGGGGTCCAGACGGGGGGCGAGCTCCTGACTCACGTGTGCTTTCCGAGATTCTTGGGGATCGGATCGGGAGAACCCGTAAGATGGCGCGCCTGGCGTGCGTTCGGAACCGGGTGGGGCGTCAGCCGCCCGGCCTGCGCAAGGAGTCGGCGGATGCGCGCTCCAGGTCCCGGCGGGCCCGGATGGCCTCGGAGCGTGCGCGCCACGAGTCCCGCAGCTCCATCTGTTGGCCCTGCCGCTGGATCTCCTCGAATTGATACAGGCGCATGTTGACTTCCGCCCTGTTCGCCGGGTTCACGCCGAATTCGAACGGGAGCGGAAGCGAGAAGTCGCCGAGATAGACGCGCCCGTCGGCGACGCCCCAGCGCTTGCCCGCATCGTCGGTGAAGGTCCAGTCGGTGAGAGCGCGTTCGGCGTCCTGGGCGACGAGCACCGAATCGTACCACTCCTGGAGCCGGCCGGAGGCCAGCAACTCTTCACGGTGCGCGGGCGTCAACTCGCCGAGCGCCCGGTCGAGGGGCGCCCAGATGCGGGCGTCGGTCAGCATCGGCCTGAGCCGCTCGGCGGCGGTCGGCCCCGGCGGTGGCAGATCGATAGCGACAGGAGCGCTGAGGTCGGGTAGATCGATCGAGCCCACCGGAACGTTCGGCTCGATGGCCTCCTGGGGCTCCTCGGGCGGCTCCGACGTCTCCGGCTCCTCCTCGTCGAGCTCGACGAGCGTGATGACCTCGACGCCGTCCAACGCATCGGTCGAGGCGGACACCGGGAACGAGACCGCTTCGGGCCTCAGGCTGTCGAACAGCAGGGGGTAGACCGCGATGCCGACGAGGTGGAGGGCGGCCGAAATCCCGAAGGCCCACGCGAGGAGACGGCGCGATCCCTTGTCCGGACGCCGCGGGTGGGCCGCCCGGTCCGAGGTGCTGTCGTCTCCGCCGGCCCGATCAATCATGTAGCCTGCTAACCCGTGCCGGGAGCGCGGTTCCTCGGCGCCCGCCGTGGGAGGGCGCCGATCAGAGGAGCGCGCCCAGCCGACGGCCGGCCTCGGCGAGACGCGCCTCCGGACAGGTCAGCGCCATCCGGAAGAAGCCCTCCCCTCCCCCGCCGAGCGTCGCACCGGGCAGCACGATCACCCCCTGCTCCTCCAGGGCCCTGCGAGCGAAGTCTTCGGACGAGCCCACTCCGGACGGAACCGGGACCCAGAGATACATCGTGGCCTTGGGGACTCGCACGTCGAAGCCGGACTCGGTGAGCGCAGCGGCGAGCGCGTCGCGGCGGCGACGGAACGTCTCGACATTGCCGGGCACCCAGGCCTCGGCACCCTCGAGCGCCGCGGCGGCGCCCGCCTGGACCGCCAGGAACTGACCCGTGTCGACGAACGTCTTCACGGTCTGCAGCGCCCCGACCAGCTCGGCTCGCCCCACGGCCCATCCGAGACGCCAGCCCGTCATGTTGAACGTCTTCGACATCGAATGAAACTCGAGAGCGACCTCTCGGGCCCCGTCGAACTCGAAGATGCTCCTCGGCCGGTAGCCGTCGAACGCCAGCTCGGAGTAGGCGTTGTCGTGCACGAGCAGCGCCCCGCGCTCCCGGCAGAAGTCGATCGCCTGCCGGTAATAGGCGTCGGGCGCGACGGCGGTCGTGGGGTTGTTCGGATAGTTCAGGTAGAGGATCCGCGTGCGGGCGGCCACGTCGTCCGGAAGCTCGTCGAGCGGGATCAGGAAGTCGTGCTCCGGGCGCAACGGCACCAGATGGGGCTCGCCCCCTGCCAGCGTCACGCCACCGACGTAAGGGGTGTAGCCGGGATCCGGGATCACGGCCACGTCCCCGGCGTCCATGAAGGCGAACGGCACGTGCGCGATGCCGTCCTTGGAGCCCACGAGGGGAAGGAACTCGGACCACGGATCGATCTCGAGCCCGAAGCGACGCCCCATCCACGCCGCTGCCGCCTCACGGAACGCCGGGAGGCCGCGCTGGAACGGGTAGCTGGAGTACGCCGGGTCGTCCAAGACCTCCTTCAGCCGGGCCACCGCGGCCGGAGGAGGCGCCAGCCCCGAGTCTCCGGCGCCCAGATCGATCACGTCGACACCCTCCGCTTCCAACCGCGCCCGGGTGGCCTTCATCTGGGCCAAAGGGAAGGCCGGAAGCCGCCCGAAGCGGGCACTGGTGCGGAGGGTCACGCGACGAATTCCGCCGACCGGAATGACATGACGCCCGTCAGTCCGCGACGACCGGGTTGGAGACCTTGCCCACGCCCGTGACCTCGACCTCGACCTGGTCTCCCGGCTTGAGCGGCCCGATGCCGTCCGGGGTGCCCGTGGCGACGATGTCGCCCGGCTCGAGCGTCATGAACCGCGTCACGTACTCCAACACGGCCGGAATCTTGAAAACCATATCCCCGATGGCGCCACGCTGCCGGACCTCCCCATTCACCCGGGTGATCACTTCGAGCGCATCGACGTCTACCTGCTCGATGGGGATCACCCGTCCCACGGGGCAGAACGTGTCGAAGCCCTTGGCCCGACTCCACTGGTTGTCGGACGCCTGGAGATCGCGGGCGGTCACGTCGTTCAGCGGCAGCACACCGCCGACGTAGTCCCAGGCCTCGTCGGCGGACAACTTCGTGGCCCGTCGTCCGATCACGATGGCGATCTCGCCCTCGTAGTCGACGCGGCCGGCCCAGGCCGGCATGACGATCTCATCACCCTCCTCGATGAGCGCGGACGGTGCCTTGAGGAAGATCAGCGGCTCCGAGGGGACGTCGCCACCCATCTCCGCGGCGTGCTTCGCGTAGTTCTTCCCGACGCAAACGATTTTCGACGGCTTGAGATCACTCATGACGAGGCCGGCCGCGTGTGCAGGTAGGTCCCGATGAGCGCTCCGAGGGCCGCGATGGTAAGGAGCACCCCGATGACCGTCCACCAGAAGCCCAGATCCGCGTGCCCGGCCTCCCAGCCGCTGCTCGCGTTCCGGTACGCCCCAAAGGCGATACCGAGGTAGACGACGCCGACCGCCATGCCGAGAATGCGTGTCATAAAATTGCTGGGTCTTGGGTCCATGTCTTGGCCACCTGAGGCCGGGAACGGCTGAATCTACGACCCGTCCGCGCCTCGTCCAAGTCAGACCCCGTAGAAGGTGCGCACCCTGCGCGTCACGTCCGTCCACGCTCCCTTCACCAACGGCGCCGGCGGCAGCGACCCCTGCAGGTAGCGGCCGTAGCGGCGGGTGACGAGGCGGTCGTCGAGGACGAGCACGACGCCCCGATCGGATTGGCTCCGGACCAGCCGCCCGAAGCCCTGCTTGAGTCGAAGCGCGGCATGTGGGAGCATGAAGTCCCGGAAGGAGTCGCCCCCCGCGGCCTCCACTGCCTCCATGCGAGCGGCGGTGATCGGCTCCGTGGGTACCCGGAACGGCAGCTTGTGGATGATGAGCGCGCGAAGCGGCTCCCCCGGGACGTCGACGCCCTCCCAGAACGAGCTCGTCCCCAGCAGCACGCCGCGGCTGGAGGTGACGAAGCGTTCGACCAGCCGGTGCCGGCCGTCCTCACCCTGCACGAAGAGCGGCCACCGGGTATCCGCGCCCATCTTCCGCAGGACGTCCGCGGTCCTCCGCAGCGCCGCGTGCGACGTGAAGAGCACGAAGATCCCGCCGTCCGTGATCTCGGCCATCTCCACGACGGTGTCCGCGACCCCGTCCCCCGAGGACCGACGGGTTCGCTCCGACGCTTCGCCACCCCCCGCGGACCTGAACCCCTCCGCAGCGGCCCTGCGATCGGTGGGCACCACCAGGAGCGTGTTGTGCTCGAAGTCGAACGGCGACTCGATCACCTGCTCTCGGACAGCGCCGATCTCCTCCATGGCGTCCGGGCCGGCGTCGCGCTCGCTCAGCCCCAGCCGACCCTTGAGGAAGTCGAACGACCCACGAGTGGTGAGCGTCGCGGAAGTCAGCACGGTGGTCTCCGCTTTCGAGAAGAGCGACTCCCTGAGAACTTCGCCGAGCTCGATGGGCGCCGCGGCGAGCGCCAGGTTCCGCGATCGTCCGGAGCCGCTCCTCCGCCCCTCCATCCAGCGGACGTAGCGCCCGCCCTCCTCCCCAGGAACGAGCACGAGCCGAAGCCCCTGCACCGCCGCGGCGATCCGGCGCTCGATGGACCGGAGGTCGAGCAGCCGACCCTCGAGCCGGTCGGAGAGCTCCTCCTGCATCTCCAGTCGCGCCCTGAGCTCGGCGACCTCCCGCTCGAGCAGCGATAGCGCGGACACGGCGGCCCTCAGAGCCTCCTGCACGTCCGCCCGCTCCGCCGGCTCGCCGACGCCCTTCGGCCCCAACCGCGCGACGGTCTCGTCTCCGTCCACCAACATCTCGAGACGCTCGACGAGGCCCTCGAGCGCCGCCCGTCCCTTCGAAGCCGCGGGACGCACCCGGTTCTCCAGCCGCTCCCGGAGCGGAACGGCGTCACGGGTGCCGGCGAGCGCCTCGTGGACCGCGGTGAGGACACCCCGGCCCCGCCGGTCGAGACGCGACAGCATCCGATACAACCCCGAGCGGGTCAGCTCGACACCGAGGTGCGACGTCGCGGCGTCCTCGACGTTGTGCGCCTCGTCGAGGATCACACGCTTGTACGGAGGGAGCACCGCGGAATGGGTGTAGTTCTGGGTCGCGCGCCGGACCGCCAGGTCGGTGAAGAGGAGGTGATGGTTCACCACGAGGAGCTGAGCGGACGCCGCGTTCCGCCGCGAGCGCTGGTAGAAGCACTGCTGGAAGTGCGGACACCGCGCCCGGAGGCACATGTCCGGATCGCTCCGGACCTCGTCCCACACGTCGTCCGACGGGGAGAAGTCGAGATCGGACAGGGAGCCGTCCTCGGTCGTGTCGATCCAGGAGAGGAGCGCCTTCAGCTCGGCCGAGCGATCGTCTTCGAACAGGCTGGCCTGCCCCTCGGCCGCCAGGAGCGCCCGCCGGATCGAGACGTAGTTCCCCCGTCCCTTCACCAGGGCCCACGACACCTCGCCCACGAGCCGCTGCACGAGTGGGAGGTCCTTCCCCACGAGCTGTTCCTGGAGGTTGATGGTGTTCGTGGAGAGTACCGTCCGTTCGCCGTTGCGAAGCGCCCACAGCGCCGCTGGAACCAGGTACGCCAGAGATTTCCCCGTGCCGGTGCCCGCCTCGACCAGGGTCACGCCTCCCTCGTTGAACGACTCGGCGACCAGCGCCGCCATGGTCCGCTGGCCGGGCCGGTCCTCGTAGCCCTTCATCCCCTGCTCGAGCGCCCCGCCCGCTCCGAGCACGGCTTCGACCTCGCCGGGCTCGATGGGCTCGACGACCCGTGGCGCGGGAGGCTCGACGACGACGTAGAGGCGCTCTGCGTCGTTGTCCACGATCGCCGTGCCGAGGCCCTGATCGTACAGGAGGGATGCGACCCGCATGTCGGCGTCGGATGGCTCCAGGACGCCCGACGGATGGTTGTGGACCATCACGCCCCCCTGCGGCGCGTCCCGCGCGGCGACCAGGACCGCATCGTAGTTGCCGCGGGCGACCGCTCTCGGGTCCTGTACGACCCGCGCCTCGTCGACGGTGGCCAGGAAGCAGACCTCCCGCCCTCCGGCCCGGCGCACCTCGGCCCGTATGCGAGCGGCGGACTCGGGCGACAGTGTGAGCTCGCGTGCCGGACCGCCCGTGCGACCTCCGGGCTTCTCCTCCGGCTCGTGCTCCTCGAGCCCGTCCAACCCGACGAGAAAGGAGCCTTCGGGGAGGGTCACTGGGTCTTCAGCGTCTGCTTCTTCGCCGCCGGAAAGAGCACGTTGTTGAGGATGAGGCGATACCCCGGCGAGTTCGGGTGCAGCGCCAGGTCCGTCGCCGGATCCCCGATCTGGTGTTCGGGGTCCTCGGGGTCGTGCCCGCCGAAGTAGGTGAAGGTGCCCTCCCCCACGTTGCCATGGACGTACTTGGCCCACGGCCCCTCCTCGGCCAGCACGACCACGCTCGGCTGCAACCGGTCCTTACGGAAGGACGTCGTGAGACCGTAGAAGTCGGGCAGGATCGACTCGTGATTCTGGGTCAACATGGACGGGACCGGGTCGAACTTCGCCGAGAAGTCGAAGAGCGAGAACGCGCCGAGCTCTTCGCGCCACGCGGTGTTGACCTGATGGCCGTCGATGTCGGAGAAGGAGCTGATGGACGGGTTGACCTGAACGTCGGCGTCGGTGAACGCCATCGCCCGGTCCCACTGCATGCGCGCGGAGGCCTCCGGATCGGGCGGCGTGCCGTCCGCGTAGCTCGCCGCGATGTCGACGGAAGGTCCCGCGGCCAGGGCCAGCTCGAGCGTCTCCGTGGCGGAGCACATCGCGAAGAGGAACCCTCCACCCTCGACGTATTCCCGGATCCGCTGGGCCACGGCCTTCTTGAGGTCGGGCACGGTCGCGTACCCGTGCTCCCGAGCCACCGCACGGTTCCGCGCGACCTCGTCCTGGAGCCAGGGCGCGCCGGAGTAGGTCAGATAGAACTTCGAGTACTGCCCGGTGAAGTCCTCGTGATGCAGGTGGATCCACTCGTACTCCGTCAGATCGCCGGTGAGCACGTCCCCATCCCAGATCGTCTCATACTCGATCTCCGCGTACTCGAGCGCCATGGTCACGGCGTCGTCCCAGGGCGTCGAGTTGGGCGGCGTGTACACCGCGACCCGTGGAGCCCGCTCGAGGGGCACCGCCTCCATGTTGGACTCGGCGATGGTCGCCCGGATGCTCGCCTCGGTGGCTGCGTCGACGGGGACGATCGTCACGCCACGGAGCGCCGCCTGGCGCCGTACTTCCGCGAGGTCCGGAAGGAGGAAGGAGCCGTCACGGTAGTTGAGCAGCCACTCCGCGCTGAGCTCCTGGACGAGCGCCCAATGGGTGAGCCCGTACGCCTTGAGGTGATTGCTCTGGCTCCGGTCCATGGGAACCAGCACCCACTGGGCCGACACCCCGACCGGTGCCCATAGCGCGCCGGCCAGCAGGAGCGTCGTTAAGGCTCGGTTCAGCGTCTTCATGGGGTTCCTCTCAAACGGGACAGCTCGGCGCGCGCGCTGGGCACGATGGCGGCGTTGGGTCTCGTCGCGATGAGCTCTTCCAGGATCTCGATCGCGCGCGAACGCCCGCCGTCACTGGAGGCATGGAAGCGCGCGAGGGCGAGCGCGGCTTCGGGAACCGCCGGGTCGTCCGGGTGCATCTCGAGAAGCGCCGTGCGCAGGCGAGCCGCTTCCGCCGGCTCGCCTCCATCCTCGGCGAGCCTCGCCGCATGGGCCAACAACGCCGCGCGCTCCCGGTCGTCCGCCGCGCCCTCGCCCGACTCGAGCAGCGCTATGGCCGGCTCGAGTTCCGCGCGATGCGCGGCCGCGACCGCACGGGCCAGCGTCTCCGCACCGCCCGGAGACAAACGGCCGAGCAGCCCCACCAAGCGGATGGTCCCGGTGGCGTCGGAAGGCGACAGCCCCTCCACGGCGATGGTCAGGAGGCTCCGTGCCTCATCCACCCGGCCGGCATCGAGCAACAGATAGGCCCGCTCCGCTGCGCTTCGGGGGCCGTCCGAGCGCTCGGCCACGGCCAGCGCACCTTCCGGGTCTCCGTGCGCCTGGAGCGCGCGAGCCACCCCGGCCGCGAGCTCGTCGAGCTCGGGGGCGCTCGGGAACTCCGCCACGAACCCGTCGAACGACTCCTTCAGCGCGTCGGGGGCCATGGAGCTCAGGCCGAGTCTGAGGGCGCGGAGCGCCGCCTGCCGACGGTCCGTCGAGCCCTCCGGATAGGAGCGGGCGATCCGACGCACGGCTTCCGCCGCCGCAAGCGTATCCCCGGCCGTGAGGGAAACCTCGGCCAACCGCTCGTCGAAGGCCCTTCGCTCGGCCGGCGTGCGTGCGTCCTGGCCGAGCTCGGCATACGCCCACGTCGCGACGCCCCCCACGGACAGCTCGCGGGCCCGGTCGCCGATCTCGGCCAGAAAGGCGGACCTCGCCCGCCCGCCCAACTCGTCCGCGACCAGGCGTGTCAGCTCGAGCCCGCGGTCGTCCATGCGGAGCTCGACGGCGAGCGCGGCGGCGGCCCGGCGGCGCGCGAAGACGGGCGAGGCCGCCAGCCGGTCGATCACATCGTCGGCCATCCGGTCTCCGCCGTCCGGCAGGTCCCGGATCCGCCGGGCCATCGGAGCCACGCCGGAGCCGTCGTCCCCAACCCCGACGACCCATTCGGCGAGTGCGCCCCGCGCATCTCCGGACAGCCACAGGAGATCGCCCATCTCGAACGCCAGGAGCTCCTCGTCATCGGTCGCGCTCCTCCCGCGCCGCAGCAGCTCCAACGCCTCGTCCACTCCGAACGTCGACTCGTACAGCACGACCAGCTCCCGGTAGGTCGACGGCGAAGGGTCGTCGGCCGCCCACGCCGATGCCCGGCGCCGTACCGCGTCCAGGGAGTCGACCTCTGCAAGCACACGCAGCTCCAGGAGGCGCACCTGGGCTCGCCCGGGGTCCGCACTCAAGAAGTCGCGCACGACCGGGAGCACGGCCTCGGGCTGGCCTTGCGACCGGAGCACCCGCTCCAGGGCGAAGAGCGCTCCGGTGGCGCGGGGGTCACGCTCCAGGACGTGGCGGAGAACCCGCTCGGCCCCTTCCAGGTCGCCGCTCGCCTCCAGTCCCGCCGCTTCGCGCAGCATCCCGTTCGTGGAACCGCCCCCCCTTGCCTGCCCCAGGGCCGGATGGGGAAGCAGTGTGACAGCCACCAGACAGCCGATGACGAAGGCGGGGAACACGCGCGGCTTCATCGCCCGCCTCCCGGTGCCCCGGGCGTCCGGTTGAGGCGCTCGAAGTAGTCGAGGATCATCCGACGCACGCCGGGGCTCAGATCGCGCAGCTGTTCCGCATCCGGCATCTCGAACGGAAGGACGCCGAGCGCACCCTCCTCGAGGGGCAGGACGGAGCCGCGCTCGAACGCCCCGGCCTCGTCCGACTCCCGCTCCTCGGAGAACTCCTCGCGCTCCAGCGACCTGCCGGCATCGAGCAGCCGGTGGAAGAGCCGCTCCTGCCGACGCACCGTCTCGGGATCGAGGCGCCCTTCCGACAGCGCCTGGGCGAGCTCCGCTGCCTCGGCGGCCAACTGCTGGAGGTCGCCGAGCGCCCCCTCGGAGGCCTGCTGGTCGGAGAGATCGCCGAGCTGATCCGAAATCGACTGCTGGCCCTCGGACATCTGTTGGGTCTGCTCCGACATCGCCTGCTGTCCGAGCTGCATGGGCACGATCTGCCCGGCCTGGTTCACGAGATCGCCCTGCTGTTGCGCAAGCTCCTCGAGCGACTGCTGCATCTCCTGGCCCTGCTGCTCGGCCCCCTCTCCGCCCTGACCCATCTGCTCGGCGCCCGCCATGGCCATCATCGCGAGTCGGTTGAGATCGCCGACGGCGCGCTCGGCCTCGGCGTATGGCGAACCGCTCAGGCTGCGCGGGCGGTCCATGGCGGACACCGTGCGCTGGAGCGACTCGATGGCGCGCCCCATCTGCGTGGAGATCTCCCGCGCTCCGGGAATCTGCCCTTCGGTGGCGACCTGGAGATTCTCGGCCAGGTTCTCCACGCCCTGCACGAGCGACGCCTCACGGGCGCGCATCGCGACGATCTGCTCTCCACTGGCGTTCCGCATCTCCTCGCGCAGCTCACTCTGGCGCCGGGCCAGGGCAAGGGCGTCGTCCGATGCCTGCTCGAGCGCCTGTTGCGCCTGCTGCATGCGCTGCTGGGCCATGCTCTGCTGCGCCTGCTGGAGTTCCCGCGCCGCCTCGTCCAACCGATCGGACGCCTGCTCGGCCCGCTCGGCGGCGTCCTCGGCGCTTCCCTCGCCGGCCTGACGCTGGGCCTCGCGCATCTCGCCGGCCGCCTGCTGGGCGCTCTCGCCGGCCTCGCGCACTCCGCCGGCGGCATTCTCCTCCCCCAGCTCGCTCAGGCGCTCCTCCAACCGCTCCAGCTGCGCCTCCAGATCCTCGGCACGCTCCGCGAGGGCCTGCTGCTGGTCCGCCCGCATCTCGCCCGCCGGCTCTTCCCGCATGGTCTCCGCCAGGGCACGCTCCTGACGCGCGAGCTCCTCCGCCTCGGTACGGGTGGCGCGGAAGTCCTGCTCCGCCGCGGCCCGGCGGAACCGCTCGAGCGACTCCTCGAGGCGCTCACGGAAGCGCTCCTGCTCCTCGGCGAGCTCTTCGAGCGAGCGATCGGCCTCGGCCGCGTCGCCGCGCTCCAGCGCATCGGAGAGACGCTCGGTCTGGGACTGGAGGTCCTCACCGCCCACCTGCTCGAGGAGCGACTGGAGCTCACGAAGTTGGGCGCGCATCTCGGGGTCGGCCTGTCCCGCCTCGGCCATCCGGCGCTCCATCTCGTCGAGCTCGCGCCCCAGCGAGTCCACGGTCGACGCCATGTTCTGCTGCTCGTCGAGCGCACGCTGAAGCTCCTCGCGCTCTTCGAAGCCCGCGCTCGCCTCACCCGCCTGCCCTGTCTCCTGGGACTGCGACCGGTCGCCCCGACCGAGCTGTCGCTCCCGGGCGGCCTGCCGGTTCTCCTCGGCCCGCTCGCCGGCCGCCTCGGCCAGCTCCGAGAGTCTGTCGGCCGCATCGTCGAGCGCCTCGTCGACCCCCCGTCGGAGCTCATCGGCGGAGGGCATGCTGAGCACGTATTCCCGGGTCTCGGTCCACTGCTCGGCGGGGCTGTTGTCGGAGACGCGAGCCAGGTACCGCACCTCATCCCCCGGCATGAGCCCCCACGACTGGAAGCTCAGCACCGGCCTCGCCGACGCGAGCCGCGCGCCACCGATCTCGAACGCCTGGACCACGGGCTCCCGACGCTCGCCGAGGGCCGTGACGCGGTAGGCGACGATCTCCATCCGGGCGAGGCCGTAGTCGTCGGCCGCCTCGATGCCGATCGGCTGACGGAGATCGAGCGACAGCACCGTGTCGACCCCGGGCTCGAGGATGTCCACGAAGGGCGCCGCATCGGGCACGAGCTCTACCTCGAGCGGCTCGGGCACGACCTCCGGCCGGCCGCCCTGGGCGTCGAGGAAGCTCCACGTGTACTGCCCAGCCGCCCGGGGGACCCAGCGTCCGGTGAACGACCTGCCGTCGACCTCGAGTGCGTACGCAGCATCTCCTTCGTCGTCGGTGAGCTGGACCGACGCCAGGGGCCGGTTCGCATCGCCTTCGAAGCCGAAGCGGGTGCCTACCGGGACCCGGAGCGTCGGCGCCGCGCCCCGGTACTCCTCCGGGGCGAGCCCCGTGTGCGGCGGGAACTCGACGTCGATCTCCAGAGCGCTGACGAAGAGCGGGTCGACCGGAGTGATGCGGAAATCCACCGTCGTCGAGCCGTCGTCACCGGTCGCGCGGTAGTCCGTCGGCGCGGAAACGCCCGCGAGCACGAGCTCGGCCCGTCCCTCGACGACCTCCAGAACCTCCGTGCGGGCGACGTCGCCCACCTCCTGCCAGCGGATCTCCAGCGTGCGTCGGCCGGGGGCCACGACCACAACGCGCACGTCGCTGCCCCGCATGACCTCGGTGTCCCCGGGGGAGACCATCATCGCAGGAAGCACCGGTCCGTTCAGAACTCTCAACGGTGAGGCCAAGCCCGACCATGCGGCCGTGGAACGGTTCGGCTGGGCCACGGTGAGCGCCACGATCGCGAGCGTCGCGACCACCAGCGCCCCGGAGCCGCGACGCACCCAGCGCGTGACCGCCTGGCCGAGATCGCCGGCCAGCTCGGGGTCGGGTCGATCGCCGAGCCGCTCGAGGGCACCCCGGGACGCCCGCGCAGCGAGCGCGGTGGACACGCCGTCCGGGAGGGAACGGGCGAGCTCGAGGGGGCCTCGCAGCTCACCCCGCCGCAACGCCACGGCACGCTCCATTGCCCCGGCGAGCCGCTCCTCATCGAGCGAGCGGGTCACGGCGCGACGGAAGAGGATCGCTCCCGCCACGACCCCGAGAACCACCATGGCGTCGAGGACCAGCGGGACGACGCTTCCCGATCGCCATCCGGCCTCGCCCGCCCATAGCCACGCGAGCACCCAGGCGAGTCCGACTCCGGCGAGCATCCATGCCGCCGCGCCGAGGACGGAGCGCCGGTACAGGTAGCGGCGGACTGCGGCGACCCTGGCCGTGAGGTCCCTCGCTTGAGGACTCATGACGCCGGCTGCCCGAGCACGTACAGCACGAGGTTGACACCCATGCGGAGCGCGTCTTCGCGGACCTCCGGCGCGTCACCGTGCACGTCCGGGTCTTCCCACCCATCCCCGAGGTCGGACTCGTAGCTGTAGAACACGATCAAGCGGCCCTCGTGGAACAGCCCCAGGGCCTGTGGCGCACCGCCGTCGTGCTCGTGGATCTTGGGGAGCCCTTCCGGGAACTCGTAGAAGACCCGAAAGACCGGGTGGTCCGGAGGAATCTCCGTCAGCTCGAGCTCGGGAAAGACCTGCGCGATCTCCCGGCGGAACGACTCGTCCAGACCATAGTTGTCGTCGGCGTGGAGAAAGCCCCCGCCGGTCAGGTACGACCGGAGCCGCGCCCGCTCCTCGGCGTTGAACCGGACCTCGCCATGGCCCGTCATGTAGAGGTACGGATAGTCGGGCAGCCGCGGGTCGAGCGGGGTCAGGGCGTCGTCACGGCGGGCCGCGACGATGCCGGTGCGCTCGCGCACGGCTCCGAGCAGATTCGGGAGCGACGAAGGGTTGGCGTACCAATCGCCCCCACCGCCGTACTCGAGCCGGGCGATCCGCAATGAATCCGCCTGCGCGGCCACCGGGGCGGGCAGCACCGTCACGAGAAGGGTCCAGAGCAAGACATGGATCATCCCGTGTTCGACTCCAATTCGTGGACGATGCGGTACGCGTCATTCCGGGGCATGCCGAGCTGGCGGGCAAGCTCTTTGGCGACTCCCGATGGGCGCATGCCACCCTCGAGAAGGGCCACGGCCAACGTACGGATCTCGGCCTCGTCGGGACCGTCGTCGACGTCTTCCGGACCGCCCTCGACGACGACCGTCACCTCGCCCCGCGCCGGGTTCTCCTCATAGTAGGCAGCTGCCTCGGCGAGGGTTCCACGAAAAAACTCCTCGTGCAGCTTCGTCAGCTCCCGGGCGACGGCCACCCGCCGCTCCGGTCCACACGCATCCGCGAGATCGGCCAGCAGTCGACGGAGCCGCACGGGAGACTCGAAAAGGATGACGGTCTCGCTCGCCCCGGCGACCCGCTCCAGGAGCGCCCCCCGAGCCGAGCCCTTTCGGTCCGGGAAGCCCAGGAAGGTGAACCGTTCACCGGGAAGGCCCGAGGCGACCAGCGCAGCCAGGACGGCGCTCGGCCCGGGGATGGGGACCACCGTGTGGCCCGCCTCCACGACGGCCCCGACCACACGCCCACCCGGGTCGGACACGAGCGGCGTCCCGGCGTCGGACACCAGGGCTAGATCCTCACCCGCGTCCAGCCATCCGAGAATACGGTCGATCCGCTCACGCTCGTTGTGCTGATGGAGCGAGACGAGCGGCGCGGACGACCCCGCGCGCTCGGCGAGCACACGCGAGCGGCGCGTATCCTCCGCGAGGATCCGGGAGACGGACACGAGGGTCTCGGCCGCGCGAGGAGACAGGTCTCCGAGGTTGCCGATGGGCGTGCTGACGAGAAAGAGTGTGGACACACGGGAAGATAGTCCACCGACCCGGACCCGAAAACGAGACGCCCGAACCAGCTCGCAAGAGCCGGCCCGGACGTCCATCGGACCCACGGCGTCTCCCCGGACGACGCGACGGCCGCCCGAGCGTGCTCACCGATCAGATGTGCTGCTTGATCTTCTCTTCGAGATGAGGCCTCGGGACCGCGCCGACGACCCGCTCGACCAGTTCTCCGTCCTTGAAGAACAGGATGCTCGGGATCGACGTCACGCGGAAGCGGGCGGTCGTACTCGGGTTGGAGTCGACGTCCAGCTTGCCGACCCGGAGCCCCTTGTCCTGGTACTCGTCCGCCAGCTCGCTGACGATCGGAGCGACCATCCGGCAAGGCCCACACCATTCGGCCCAGAAGTCCACCATCTGCAGCCCATCGCCCTGCTCGATCTCAGCGACGAAGTTGTCGTCGTTGACTTCCAGGATCGCGTCACTCGTTGACATCTAGATTCTCCTTTAAGTTGCTTCCATGCATATGCTACAGGCGACGCTCCCTCTCGATCACGTCGGCATCGCAGTGCCGTCCATCGAGGAGCACCGTGTATATTACGAATCCCTCACGGGCGAAACTTGTTCCGCTCCCGTGACCATCCAGTCGCAGGGCGTACGCGTCGCGTTCGTGGGCATGATCGAGCTGCTGGAGCCCACCGGCCCGGATACGACCGTGGGTCGCTTCCTGGCGAAGCGCGGCCCCGGTCTCCACCACATCGCGTACCGGACCCCCGACATCGAGGCCGAGTTGGAGCGGGCCCGCGCCCGCGGCCTCCGGCTCGTGGACGAGACGCCCCGCCCCGGCGCGCACGGCCTGGTGGCGTTCCTCCACCCGTCCAGCACGGGCGGCGTCCTGATGGAGCTCGTCCAACACGACGGGTGAGACGGTCACGATCCCGACATCACCCTCTGTAGATCGATCTCCTGGACGAGCCAGCGGCCGTCTCCGCCGTGTACGACCACGAACGGAACCCCGCGCACCACGGTCTCCCGGTCGATCCGGAGATCGACGAGGACCTGGCTCGTGGGATGATCCCGACCCGCGACCATCCGCTGCTGGGTCACCATGTAGTCCTGGTGCCGGAGGATGGAGGCGATGGCGTCCATGCGGAGCTCCACCTCCTGCCGTGTCCGGCACGCCTGACCGCCGAACCACGACCCGATCTTCTTGAAGGCGCAGCCGAAGGTGCTTCCGGTTTCGCCGAGCGACCCCTCGGCCGTACCGAACAGACGCCCCATGGCGTCGAGATCCCGCTGGTTCGCGGCCTGAAGGAAGCGCTCGACGGAGAGCTGCGGCTCGAGCGCGGTCGCCGGGTTCACCCGCGATGGTGAAGACGCGCATGCGGGTAGGAGGCCCAGGGCCAGCACCACCACCCACTGTCGGACTCCGGTCATCGCGATCCCTCGGTTGTCATGGGTGCAGAAGCCGGAATCTCGACAAAACGCCGGACCGCCGGAAGCCCCGCGAGGGGACGTGAGCCGCGCGTCATGACCCCGGGCTCGCGGTACCGGCGGACTCCTGCTCACGATCCGAGCCCCCCGGCCCAGCCTCGCTTCCGCCCCCACCCTCGTCGCCGGGCCGCGACGCGGAGCTATCGGTCGACAGGGTCAACGCGCTCCCATCCGGCGCGAGATCCGCGACGACCCGGGTTCCGTCCGCGATCTCCTCGTCGAGCAACCGGAGCGCCAACGGATCCTGAACGTGCCGCTGAATCGAACGCTTCAACGGACGCGCGCCGAACACCGGGTCGTACCCTTCCTCCGCGAGGAAGCCCCTGGCCGCATCGGTCACGTCCAGGACGACTCCGACGTCGGCCGCCAGAGCGACCACCCGCTCGAGCTGAAGATCGACGATCCGCCTCAGTTCCGCCTCTCCGAGCGGCCTGAAGACCACGATGTCGTCGATCCGGTTGAGGAACTCCGGCCGGAAGTGATGATGCAGCTGCTGCCGCACGTCCCTCTCCACCTCGTCCCAATCCGCCGACGGTCCCGCAGCCAGGATGTTCTGGCTTCCGATGTTCGACGTCATGATGATGACGACGTTGCGGAAATCCACGGTTCGGCCGTGCGAATCGGTCAAGCGTCCGTCGTCCAGGATCTGAAGGAGGACGTTGAACACCTCGGGATGCGCCTTCTCGATCTCGTCGAAAAGAACGACCGCGTGCGGACGGCGCCGAACCGCCTCCGTGAGCTGCCCCCCCTCCTCGAAGCCGACGTATCCCGGGGGCGCTCCGATCAACCGTGCAACGGCGTGCTTCTCCATGTACTCGGACATGTCGATGCGCACCATCGCCCGCTCGTCATCGAAGATGAACTCCGCGAGCGCCCGCGCCGTTTCGGTCTTGCCGACGCCAGTGGGGCCGAGGAAGACGAACGAGCCCACGGGCCGGTTCGGGTCCTGAAGGCCGGCGCGCGAGCGGCGAACCGCGTTCGACACCGCCGTGACCGCCTCTTCCTGACCGACCACCCGCTCGCCGAGGTGCTCCTCGAGATGAGTGAGCCGCTGGCGCTCCGACTCGAGCAGCCGTGACACCGGAATGCCGGTCCACTCGCCGACCACGGTGGCGATGTCGTCGGCGTCGACTTCCTCACGGAGGTACTTCTGGTCCTTCTGGAGCTCGGCCAGCCGCTCGGCGTGCGCCTGGATTTCGGCCTCGGCCTTCGGGACCTCGCCGTAATTGATCTCGGCCGCGCGGGTGAGGTCGCCCGTCCGGGTCGCGCGCTCCGCCTCGATCCGCAGCTCGTCGACACGAGACCGGAGCGCCTGGATCTCCTCGATGACGTCCTTTTCCGCCTGCCAGCGCGCCTTCATCCCCTGGCTCTTCTCGCGCAGCTCGGCGAGCTCTTCCTCGATGGCGGTCCGCCGCTCCCGCGCCGCGCCGTCCGATTCCTTCTGGAGTGCCTGCCGCTCGATCTCCAGCTGGACGATTCGGCGCTCCACCTCGTCGATCTCCTGCGGGAGCGAGTCGATCTCGATGCGGAGCCGGCTGGCGGATTCGTCGATGAGGTCGATCGCCTTGTCGGGCAAGAAACGTCCCCCGATGTAGCGGTCCGAGAGCTTGGCCGCCGCGATGACGGCATCGTCCGTGATACGGACCCCGTGATGGACCTCGTAGCGCTCCTTTAGCCCCCGGAGGATCGCCACCGTGTCTTCGACCGAGGGGGGCGCGACGAACACCGGCTGGAAGCGGCGCTCGAGCGCGGGGTCCTTCTCGATGTGCTTGCGGTACTCGTCGAGCGTCGTGGCCCCCACGACCCGGAGCTCACCGCGAGCGAGCGCGGGCTTGAGCATGTTTCCGGCGTCGACGGCGCCTTCGGCCGCCCCGGCGCCCACGATGGTGTGCATCTCGTCGATGAAGATGACGTAGCGGCCGTCCGCCTCCGTGATCTCCTTCAGCACCGCCTTCATGCGCTCCTCGAACTCGCCGCGGTACTTGGCTCCGGCCAGCATCGCCGAAATGTCGAGCAAGAGAAGCTTCTTGTTGGAGAGCGAGGTGGGGATGTCGCCTTCCACCATACGCTGGGCCAGGCCCTCGACGATGGCCGTCTTGCCGACGCCGGGCTCACCGATCAGCACCGGATTGTTCTTGGTGCGGCGCGCCAGGACCTTGATGACGCGGCGGATCTCCTCGTCCCGGCCGATGACGGGATCGAGCTTCCCCCTGCGGGCCTGCTCCGTGAGGTCGGTCGAGAAGCGCGCGAGGGCCTGAAAGCTGTCCTCGGGGGTCTGGTCCGTCACCCGGTGCGATCCGCGCACCGCGTCGGTCGCGGCCCGGACCTCGGACAGGTTCGCGCCGGCGTCCCGGAGGATCCGCCCCGCATCGTCCTTCTCGCCCGTCAACCCGAGCAGCAGATGCTCCGTAGAGACATACTCGTCCTCGAGCTCCCGGGCAGCATCCTGAGCGGCGTCCAGCGCCTTGCGGAGGTCGCGTGAAAGATGGGGCTCCGCACCGCCCTCGACTCGGGCCATCCGGTCCAGCGCCTCGCCGACGCGCTCCCGGACCAGTCCGATCTGGACCTCCAGCTTCTGAAGGATCGGGACGACGATCCCGTCCTGCTGCTGGAGCAGCGCGTGGAGCAGGTGCGCCCCATGCACCTCGGCGTTCCCGCGTCGCCGGGCCTCTTCGCCGGCCGCCTGGAGCGCCTCGGCGGACTTCACGGTCAATCGATCGGCACTGAGCATCGCTTCGCCCTCTCGGCCTCGAGTTCGGTCACGATCTGCCACTTCGGCAGACCTGCGTGTCTATCGCCCTATAAGAACTCAAGATCCGGGCCAGGCACGGCTCCCTCCGGGGAGCCCAGTCGCGATCCGGTCAGGGCAGCGGCTCGCCTGTCACCCACTTGATGAGTCGTCCGCTGGACATCACCTCTTCCGGCGTCACCCGGTTGATCCGCGCCAGGGTCTCGATGGACGCAGGAGACGCGTTGCGCTGCAGGTATGAGGAGAGCGACGTAGCCCCGGACAGACTCCGGATGTCGAGGCGCCAAGGCTGCACAGCCAGGATGGCGCGATCATTGAGGGTCCTGAAACTGCTGATCGTCGCCGCGACCCTCCCGGCATGGCTCGACCATGTGCTCGCGCTGGCTCCGTAGCCGAGTATGCGGTAGGTCACGCCCTCGTGCCGAACGAACGCAACCTCGCCTCGCACGGTCCCGCCCTCGGTCGTCGCCTCGAAGTCCGCCCTCGCCTTGGCCACTCCGTCCGTCGATTCCTGACGGACGGCGCCCCCCGCGATCCCCTCCTGGGCCAGGAACTCGCGCAGCGCGGCTACTGGATCGGATGCGTCCTGGGCTACCTCCACGGTCATGACCGCCTCCTCGCCGGGCTCGATGGCCGCCACGACCGTTCGCTGGTTGATCGTCTGCCAGCCCGAAGGAAAGGTCAGCTCGAACTCCAGCTCGGGATGGACGAAGCGTGTGTCCTTGAAGTATCCCTGGCGGGGGTCTTCACCGAAGACCATGCCGTCGAGATGCTCGAGGTAGCGATCCCGGGCGACCGTCCCGTCGGTCGGGAAACCCTCTTCGGCGATGGTCTCGCGGATATTCTCCGCCCGGTTCTCGGGATACGGGTGGGTGAGCTGCCACTCCGGAATCCTGCCCTCGGAGCCGCCGCCCGCCTGCGCCAGCATCTCGAACACCCCGATCATGGAGGTCGGATCGTAGCCCTCACGGGAGATGTAACGGAGCCCGAGCTCGTCGGACTGCGTCTCGTCGCCACGCGAGTAGCTGAGATTCATCAGCTGCATACCCGCGCTCAGGAGTCCTCCGACCCTGCGGATGTCCTCGGAAAGCACCATCCCGACGCCCAGGCCGATCTGCTGGAGCTGCTGTCGGCTGATCTGCGACACGGAGTGACGCGCGGTGACGTGTCCGATTTCGTGGCCCAACACGCCCGCGAGCTCGGCCTCCGAGTCGAAGTGCGCCAGGATGCCGCGGGTGACGTAGATGAAGCCACCGGGAAGCGCGAAGGCGTTCACCGTCGGATCATCGATGACGCGGAACGTCCAGGGCAGACCGGGACGCTCGGACACGGCCGCCAGCCGGAGCCCCAGCGCCGACACATAACTCTGCAGCTCTGGGTTGTCGACCAGCCCGAGCTGGGCGCTGATCTGCGGATCGGCCTCCCGTCCCATCGCGATCTCCTGGGACTCGCTGACCAGCGACAGCTCGCGCTCTCCAGTCGCGGGGTTCACGGCACAGCCCGCTACGAGGAGGAGAAGGGGGACGAGAAGGGAGCGTTTGAGCTTCATGGCACGGTCTCGCTTCGGCTTGGAGGTCGGGCGTTCCGATGTTCTAATGTGCGTGGACGGCATATACACCGCATCAACCGAGCCACGCATCATGAAAAGCTCCATCTATACACTGAGAGTCGTCGTCCTGTGCCTCTCGGCTGCGCTCGGATGCGGCGACCGCCCCAGCGACCGGGGCCTCGCCGTGTCTCGAGCTCGCTTCGTCGACACGTACGTGGACCTCAGGGCAGAGGCGCTCCGCGCCGAATCCGAAATGCTGACCGATAGCGCACGCGCGACAGTACTGGCGCGGCACGGCGTCACCGAGGAGGAGTTGCTCGACTTCGCGGAAGCCATGGGCGGCGATCTGGACTACATGCGGGACCTCTGGAACGAGATCGAACTCCGTCTCGACTCCCTCCCGCCGGTGATGGACTCAGCTCGGTAGCTTGAACCCGACGGCCAACGCTTCCCGGTCGCCGAACGTCGCGCCGAAGCGAATCATCCAGCCCGACGTCAGCACGATGTCGCCGCCGACGTCGAACGCGCCGGAGAAGTCGACGCTGTCTCCGTCTCCGGACGCGAAGTCGAGCGCCACGTGTCCGCCGCCGTAGGGGCTGAAGATGACGCCCCCGTCGGACGAGCCGCTCCAACCGACGACGATTCCGAGCGGGACGCTGACCACCGTCTCGTTCCCCACCCCGGCGCCGAGCCCGGACCACCACGCCACGTCGATGTCGGCGTTCTCCACGCCGCGGGCGAGGAAGCCGGAGACGTCCACCCCACCGGCGATCACGGCGTCACCCGGCTCGTTCTCCTCGGTCACGGCGAAGCGGTAGCCGAGCCCCACGGGTCCGGCTTCGTGTCGGAGCGTAGCCAGCACGCCCAGGCGGTCGCCGGTCCCGTTAAGGAAGAAGAGGCTCATTCCGGAAGGAGCGACCGGGCTGATGAACGCAGGGCTGTCCCAAGCGATCTGGGCCGAAGCCGGCATGGCCAGCACGAGGACGGCGAATAGGGCAAGGACGGACCGTTTCAAGGAACTCTCCCGGGGTTCACGAGGTAGCGTGCGACGCGGTATGCGTCGGGGTGGATACTTCTACACATGAGGTTGCAAGTGGCGTTCCAACGGGTCTACACCGGCGCTCCCTGGGAGGATCGGGTCGGGTACTGCCGGGCGCTGCGCGCCGGTGACCGGATCTTCGTGACCGGCACCGTCGCGGTGGAGCCGGACGGGTCGGTTCATGCCCCCGGCGACGCCTACCGCCAGGCGGTCCGCGCCCTCGAGATCATCCGCGGCGCGCTCGAAGAGCTGGGCGCGAGTCCCGAGCACGTGACGCGCACGCGCATGTTCGTGACGGACATCGAGCGATGGGAGGAGTACGGGCGCGCCCACGCCGAGTTCTTCGGAGATCACCGCCCCACCACGTCCCTGGTCGAGGTGAGCCGGCTCATGGACCCGGCCATGCTCATCGAGATCGAAGCGGACGCCGTGGCGCCTACCCGCCCCTGACCGTCACTCCCACTCGATGGTGGCGGGTGGCTTCGAGCTGATGTCGTAGGTCACCCGGTTCACGCCCCGCACCTCGTTGATGATGCGCGTGGAGATCCGAGCGAGCACATCGTGCGGGAACGGATACCAGTCCGCGGTCATGCCGTCCCGCGACGTGACGGCCCGGAGAGCGAGCACGTTCTCGTACGTGCGCGCGTCGCCCATGACGCCGACCGACTGGACCGGCAGCAATACCGCGAACGCCTGCCAGATCTCGTCGTACAGTCCGGCCTCACGGATCTCTTCCAGGTAGATCGCGTCGGCCTCGCGCAGGACCGCCAGCCGCTCCGGAGTCACGTCACCGAGGATCCGGATGGCGAGCCCCGGGCCCGGGAACGGATGCCGTCCCACGAAGTCCTCGGGAAGCCCGAGCTCCCGACCGACCTGCCGCACCTCGTCCTTGAACAGCTCCCGCAGGGGTTCGATCAGCTCGAAGGGGAGATTCTCCGGTAACCCGCCGACGTTGTGGTGCGTCTTGATGGTCACCGACGGCCCACCGACGGACACGGACTCGATCACGTCCGGATAGAGCGTGCCCTGCACCAGGAAGGCCGCGTCGGCACCCTCTCGGTCCGCCGTGTCCCGGAACACCTCGATGAAGCGGTTCCCGATCGCCTTCCGCTTGGCCTCGGGGTCGGTCACGCCCTCCAGATCCCCGAGGAAGGCCTCCGCAGCGTCCTCTACGACCAGCCGCATCTCATAGTGGCTCCGGAACATCCGCTCCACCTGCTCCCGCTCGTGCTTCCGGAGCAGCCCGTGGTCCACGAAGATGCACGTAAGCCGGTCGCCGATCGCGCGGTGCACGAGCACGGCCGCGACCGAAGAGTCCACCCCTCCGGACAGCCCGCAGATCGCCCCCCGGTCACCGATCTGCTCACGGATGCGTTCGATCGTGTCGTCGATGAACGCCCCGGCGGTCCACGTCGGGCGGCATCCCGCGACCTCGAACAGGAAGTTCGAGAGGATCTCGTCGCCCCGGTGGGTGTGCGCCACCTCCGGGTGGAACTGGACTCCGTAGATCTTCCGCCGCTCGTCGGCGAACGCCGCGACGGGCAGCGTCTTGGTCGAGGCCAACGACGCGAATCCCGGCGGCGGCTCCAGCACGTGATCGCCATGCGAGCACCAGACGGTGGTCGACTCGCCCGGGTCGAAGCCGGCGAACAGATTCTCTCCGCGTTGCACCTCGAGCTCCGCCCGCCCGTACTCGCGCTTCCCCTGCTCCACCTTCGCCCCCTCCAACAGGGCGATGAGCTGCATCCCGTAGCAGATGCCCAGGACCGGAAAGCCCGCCTCCAGGAGCTCCTTCTCGACCGTCGGCACGCCCTCATCGTACACGGACGACGGCCCCCCGCTCAGGATGACCGCCGTCGGGCCCCACTCGCGGATCCACTCGAGCGACCGGGTCGGCGGATGGATCTCGCAGTAGACACGCTCCTCGCGGATACGCCGTGCGATCAGCTGCGTGAACTGCGATCCGAAGTCGAGGATCAGAACCTTGTCGTGCTCCTGGCTCATCAGTACGCCCTCGCCCAGACGACCTCGGTGACCGCGTCGCGATCGCCCGATACGCACTTCGTGGGTGCTACGTCCGACCGGAACTCCTCGTCCGGAAGCACCCGGATGGTCGCCTTCGCCCGCTCCTTCACCTCCTCCTCCACGGCCTCGTCGCCCGACCAGCCGGTGTAGACGAAGCCCGCACCCTGGTCGAACGCCTCCACGAGTTCGTCGATGGACGAGACGCCGCGCAGCGAGTTCTCGTCGCGTCGCGCCCGAACGCGGTCCTTCAGCTCGGTCTGGAACGCTTCGAGAAGCCCCGGGAGTTCGGTGATGGCCTGCTCCTCCGGGATGAACTGCTTGCGCTTTTCGCCTTCGGGGACCAGACGACGCGCGAGCGCGAGCTGGCCCTTCTCGAGATCCTTCGGTCCGATCTCGATCCGATACGGGACGCCCTTCCGCTCCCACTCGTAGTACTTGGCGCCCGGCGACAGATGGTCACGCGCGTCGACGCGCACTCGGACTCCGAGATCGGTGAGTCGCTTCCTGACCTCCTCCGCCTTCTCGAGGACCCGTGCGTCGTCGTCCCCACGGAGGATCGTCACGATGACCGCCTGGACCGGGGCGAGGCGCGGCGGCAGCACGAGCCCGTCGTCGTCCCCGTGCGTCATGACGAGCCCACCGACGAGCCGCGTGGACACGCCCCACGACGTGTTCCAGGCGTATTCCTCCTGTCCCGCCTCGGACTGGAACTTCAGGTCGAACTGCTTCGCGAAGTTCTGCCCGAGAAAGTGCGAGGTCCCGGCCTGCAGCGCCTTGTTGTCCTGCATGAGCGCTTCACAGGCGTAGGTGCGCACCGCACCGGCGAACGTCTCGGACGGCGACTTGAGCCCGGTGAGGGGCGGCATCGCAATCCAGTCCTCCATGAACGTCCGGTAGACGCCGAGCATGGTGCGGGTCTCCTCCTCGGCCTCCTCGGCGGTCGCGTGCGCCGTGTGTCCCTCCTGCCAGAGGAACTCGGAGGTGCGCAGGAAGAGGCGCGTCCTGAGCTCCCACCGCATGACGTTCGCCCACTGGTTCATGAGAATGGGGAGGTCGCGGTAGCTCTGCACCCACTTCGCGTACATCGAGTAGATGATGGTCTCGGACGTCGGACGGATGGCGTACGGCTCCTCGAGTTCCTTCCCGCCGGCCTGCGTCACGATCGCGAGTTCCGGCGCGAAGCCGTCGATGTGCTGCTTCTCCTTCTCGATGAAGCTCATCGGGATGAGGAGCGGGAAGTACGCATTCTCGTGCCCGGTGGCCTTGAACATGTCGTCCAGGGCTCGCTGCATCAGCTCCCAGATGCCGTAGCCCCAGGGCCGGATGACCATGCTCCCGCGCACCGGGGAGTGGTCCGCGAGCTCGGCTCGCTGAACCAGCTCGTTGTACCAGGCGGAGAAGTCTTCGGAGCGCGGAGTGAGCTTCTTGTCGTCGGTCATGATTCGCTTTCGCGTTCTGCACGCAGCTGTTCGAGGCGTTTGGCGCGCCGGCGTTCGTCGCGGCGCAAGATGGTCATGGCGATGGTTCCGGGGACCACGAAGAGGATCCCGGAGGCCACCAACCACGTAGGTCGGAAGGCGAAGCCGAGCGGACCCGCCAGGAGGATCGCGATGAGCGCGCCCCCGATCGTCGCGAGGACGCCCGCGCCGAGGAAGATGAACCACTCGAGCACATCCAGACGACGAATCGCCCGGGCGGTCACCTCGCGGGTGAGTCGGGCGGTCTCTTCGTCCGACCGATTCAAGTGAGATCCGCGAGCGGGATCTCCCGCTCCGCCCCGTCGCCGAGATTGCGCGCGGTGACCACCCCGCGGGCCAACTCCTCGGGCCCGAGGATCAGCGCCTCGCGGGCGCCCTCCTTCCCCGCGGCCTTGAGCTGTTTGCCGACACCCTGGCTCCGGAGCGCATACGCCACGCTGTGATTCTTCGCTCGCAGAGCCTGGGCGATTCTGAGCGCCTCGGGGCGCTGCTCGTCCGTGACCGGAACCACGAAGTAGTCGATGCGGTGGGTCACGTCGGGCACCAACCCCCGATCCTGCAGGAGCTCGCCGAGCACGACGTCCCCCATGCCGAAGCCGACGGCGGGCAGCGGCTCGCCACCCACCAGCTCCAGCAGCCGATCGTAGCGACCGCCGCCGCAAATGGCGCGTAGCTCACCCTTGCGGTCGAAGAGCTCGAAGACGATCCCGGTGTAGTACGCGAGCCCTCGGACGATTTTGAGGTCGATCTCGACGTACTCGCCGAGCCCCATGGCCCGGAGGGTCGCGAGATACGAAGACAGCCGCTCGACGTGCGGGCCAGCATCGTCCCGCGAGCCAAAGCGGGTTTCGATGGCCTCGATCCCGAAGTCCAGCGTGTCGAGGAGCTCCCGCGCGGAGGCGCCGGACATGCCGACCTCGGCGGTGAGCCGCTCCAGAGTCCGATCACCCGGCTCGCGCTCGACCTTGTCTACGACAGCGAACGCCGCCGGCAGGGCCTTCTCTTCCACGCCGAGCGCGTCGAGAATCGCCGTCAACAGGCGCCGGTCGGACACCCGTGCGTAGAAGTCCTCATGACCGAGCCCGAGATCCCGCAACCCGTCGATGCCGACCGCCAGCACTTCCGCGTCGGCGGCCACACTCTCCTCACCGACGATGTCCACGTTCCACTGGAAGTGCTCCCGCAGGCGCCCGCGCTGCTGGCGCTCGTAGCGGAACAGCTGAGGCACGGAGAACCACCGAATGGGCTTGCTCATACCGCGGCTCCGCGCGCCCAGGATCCGGGCGAGCGACGGCGTCATCTCGGGCCGTAGCGCGACCTCCCGGCCGCCCTTGTCGGTGAAGTTGTAGAGCTGGCCGACGATCTCGTCCCCGCTCTTCTCCACGTAGAGTTCCAGCGCCTCGAGGGGCGGCCCGTCGTACTCGGCGAATCCGTAGCGCACGGCCACGCGACGCCACGACTCGAAGATCCGGTTGCGGATCGCGAGCTCTTCGGGCGGGAAGTCCCGGAAGCCGGGCAGTCTCTTGAAGTCGGGAGCGGACATAGACGGGCAATCTAGGGAACCCCCGCGCTAGTCCAAAGGGGACGGCCCTGGCAGTCCTACTCGTCGAAGCGCCGGAGTGGCTGCCGCCCGAGGAGTCTCATGACGCCACCCACGGTGTGGACCGATCCGGTGACGACCACCGTGCCTCCCTGCGCCGCGGCCTTCGCGCGCTCGAAGGCGCGCACGAAGTCCTCCTCGACCTCCACCCGGTTCGACCCGCCGGCACGGGCGGCCGCGGCCGCGGGATCCCAACGCCGCTCGGGCGGCGCGGTCGGCGGCTGCGTGAGGACCGCAACATCGACGCGCTCGAACAGAGGCGGGAGCATGGCGGCCCAGTCCTTGTCACCCAGCACCCCGACCAGCGCCGCGTGGGGGCGAGGCAGTCGGAGGGTGTCGATGGTGTCGACCAGGGAGCGGACCCCGGCCGTGTTGTGGGCCACATCGAGCAGCCACGTCACTCCGTCGATGCGCTCGAGCTCGTCGCGCCCGTGGTACTCGACCTCCGCGATGCCCCGGAGCAGCGCGTCCTTCGCGGGACGCCGGCCGGCCGGCAGGTGGTCGAGCACCGATACGGCCAGGGCCGCGTTGGTGGCCTGGTGGCGCCCCACCAGCGGCGTGTGGACTTCGATCGTGCCCCAGGTTCCGGTCTCCATGAGGAACGACGTGCCGTCCGCGCCGACGACGACGTCACGAACGGCGTCCAACTCGACGTACGACAGGGGTGCGCCCACCTCGCGGGCTACCTCTTCGAACACCGCCCGGGTCCCCGGAGCCTGCTCCGCGGTCACGAACGGGACGTCCCGCTTCATGATCCCGGCCTTCTCCCGAGCGATCTCCTCGATAGTGTCTCCGAGGAAGTCGGAATGATCCATGGCGATGTTCGTCACCGCCGCGACCTCGGGGACGATCACGTTCGTCGAGTCGAGACGTCCTCCGAGCCCGACCTCCATCACCGCGAAGTCGACCTGCTCGCGCGCGAACACATGGAACGCGAGCACCGTGACGGCCTCGAAGAAGGTGAGCCCGCATCCGATGACCACGTCGTGGATCTCACGGGCCCGGTCCACCAGCGCGTCCTCGGTGAGCGGCCGCCCGTCGATGAGGATCCGCTCCCTGAACGAGCAGAGGTGGGGCGACGTGTAGCATCCGGTGCGGCGGCCGTCGTGGCGCAGCACCGAGGCCAGCGTCGTCGTCACCGAGCCCTTGCCGTTCGTTCCACCCACGTGGAGCGTGGGATACGCCCGGTGCGGATTCCCGAGCGCGGCAAGCGCCTGCTCGGTTCTCTCGAGACCCCAATGCACCCCGGTGGCGAGCGGCGGAAAGAGCCGCCGCACCAGCGGATCCTGGAACGGCCGGTCGAGGCGTTCCGGGGCGACCGGGGCGCTCCCGACTAGGAGTCCCAACCGACGTACAGGTGACGGAGGAGCGTGGCGATCTCGGCCTTGAGCTCACGTCGGTCAACGACGCGGTCGACCATCCCGTGCTCCTTGAGGAACTCGGCGCGCTGGAAGCCCGCGGGGAGCTCCTGCCGGATGGTCTCCTCGATCACGCGAGGGCCGGCGAAGCCGATGAGCGCTCCGGGCTCGGCAAGGTTCACGTCGCCGAGCATGGAGAAGGACGCCGTCACGCCTCCGGTGGTCGGGTGCGTGAGCACCGAGATGAACGGAAGGCCGGCCTCGTGCAGGCGCCCCAACACCGCGGACGTCTTGGCCATCTGCATGAGCGAGAAGATCCCCTCCTGCATCCGTGCCCCACCCGACGCGCTCACGATGATCAGCGGAAGCTCGCGCTCCAGCGCGATCCGGCCGACCCGAGCGATCTTCTCGCCCACGACCGATCCCATGGAGCCGCCGATGAACGAGAAGTCCATCACCGCTAGGCCGGTCTCGATGCCGTCGAGGCGGCCGGTTCCTGTGACCACGGCCTCCTGCTTTCCCTTGGCTTCGGCCGCCCGAATGCGGTCCGCGTAGGGCTTGAGGTCGGTGAACTCGAGAGGATCGGCCGCCCGCAGCCCCGCATCGAGCTCCTCGAACGTGGCGCTGTCGAGAAGGACGCTGACGTACGCGTCCGCGGAGATCCTCAGATGGTGTCCGCACGTGGGACAGACGTTGAGGTTCTGCGCGAGCCGCTCACGATAGAGGATCTCGCCGCAACCCGGACACTTGTCGAAGACGTCCGACGGGAGGTCGCGTCGGTCCTGCGCGTTGAGGGGCTTCTTGTCCTTACGGAACCAAGCCATAGCGCTTCCGGAGCTTATCTCTCGTGGGCCACGCGCACCGCGATCGCCACCGCGACCCACGACATGAAGAGGAACGTCCCGCCGTAGCTGACGAAGGGTAGCGGGATGCCGGTAATCGGCACGAGGCCGATGGTCATGCCGATGTTCACGAAGACATGGACCAGCCAGGCGCCGAAGATACCCAGAAGCACGAGGCCAGCAAAGGGATCGGACGCGTCGTCGGCCATCTTCACGAGCCGGCTGAGCACGTACGCGAACGCCGCGATGGCCAGGACCGTGCCCCGGAAGCCGAGCTCCTCCCCGACCACGCTGAAGATGAAGTCGGTGTGCTGCTCCGGCAGGAAGTCGAAGCGCTTCTGGGGTCCCATGGTGAAGCCCTGACCCGTGAGCCCGCCGCTGCCGACCGCCACCATCGACTGGATGAGCTGATATCCGGCGCCCCTCGGGTCGGTCTCGGGATCCAGGAAGACCAGGATCCGGCTCCGCTGATACTCCGCGAGGGAGCTCCAGAGCGGACGCGCGATGGTCCCGGCGGCGAAGTTCGCCAGCACTACCGCCACCGACTCGGCCAGAAAGAGGCGGTACCGGTAGAGATAGAGGAAGCCGATGAGCCCCACGATGTACCAAGACCAGATCGTGATGTCGAAGGCCAGCACCAGCGCCACCACAGGGCTCAACACCAGCAAGAGCAACGCGATCGGCGCCCCCGCCCAGAAGAGCATGGCGAACAGGATCCCGCCGAACGCCATGGCCGTGCCGAGGTCAGGCTGAAGGAGCACGAGCACGACCGGAAGGCCGACCAGCGCGGCGGGAGGCAGGAAGTCCCGGAGGGACGAAAGAGGGCGCTCGCGCTGCGCGAGGTAGCGGGCCAGCGCCAGGATCGTGGCCAGCTTGGCGATCTCCGCCGGCTGGAAGCGGATGAAGCCCAGGTCGATCCAGCTCCTGACCCCCGCCGCCGTACCTGCTCCGGTGCCCACGACGAGCGTGGCCGCCAGGAGGATCACGCTGACCACGTAGGACGGCGCCGCCACCCATTCGAGCCACCGGGCCGGCACGCGCGACAGCAGTGTGAAGGCCAGGAGTGCGAGCGTGAACCACACCGTCTGGCGCACCCACGCGCTGTCCGTGACCGGATTCGGGACGTGGACTTCGCCCGCCGAATAGATCATGGCGATGCCGAAGAGCGTCAGCAGCACAACGCCCGGAACGAACCAGGGATCGACCGACCAGACCCTCAGGAGGCGCCTCACTGGCGTGTCGCGGTCGGGAAGCGCTCCCGGTACCAGGGTGCCGGCACGCCGGCCAACAGGTGCTCGAGATACGTCTGGATGGTGTCCGTCGCGATCCCGTGCTTCCGTCGCAGATAGAAGTCGGCGGTCTTGGCCATGATCGGGGCGGCCATCGCCGAGCCGCTGGCCCCGAACTCGACCAGCACCGCGATGACGATCTCGGGCGCGCCGCCGGGCAGGCCCGCCATCCCCGTGAACCAAGCGTGGTCCTCCGCCAGGCCCTGCACGCTGAGGGAGTTCTGCCCCGTCCCGGTCTTGCCCAGCACCTCCCAGTGCTCGAGCGCCGTGCCGAAGTGCGCCGTGCCGCCCGGCGCGGTCACGTGGCGCAGGCCGTCCCGGAGTGCTTCGAGGTGCTCCGGGGTGAGGTTGAGCTCCCACCCCTCCTCGAGCTCGATCTCCTTGGCGATGCGGGGCGCCGGCGCGGAGCCGTCCCGGGCCAGAGCGACGTAGAACTGGGCCATTTTCAGGGGGGTCTGCGAGTTCGGACCCTGCCCGATGGAGAGGGAAAGCGTCTCGCCCTCGGTCGGGGAATATCCGAACGTACGGCGCCAGAAGTCACGGCTCTCCGGGAAGACGCCACGGCTCTCCTGGGGAAGGTCGATCCCGCAGCGCTGGCTGAAGCCGATATCGGTGGAGCGGTCGAGGAGTCGGTCGAGCCCGATCCGGACGCCGAGCTGATAGAAGTAGACGTCACAGGAGTTGCCGATGGCTTCCGAAAGATTGTTGAAGCCGTGACCCTGGCGGTCCCAGCACCGGAAGTATCGGTTCCCGAACTGCCAGCCCCCCGTACATGGGTCGGGCATGTACTCGTCCGGCGTGATGACTCCGAGGTCGAGCCCGATGCCCGCCGTGGCCAGCTTCCAGGTGGAGGCAGGCGGGTAGAGACCCATGACCGGGCGGTTGAACATCGGCCGCCCTTCGTTCAGGGTGAGACCCCGCCAGATGTCGTCGTCGATCCCGCCCACGAAGTCGTTCGGGTCGTAGGTGGGGGCCGAGTACATGGCGAGCACGGCGCCGTCCGCCGGGTCGAGCGCGACGACCGCTCCCGACAGCGTATCGGGAAAGATGGAGTGGATGTACTCCTGGAGCTCGTAGTCGAGGTAGAGATGGAGGTCCTCGCCGGGCTCACCCGGATCGGTGCGGACGCCGCTGAAATCGCCCACGATGCGGCCGCGCGCGTCGAACTCCACGTATTTCCACCCCTGTCTTCCCTGCAGGCGGCTTTCGTACTGCCGCTCGACGCCCAGCTTTCCCACCGTCATGCCGCTGTCGTACCGGTCGGACAGGTACTCCGGCGACGCCAGCTCCTCGGCGGTGATCTCCCCCACGTAGCCGAGGACGTGTGCCGCCGCGTTGTCGAGGACGTAACGTCGTCGAGGTCGCATCTCCACGAAGATGCCCGGGAAAAGTCCCCGCCGCTCCTCGATGACCGACACCGACTCGAAGTCGGCGTCCGGATCGACCACGACCTCGCGCCCGAATCGACCGAGCGTGGTCAGGACGCGCTCGATGCGCTCCTCGGGAAGCTCCACGTGATCGGCGAGCCGGTCGAGCACCGCACGGGCCGAGTCCCGGGGCATGGGCAGGAGGGTGACCGCATATCCCGGAACGTTGTCCGCGAGAATCCGACCGTCCCTGTCGTAGATCGTCCCTCTCGGGGCGGGCACCGGGAGCCTCCGAATCCGGTTCGACTCGGCTCTGAGCTCCCAGCTGTTCGAGCGGAGGACCTGGACCCGGAAGAATCCCGCGACGAGGACGCCCATGACCACGGCGAGCATCGCGTACGCGACGTTGGCACGGACGCGCTTCCTGTGCGGGTGGTAGACGTTCATCGCTCGGTGGACAACCCCGTGACGCCCAAGACGACGAGCCCGACCAAAGCGGCGTATGCCGCTCCCGTGAACCCCTGGAGCAACGCCTGCTCCACGAAGGGCCTCCGAAGCTCCTCACCCACGAGAATCCAGTGCACGATGTCGCGTAACCACTTACCGATGAAGAAATAGGAGACCACGAAGAGGAGCGAGTCCCCGACGAACAGCTCCCGTGTCCTCGCGCCCGCGATCCCCACGACGGTCATCGTCAGGGCGTTCGCGCCGAAGGCGAGCACGCTCAAGGCGTCCTCGAGGAGCCCGAACACGAAGCCGAGCCCCGCCGCCCAGCCCGTCCGCAGCTCCCGGGCCGCGATCAGGAGCCCGACGGTCAGCAGGTCGGGCGCTGCCAGTCCGGCCCCGAATCCAACATGCAGGAGGAAGTGGAGGCAGGCGAGCCCTCCAACGACGAGCGCCATGGAGATTCGCACGTCAGCCGGTCCCGCCCGGTCCGCCCGAAGGTGGGGGCGTGACGACTTGCAACGAGTCGACCAGGGTATCGACGGCTTCCCCGGAATCCGAACCCGTCGTCGGCCCCGGCCAAGCAATCCCTTCCTCCGGCGGCGTCCCGACAGGAACGAGGACGTGGGTCACGGACGCCGGCAGCACGCTGGGGCGGAGCCAGTAGCTCTTGCGCCAGGTCCCCTGATAATCCGCGACCCCGTCGATCGTTCCAATCGGGATGCCCCGGGGGTACACACCCAGCCCGCTCGTCACCACGGCTGTCCCGTCCGGGATCGACTCGTTGTAGGCCGTCCCCGTCAGCACCAGGCGATCCTCTTCACGGAAGGCGCCTCGACGGTTCTCGACGATCCCGTACATCTCCAGACCGCGCGTCATTGCGCTGGCCCGGAAGTCCGGGTGGGTCCAATCCATCGCCACCGACGTCGCCTGCCCGGCATCCCGTACCACCCCGACCAAGCCGTCGGGGCTGATCACGGGAGCGCCCTCGTCGACGCCGTCCCGTAGCCCGACGTCGAGCAGGAAGATGCTCTCCGATCCCGGGGTCCCCGGACGTAGCGCCGTCGCCGAGCGGAAGCGGGGTCCGAGCCGCTCCCCGAGCTCCAGCAGGCGCCGGAGCGTCCGGTTCTCTTCGACGAGCAGGGACTGGGCGGTCAGGATCGCCGACAGCGAATCCACGCGGAGCATCAGGGCGTCGACGTCGCCCGCGCGGGTCCGCGCCAGCGTCAGGCCTTCTTGCAGGGCCAGGAACGGTCGCAGCACGCTGGAGCGGAGGCTGCCGGCCACACCCTGCTGGGCATCCTGGCTCAGAGCCCCCAAGGCGAGCGCCGCGATCACGAACACCGCGGAGAGGAGCGACTGCCTGCGCCCTCCGCCGATGTCGGAATCACCGCCCAGAACGGCCACGCGTTCCTCCCGACGCCGACGTTCGTTCCACGTCTACTGTACGAGCACGGAACGGTACTTGTGGAAGTCGTCCAGAACCCGCCCCGCGCCCCTCACGACGCAGGTGAGCGGCTCCTCGTCCACGTGGATGGGGAGGTTGGTCTCGTGCTGCAGCAGACGGTCGAGGCCGCGAATCATCGCTCCGCCTCCGGTCATGACGATGCCGCGGTCGACGATGTCGGAGGACAACTCGGGCGGCGTGATCTCGAGCGCGCGCCGGACGGCCTCCACGATCGCCTGGATCGGCTCCTGGATGCACTCGCGAACCTCCTGCGAGTGCACGGTCACCGTCTTCGGGATCCCCGACACGAGGTCCCGCCCCTTCACCTCCATCTCACGCTCCTCGCCGAAATCGAACGCGGAGCCGATCTGGATCTTGATCGCCTCGGCGGTGGGCTCACCGATGAGGAGGTTGTAATTCTTCCGCAAGAAGGTGACGATCGCGAGATCGAGCTCGTCGCCCCCGACGCGGATGGACGTGTTCGAGACGATGCCGGAGAGCGCAATGACCGCGATCTCGGTCGTCCCGCCCCCGATGTCGATCACCATGTTGCCGGTGGGCGTCTCGACGGGGAGGCCCACGCCGATGGCGGCGGCCATGGGCTCGTCCACCATGTAGACGCCCTTGGCGCCCGCGGACATGGCCGACGACCGGACCGCGCGGCGCTCGAGCTCCGTGATGCCGGAGGGTACACCGACCACGACCCGAGGCTTGATGCGGAAAACCCGCTTTGCGGTGACCTGCTTGAGGAAGTGTCGGAGCATCATCTCCGTCACATCGACGTCGGCGATCACACCGTCCTTGAGGGGGCGGATCGCCTCGATCCCTTCCGGGGTGCGGCCTAGCATACGCTTGGCCTCCAGCCCGATCCCCATGATCCGGCGGCTCCCCTTCTCGACCGCTACGACCGAGGGCTCGTTCAGGACGATGCCTTCGCCCTTCACGTAGACCAGGGTATTGGCGGTTCCGAGGTCGACCGCGATGTCGTTGACGGGCACGAGGCGACCCGAGCTCAGCCAATTACTCAGTAAGGACAGCACTGTAGCGTCTTTTCAGGCGAAAAGAGGACCAGGCAGGCCGCGATCGGGCCGGGAAGTCGAAACATACGTTTACAGAGAGCGAGATGCCAGAAAATCGTGATGGGCAGGGAACGATATCACGACGTCCCTGTGCTCCCGAAGCCGCCGGCCCCGCGAGCGGTGCCGCTCAACTCGTCGACCTCGACCAACTCCGGGGTCTCGAAGCGGGCGAAGACGAGCTGCGCAATGCGCTCGCCGCGCTCCAGCCGAACGGCCTTCGGGCCGAGGTTCTGGAGAATGACGCGAACCTCGCCTCGATAGTCTGGATCGATGGTGCCGGGGCTGTTGGGAACGGTGATCCCGTGCTTCAGCGCGAGCCCCGACCGGGGGCGCACCTGACACTCGAGATGCTCTGGCAACTCCAGTGCAAATCCCGTTCCTACCAGACGAATCGATCCGGGCTCCAACGTGACGTCCTCGGCGGAGCGCACGTCGTAGCCAGCTGCGTGGGCTGTGCCACGGGTCGGGGCCTCGAGTGCATGGTCTTCCCCGACGCGGACGAACCGAACGACCTCCGTCATGCCCGCCGGTCCCCGAGAAGCGCATTGTCGACGGGAATCGACTCGAGTCCGAACGCCTCCGCGACCCCAGCATACGTGATCTTCCCCTCGACCACGTTGAGTCCCTTCCGGAGCGCACGATCGTCACTACACGCCTTCCTCCACCCCTTCCCGGCCAGAGCCCGCGCGTACGGGAGCGTGGCGTTGGTCAGGGCGAGGGTGCTGGTCCGCGGCACGCCGCCCGGCATGTTCGCCACCCCGTAATGGATCACGCCCTCGACGGTGTAGACCGGGTCCTTGTGCGTCGTCGGGCGGATCGTCTCGACGCAGCCCCCCTGATCGACGGCGACGTCGACGATGACCGTACCCGGCCGCATCAGCTTGAGGTCTTCCTTCTCGATCAGCTTCGGCGCCTTGGCGCCAGGGATGAGGACCGCTCCGATGACGAGGTCCGCGTCCTCGACCTGCTTGCGGATCGCGTACCTGGTGCTGAACAGCCCCTGGACGTTCGCCGGCATGACGTCGTCGAGGTACCGCAAGCGGTGGAGGTCGACGTCCATGATGGAGACGCGGGCACCGAGCCCGGCCGCCATCTTCGCCGCGTTCGTGCCGACGACGCCACCTCCGAGAATGAGCACCTTCCCGGACAGCACCCCGGGCACGCCGCCCAGAAGCACGCCGAGGCCGCCCTGAGGCTTCTCCAGATACTTCGCCCCTTCCTGCACCGCCATGCGGCCCGCCACCTCGCTCATGGGCGTGAGCAAGGGAAGCTCTCGGCTATCGAGCTCCACGGTCTCGTAAGCGATGGCCACCGCACCCGACTCCATCACGGCACGGGTGAGATCCTCCGACGCGGCGAAGTGGAAGTAGGTGAAGAGGACCTGACCGGGGCGCATGAGCGGCCACTCCGGCTCGATGGGCTCCTTCACCTTCAGGATCATCTCCGACACGGCCCAGACCTCCTGGGCCGTGTCGACGACCCGGGCTCCGGCGTGCTCGTAGAAGTCGTCCGTGAAGCCGCTCCCGAGGCCGGCTCCGGCCTCGACGACGATTTCGTGCCCGGCGCGCGCCAGGTCTTCGGCGCCGGCGGGGGTGAGGGCGACGCGATACTCGTCGGATTTGATCTCGCGGGGGACTCCGATCAGCATTTCGACTCCTAGAAGGGTGTTGAAGAGGTTGGATATCTCATGCGTGGCTCACGCCGGCCCGAGGGCCAGGGTGAAATGCTCGCTCGCAGCATACCACTGCCGCGCCACGCGCCGCACATCGTCGAGACCGACGGCGTCGATGCGGCCAAGCAGCTCATCCAGCCCCACGAAGGGCCGATCGTGGAGCTCGAGCGAGGCCAGACGGTGGAGCCGAGAGCCCGGAGACTCCAGCGATAACATGATCTGGCCCTTGACCTGTCGACGCACGTCCTCCAGCTCGTCGGCACCGAGCCCATTCTCGGAGAGGCGGTCGAGCTCCGCGCAGATCGCCTCCTGCGCCCGGCGGGCTGTCGCGGGCCTGGTGCCCACATATACGCCGGCCATACCCCTGGCCCGGTAGAACGACTGGAAGCTGAACACAGAATAGCAGAGTCCGAGCCCTTCGCGCACCTTCTGGAAAAGCCGGGAGCTCATGCCCCCTCCCAGTGCCGCCGACAGCAGGACGTGCGTGTAGCGATCGGGATGGGCGTGCTCCGGCACGTCGGTCGCGAACACCAGATGGGTCTGAGCCGAGCCACGCTCGACCGCTTCGAAGCCGCGCCGGGAACGGCCCGGTACGGCGACGTCCTCGATGCGGCTTCCCCGGGGCGTTCCACCGAACAGGCTCACGGCCCGCTCGACCACCTCGTCGTGATCCACGTTTCCGGCCACGGCCACCACGAGGTTCCGGCCGGTGTAGGCCCGGCCATGGACATCGCGCAGCGTATCGACCGTCATCGAAGAGACCGACTCCGAGGTCCCGAGAATCGGGCGGCCGTAAGGATGGCCTTCCCACAGCCGATCGGCATGCAACTCGAACACCAGGTCGTCCGGCGTGTCCTCGACCTGTGCGATCTCCTCGAGCACCACCTCGCGCTCGAGGTCGAGATCCCCCGCGTCCAACCGTGGCGCGAGCACTAGATCGGACAGCACGTCGATCGCGTCGGGAAAGTGCTCGTCGAGCACCCTGGCCTGGTAGGCTGTGTGCTCCCGGGTCGTATATGCGTCGAGGGAGCCCCCCAGGCGCTCGAGGGCGAGCGCGATCTCGGCGGCCGTACGGCGCTCCGTTCCCTTGAACACCATGTGCTCGAGAAGATGGCTCGAGCCGGCCTCGGTCTCGTCGCGCTCGTGGGCCCCGCCGTGTCGCACCCAAACGCCGACGGCGGCGGAGCGCACTCCAGCGATCCGCTCGCTGACCACGATGGTCCCGTTGTCGAGTTCCGTGCGGCGGATCTCGTCCACGCTCCCCGCCGTCGGGTCGGCGATTGCGGAAACCCCAAACGACGCGGAGGAGCGCACGGGCCGTGCTGGCCCGTGGCTCCTCCGGCCTACCGCCTGCGGATCGGTACGGTCAGACCCGTGCTTCATCCGCCTCCGTGCCAGCACCTTCCTCAGCCATGGCAGCCTTACGAGAGAGGCGCAACCGCCCCTTCTCATCGATGGAGAGGAGCTTCACCCGAGTGATGTCGCCCTTGTTGAGGACGTCCTCGGTCTTCTCGACCCGGCCTTCGGCGAGCTCGGAGATGTGACAGAGGCCCTCCGTTCCGGGCATGATCTCGATGAACGCGCCGAAGGTGGTGGTGTTCTTCACCGGGCCTTCGTAGATGCGGCCCACCTCGGGATCCTGAACGATGGCCTCGATCATCTCGCGGGCCCGCTGTCCGGACTCGCCGGTCACGGCCGCGATCTTCACGATGCCCGAGTCGTCGATGTCGATCTGCGCACCGGACTCCTCCTGAATGGCACGGATCGTCTTGCCCTTCGGCCCGATGATCTCGCCGATCTTCTCCGGGTTGATCTGGATGGAGATGATCTGCGGCGCGTACGGCGACAGCTCGTCACGGGCAGACGCGATGGTCTGATCCATGAGCCCCAGGATGTGATGACGTGCCTTGGTGGCGCGCTCGAGCGCCTCCTGCATGATCTCGAAGGACAAGCCCTCGATCTTGATATCCATCTGGATCGAGGTGACTCCGTCCCTCGTCCCGGCGACCTTGAAGTCCATGTCGCCGAGCGCGTCCTCGAGGCCGAGGATGTCGGTGAGCACGGCCACGTCGTTGCCTTCCTTGATGAGACCCATCGCCACGCCGGCGCAGGCTTTCCGGAGCGGCACACCCGCGTCCATCAGGGCGAGCGAAGAGGCACACACGGTCGCCATGGAGGACGAGCCGTTCGACTCGAGGACGTCGGAGACGATCCGGATGGTGTACGGGAATTCGTCGTAGGCCGGGAGCATGGGCTGGATGGCCCGCTCCGCCAGGTTCCCGTGTCCGATCTCGCGACGCGACGTGCCGCGGTACGGCTTGGCCTCGCCCACGCAGAACGGCGGGAAGTTGTAATGGAGCATGAACGACTTCGAGACTTCCTCGCGGACGTCGATGGAGTCGATGCGCTGCTCGTCACGGGCCGTCCCGAGCGTCACCACGCCGAGGGCCTGCGTCTGGCCCCGGGTGAAGAGCGCGGAGCCGTGGGTGCGCGGGAGCACGCCCACCTCCGACGAGATCGGCCGGATGTCGTCGAGCCCGCGGCCGTCGGCACGCTCACCTTTCTCGAGGATGTGCCGGCGCATGGTCTGCTTCTCGATGCCCCGCAGGATCTCGCCGACGTCCTTCTCGTAATCGGAGAAGTTTTCGTCATCGCTGAGGGAGGAGAAAATGTCCTCGCGCAGCGCAGCCATAGCCTGCTGCCGCTCGGACTTCTCCGAGAGGCTCATGGCTTCGGACACCTTGGAGGCGGCCAGGTCCTCGACGCGCGCCTTGAGATCCCGGTTGGGCTCGAGCGTCGTCCACTCCATGTCCGGAACGTTGTGACCGGCCAGGAGCTCCTCCTGGAGGGCGCACAGCTCCTTGATGGCCTCGTGCGCGACCTTCAGGCCCTCGAGGATCTCGCTCTCCGGCACCTCGACGGCGCCGCCCTCGACCATGGTGATCGCCTCGGCGGTACCGGCGACGACGATGTCCAGGTCGGAGTACTCGAGCTGCTGGAACGTCGGGTTGATCACCCAGTTGTCCTTGATGCGCCCGATGCGCACGCCCGCGATCGCCGTGTTGAAGGGGATCTTGGACTGCTTGAGGGCGACCGACGCGCCAATCATGGCGACGACGTCGGCGTCGTTCTCCTGGTCCGCCGAAAGGATGAAGCACGCGACCTGCGTCTCGTGCATGAATCCCTCGGGGAAGAGCGGCCGAATGGGTCGGTCGATCTGGCGAGCGGAAAGGATCTCCTTCTCGCCGGGACGACCTTCGCGCTTGAAGAAGCCGCCCGGGATCTTACCCGCGGCGTAGCTCTTCTCGCGGTACTCGATGGTGAGCGGGAAGAAGGGGAGATGGGTGGGACGGTCCTGGACCGTCGCGACACACAGCACCACGGTGTCTCCGTACTGTACCAGGCAGGAGCCGTGGGCGAGCTTGGCCATGCGGCCGAACTCGAGCGACAGCGTGCGCCCGGCGAACTGGCGTTCTAACCTCTGGATCATGTAATCAACTCACTTCGGGTTGGGCCGGGGCGTTTCCCCGACCTCGCGTCTTGTGCCGAAACATCCGAGGACCCGAGGAGAGAGCGACCGCCGCCCGGGGCACGCTTCCGCGTGGGCCCGTCCTGCGGCAATCTAGAGGCCGTCTCCCTACCGATCTCACGTGCGCGTCCGGCACGAAAAGGGCGGTCGGGGCCACGTAGGCACCGACCGCCCGGAACTTCTAGCGGCGCAGTCCGAGATCCGCGATCAGCTCGCGGTACTTCTCGATGTCCGTGCGCCTCAGGTAATCCAACAACCGACGCCGGCGGCCGACCATCTTGAGCAGGCCCCTGCGGCTGTGGTGGTCCTTCTTGTGCTTGTCGAAATGTCCCCGGAGGTCGTCGATCCTCGACGTCAGGATGGCCACCTGAACCGGAGCGCTGCCACGATCGGTGTCGTGGATCTGGTACTTCTTGATGATGTCTTCTTTTACGATCGTCATATACGTACGTCGAGCCTCCGCAGGAGTCTACGCTGCAAGGGAAGCGATGAGCGGCACATGGACCATACGACCCACGACGCCATCTACTTGGTTTCAGCTTTGAAAGCTAGGTAAAATGGGGGTCGGCGTCTACCGCACGAGCGGCTGCGTCCACGTCCTGACGCAGTTGGGCGACGAGGGCTTCGACGCCCCCGAACGGCCGGACGTCCCGGAGGTGCTTCACGAACTCGACGCGCACCTCCTCACCGTACAGGTCACCGTCGAAGCCGATCAGGTGAAGCTCGATGGTCGGGGGCGAGCCCTGGAACGTCGGACGGGGCCCGATGTGGAGCGCGCCCGGATGAGCCTCGCCGCGTCTGAGCACGCCCCGCACCGCATATACTCCGGGTGGCGGCACGAGCTTGTCGCGATCGCCGATCTGGAGGTTCGCGGTCGGGAAGCCGAGTCCCTTTCCCCTTCCCTCACCCCGCACGACCACCCCGCGGAGCGAGTACGCCCGCCCCAGGCATGACCGAGCTTCCTCGAAGCGCGCTTCCCCGAGGGCTCGACGGATGCGAGACGACGAGATGGTCTCGCCGTCCACCTCGACCGGCTGCACGACGTCGACGGAAAAGCCCAGCCGCCCGCCAAGCTCGCGGATGGTATCCGCGTCTCCGCTCCGATCTCGACCGAAGCCGTGGTCGTATCCGATCACGAGCTCCTCGACGCCGAGACGTCCGACCAGGATCTCTTCCACGAAGCGAGCCGGCTCGTAGCGCGACAAAGCCTCCGTGAAGCGCACGAAGACCGCGAAGTCGAGGCCGCTCTCCGCGAGGATCTCCTTCTTCTCCAGCGGCGTCGTGAGCAGCGGCGGGGCGTCGTCGGGACGCACGACGCGCAGCGGGTGGGGGTCGAAGGTGACGAGGACGCTCCGGCGTCCCGAGGCGTCGGCGCGCCTCCGGATCTCCTCCAGGACCCGCCAGTGCCCGAGGTGGACACCGTCGAAGGTCCCGACCGTGGCCACGGTCCCCTTATCCGATGGGATGCCGGGCGGATGTCGCCACTGAACGGAGGGCCCGGTCACGCGAACACCTTGGAGGGCTTGAGCGCTCCGTCGGCCACGTGCCCGATCGCCACCAGCTCCGTGCCGGCCGCGACCGCGACAGGGCCGGACACGTCGGGTCCGGCGTAGGGCACGCTCTGGCCGTGCGAGATCTTCCGAACCCCGTCGGCGTCGAGGGTCCAAGAAGGCAGATGGGCGAGCGCCTCGAGCGGGCGCATGGCCACGCGTACGATCGCGGATGAATCGTCCAACTCGTCAAGGGAGAGGGCACCGTCCACACCGAACCGCCCGATTCGCGTCCTTCGGAGCTCCGTCAGATGCCCGCCCGTCCCCAGCGCCTCGCCCAGATCGCGAGCCAACGCCCGGATGTACGTGCCGCTGGAGCAGTGGACGCGGAAGCGCACCTGCGGCAGCCTCACCTCCTCGACCTCCGCCGAGAAGACCGTCACCCGGTTCGCCGGAAGATCGACGTGCTCGCCGCGACGTGCGCGCCGGTGCATGGCCTCGCCGTCCACCTTCTTGGCCGAGAACTGGGGCGGCACCTGATCGATTTCACCGACGAATCGTGCCAGGGCACGAGCGACGTCATCGTCCGACAGCTCCTCCCAACCCGAGGCGCGACGTATGACCTCGCCCTTCAAGTCGTCGGTGGTCGTGACTTCGCCGAGCCGGGCCGTCGCGACGTACTCCTTGTCGAGGCCGGTGACGTACTCCGAGAGTCGCGTGGCAGGCCCTACACAGAGGAGGAGGAGCCCCGAAGCGAACGGGTCGAGCGTTCCCGTGTGTCCGATCCGTCGCTCGCGCAGCGCCTTGCGCGCCCGGCCGACCACGTCGTGCGACGTCGGTCCGACGGGCTTGTCCACCGGCAGGACAAATCCCGCCGCCGGCAGCTTCAACCGTCGTCTCCGGTCCGATCCCCTGGCCTCGGAGCATCGTCCGCGCCGGGCTCGGGCACACCAGCATCGGACTCGCCAGCATCGGGCTCACCCGCATCGGACTCGGTCGCCCCTTCGGGCTCGTCTTCGGGGAGGACATCGGAGAGGATCTCTTCGATTCGCATCGCGTGCTCGAGCGACTTGTCACGCTGAAAGCGCAGCTCGGGAATACGCCGTATGGTGAGTTCCTTGCCGAGCGCCGCTCGCAGGAACGGGGCCGCCGCGTTCAACCCTTCCAGGGCCTCGACGATCTCGCTCTCGCTGCCCATGGCACGGACGAAGACCCGCGCCATGCTCAGGTCGTTCGTGACGTCGACCGCGGTCACGGTGACGACCCCGACGCGCGGATCGCGCACATCGGTCCGGATGAGCATCGCCAATTCCCTCTTGAGCTGCTCGTTCAGGCGGGCCAGGCGTCTCTTGCTCATACGGCTCCTTCAACAACGCTCACGACGAACTCCTGTGATGACGGCCCCGCCGTGTTCTTCCACGAAGCGGTCCAGCTTGTCCAGCATCGACTCGGCGAGGCGCCCGTCGCTGGCGACGAGGGCGATGCTGATGCTCGCCCGGTCCAAGACGTCCTGAAGGTCGGTTTCAGCCACGGAGACATTGAACTTCGCGCTCAGCCGGTCCTTGAGGGACCGCACCACGGACCGCTTGGCCTTGAGCGACGAACACCCCGGGAGCGACAGCTCCCAGGTCATCGACACGACGACCATAGGGCCACCAGTGATGGGGTCAGGTAACGTTGGCGAGCGTCCGTGCGACTTCCGTGACGGTGTAGCATTCGATCAGGTCGCCGACCTTCACGTCGTTGAAGTTGGCGATCCCGATACCACACTCGAAGCCTTCGCGGACTTCCTTCACGTCGTCCTTGAAGCGCTTCAGGGAATGGATCTCCCCGTCGTAGACGACGATGCCCTCGCGGACGACCCGGGCCCGGCCCTTCCGGTCGATGCGGCCCTCGGTGACGTAACAGCCGGCGATGGTGCCGACCTTGCTCACCTTGAAGACCTCTCGGACCTCGGCCGTGCCCTGCACCGCCTCCTTCTTCTCGGGGGCGAGCATGCCCTCGAGCGCCGCGGTGACCTCGTCCACAGCCTCGTAGATGACGTCGTAGACGTGGATGTCGATGTCATTGCGCTCGGCCGCCTGGCGCGCCGCGGTCTGCGGCCTCACCCGGAACCCGATGATCACCGCGCCCGCGGTCTCCGCGAGAAGTACGTCGGACTCGTTGATCGCACCGACGCCGCGATGGATGATGTCCACCTGGACTTCTTTTCCACCGAGCTGCTCGAGGGCGTCGGACAGCGCCTGGACCGAGCCGTCCACGTCGCCCTTGATCACCAGCGGCAGCCTGGACGTCTCACCGGCCGCGACCAGCGCGCCGAAGTCCCCGAGCTTGATACCGCGCTCGCGAATCCGGAGCTGCTTTTCGCGGTCGAGCCGCTGACGGTTGCCCGCGATATCGCCCGCCTGGTCGGCGTCCATGGCCTGGAAGGTGTCGCCCGCCTGCGGTACGCCGCTGGCGCCGAGCACCTGGACCGGAGTCGCCGGACCGGCCGACTGGATCGTCTTCCCACGCTCGTCGAGCATGGCCCGCACACGGCCGTCCCACAGGCCGCAGACGAAGGAGTCGCCCACGCGCAGCGTGCCCTTCTGGATGAGCACGGAGACGACGGGACCCTTACCCACGTCGAGCTGGGCCTCGACCACTGTGCCCTGGGCCGCGCGGTCGGGGTTCGCCTTCAACTCGAGGATCTCGGCCTGCAAGAGAACCTTCTCGAGCAGGTCGTCGATGCCTTTCCCGGTCTTCGCGGAGATCTCGGCGGCGAGCACGTCACCTCCGAAGTCCTCCACGTTCACGCTGTGCTGCAGAAGCTCCTGCTTCACGCGTCCCGGATCCGCCGCCGGCAGATCGCACTTGTTGATCGCGACGATCATCGGCACGCCGGCGTTCTTGGCATGGCTGATCGCCTCGATGGTCTGCGGCATGACGGAGTCGTCGGCCGCCACCAGGAGAATGACGATGTCCGTCACGTCCGCGCCGCGGGCACGCATGGCGGTGAACGCGGCGTGGCCGGGCGTGTCGAGGAACGTGATGCTGCGCCCGTCCGGAAGCTCGACGTGGTACGCACCGATGTGCTGCGTGATGCCCCCGGCCTCGCCGGCGACCACGTTCGTCTTGCGGATGCTGTCGAGCAGCAGGGTCTTACCGTGATCGACGTGACCCATGACGGTCACGACCGGCGAACGCGGCTTGAGCGACTCCGGATCTTCTTCTTCCTCTTCGATCACCGTCTCGCTCGAATAATCCTCCTCGAGAACGGCGGTGTACCCGAACTCGTCGAGCAGGAGCTCGATCTGGTCGAAGTCGAGACGCTGGTTGATCGTGACCATGAGGCCGAGGTTCTTGAACGCCGAGCCGATGATCTCGGTGGACGTCGCGTCGACCAGCTCGGAAAGCTCGGCGACCGTCAGGAACTCGTTCACGCGCACCGTTGTGCGCTCGCGCTCCTTCTCCTCGCGCTGCTGCTCTTCCTGCTCCTCCTGCTCCTCCGCCGAAGGGCGCTGTCCCTTGCGACGCCGCTTCTTGCCGCCGCCGCTACCGCCTTTGATCTCGGCCATGACGCGCTGGATGTTCGACTGGACCGCGTCCTGGTCCACGCCCTGGCGCCGCTTGCCCTTCTTCTTGTCCTTGCGCTTGCGACGACCGTCGGGGGTGTACCCTTCCGCCTGGATGCGGACCTGACCACCCGGTCCGGCGCTCGCGGCCGGGGCGGGCGTGGGGCGTCGGATGCTACGGACGGGCGCGTCGGGAGCTCCGGCTCGAGCGGACGCGGGCGCCGGACGTGAGCGTTCGCCCTCGCCCTCGCTCTTCTCTTCGGACGGGACGTCATCTTCGGCTTCCGGCTCCTCGTCCTCGGACTCCGCGACGGCGTCGTCCTCCTCCGCGTCCTCGTCTTCCTCCTCGTCGTCTTCTTCTTCTTCGTCTTCTTCTTCTTCTTCGGCCTCGAGTTCGTCGTCCGCTTCCGCCTCGACGTCCTCTTCATCGTCCGCTTCCGGAGCCTCGGCTTCAGCCTCGACAGCCTCGTCCTCGTCGGACTCGGCCTCTTCCTCCGGCTCGGGCGCCTCAGCGGCGGCCTCGACTTCGGAAGACTCGTCCTCGGACTCCGACTCGGCCTCTTCGGACTCCTGGACCTCGTCACTTCCCCGCCGGCGCCGGCGCCTACGGCGACCCGAGCTGGACGCGGTTTCCTCCACGGCGGCACGAATCGCCTCGGCCGGGTCCTTTCGGCCCGCCCGACGCTCCCGCTCCACCTTGGCCAGGACCTTGGCCTTCTGACCATCCGTGATGGTCGCCTGCTCGTCCGCGACGGGAATGCCCATCTGCCGAAGCAGCGCGATCAGCGCGTCGGTCTCGACCTTGAGGTCTTCTGCCAGCTCGATAACCTGCATGCTTACCTGTATGCCTCCGATTCGTCGGGGCTGCCTCCGCCCACCTTTCCGATCTCCTCCAGGAGTCGGTCGGCGAGCGAGGTGCTCGTCACCGCGACGGCGGCCAACGGCGCCGATCCGATCGCGGACCCCAACGTGTTTCGATCCCCCAAGTAGACCTGGGGGATCGTCCGATTGTGAATCGTACTCCGAATTTTATCCAACTGGGTCTCGGACGCGTCGGTCGCCATGATCACCAATGCTGCGCGCCCGTCCCGTACAGCCTGGCGGACCGCTTCGGTGCCCCCGGCCACCTGACCCGCGCGGCGCGCGAGCCCGAGCAGGGAGAGCGCGTCACGCGTCTTCCCCATCCTCGTCTTCCTTGTCATCGTCCGAGGTATCCGCATCGGACGTCGTTTCGTCGTCGGAGTCGGCCGGGGCAGGTTCGTCGTCCCCGTCCTCGTCGGACGCCGCGTCGACCTCGACCACCGTCAGCTCGTCGATGAGTTCGAGAAGCCGATCGGCATGTGCCTCGCCGATGCCGGCAATCTCCAGGAAATCCCTGCGTTCCAAATCGATGATCTGGAGAAATGTATCATACCCGGCCTCCGACAAAGCCGCCAGGGCTGCCGGAGCCAGGTCCAGCTCTGAAAGCGGGAAATCGGCGGTCTCGAACTCGTCCTCGGGCGTGCTCTGGAGGCGGGAGAGATCCTCACCACGCTCCATCCACTCGCGCGACCCGTACAGATCGATCTGCCAGCCGATGAGCTGGGAAGCCAGACGCACGTTCTGACCGTTCCGACCGATGGCCAACGACAGCTGGTCCTCGTCGACGATGGCGGTGACGACCTGGCGCTCGACATCGGTGAACACCTTCGACACCCGGGCCGGCGCGAGGGCTCGGCGAGCGAATACCTCGGTATCGGGATGCCATGGCACGATGTCGATGCGCTCTCCTCCGAGCTCCGACACGACCGCCTGGACGCGTGAGCCCTTCAGCCCGACGCAAGCGCCGACGGGGTCGATCGACTCGTCCCGGCTGTACACCGCGATCTTGGTGCGACCTCCCACTTCGCGGGAGATCTCCTTGATCTCGACGATTCCCTGATGGATCTCCGGCACCTCGAGCTTGAACAGGGCCGAAACGAAGCCCGGGTCGGCACGGGACAAGATGAGGCGCGGGCCCTTCGGGGTCTCCTCGACCTTCTTCAGCACCGCGCGGATGGGATCGCCCTGGCGGAACCGTTCCCGGGGATTCTGGTCCTTCCATGGGATGATGGCTTCGGCGTCGCGCGACCGGTTCATCATGACCACGAGCTTACCGCGCTCGGTCTGCTGGACCTCGCCCGAGAGCAGCTCCCCGACCTCATCTTCGAACTCGTCCCGGATCCGCTCCCGCTCGTTCTCGCGGACCCGCTGGACGATGCGCTGCTTGACGGCCATCACCGCGTTTCGGCCGAATTGGGTGAAGTCGACCGGGATCTCCATGACGTCGCCGACTTCGAAGGTGTCGTCGTCCCAACGCGCTTCCTCGAGGGAGATCTCCGACGCGGAGTCCTCGACCTCCTCGACGACACGGCGTAGGACGACGATGTCGAACTCGCCGGTCTCCTCGTTGATGTCGATCTCGGCTTGGACCGTCGGTCCATAGATACGTGCGAGCCCGGCCAGGATCCCGTCCTTGACGAGGTCCGCCATCTCCTCTTCAGTCAGGCTCTTGGTCGACGCTACGTCTCTGAATGCCGCTACGATCTGGGCCGCGTTCGCCATCTCTATCTCCTCACTTCCACGTGAAGACGAGGTTCGCCTTCCGAATCCGATCCAAGGGCACATCGACCTCGTCGCCATTCGGCAATTTCAGCCTGACCTGCCCACCCCCCTCACCCATGTCCTCGAGGCCCAGAAGCTCGCCCTCGAGTCGGGTCTGCTCTCCGAGCAATGCCTCGGTTCCCTGCACGACGATCTGCTCGCCACGGAATCGTCGGTAGTCCGACTCACGCACCAGCGGCCGATCCACGCCCGGCGACGACACCTCCAACGTGTAACGGTCCGACAGGGATTCATGCTCATCGAGCCATGGCTCGAGCCCCCTGCTGACGGTGGCGCAGTCGTCGACCGTGACGCCCTCACCCGGGTCGTTCTCGGGACGGTCGATGCGGAGCTTGAGCAGGGGGCGACGTCCACTGCCCCCCCACCGGACATCGACCAGCTCGAAGCCGAGCGCGGCTACGCGGCGCTCCAACTCCTCGGCGATCTCCGGTACCACTTGCATCGAACCGACCCCCCTATCAAAACCAAGGGGTACGCCGCGGAAGCGACGAACCCCAGTCACATCGAACAAAAAAGGGGGGCGACCTACACCCCCACTTCGTTTGAAACCCACCCCGACGGGCGTGCTGTCCGGCCAGAGAATATAGGGGAAGCGGCAGGTGCTCTCAAGCCGCCCCGAGGAGGCCGCGCGCCCGGACTCGGGCCCACGTCCTACGGGACCCCGACGTTCAGGCCGGTCCGCTGGTCCCTCGCTCGCTCTCCAGCGCTGAGACGCGGGCACGGAGCGTGTCGAGCTCCGCCCGTAGCGCATCGATCTCGGAATGGTGCGCGAAGTCGAGTCGCTCTTTCGCGTCGCCGGCCGCGCTCTGGGCGCGATCGAGGGCCTCCTTCATGACCTGCTTCGCCCGGTCTGCGGACAGGTCGCCTCGGTCGCGGGCGTCCTGAATGGTCTCTTCGAGTGCTTCCTTGAAGGCGGAGAGCACGCCGATCCCCTGGCGAATCCCGTCGGAAACGCGCTCCTTCGGTCCCTGCTTTTGTTGCTTCCCGGACTGGTCCGTCATTGGATTTCTCCGATTTGCGGCTGAGCGAACTGGACGACAAGAGCGGCGCTCCATCACACTCTACGTGGAACGCGACCGAAAAGTTCGCCCTCAGGCGCGTTCGATCCGGGCTCCGAGTGCCTGCAAGCGCTCGTCGATCCGCTCGTAGCCCCGCTCGATCTGATGAATATTCCCGATGCGGCTCGTGCCTTCCGCACCGAGAGCGGCGATGAGCAGCGCCATGCCCGCGCGAATGTCCGGGCTCTCCACGACTCCACCGCGAAGCCGGGTGGGACCCACGACCACCGCCCGGTGCGGATCGCACAGGATGATCGACGCGCCCAGCGCCACCAGCTTGTCCGTGAAGAACATGCGCGACTCGAACATCTTCTCGTGGACGAGGACGGTGCCGTGGCACTGCGTCGCCGCGACGATGGCGATGGAGGTCAGATCGGCCGGGAACGCCGGCCAGGGTCCGTCGTCGAGCTTCGGCACGTGGCCGTAGGCGTCGTCCCGGACGTGGTGCGGCTCTTTTCCCCGCACCAGCAGGTCGTCGCCCTGCACGTCGCACTCGATACCGAGCCTGCGGAAGCCGATGAGCGTGGAGTCGAGGTGCTCGATGGGCGCCCCCTCGATGGTCAGGTCGCTGCCCGTGACGGCGGCCAAGCCGATGAACGAGCCCGTCTCGATATGATCCGCGCCGATACGGAACCTGGCGCCCCCGAGGGAGTCGACCCCGTCGATCTCCAGCACGTGCGTGCCCGATCCGCTGATCCGGGCGCCCATCGCGTTCAGGAGCCGACAGAGGTCCTGGACGTGCGGCTCGGCCGCCGCGTTGCGGATGCGCGTCCGGCCACCCGCCAGCACGGAGGCCATGATCGCGTTCTCGGTCCCGGTAACCGATGGCTCATCGAGGAAGAAGTCCGCCCCCGTGAGCTTCTTCGCCCTGATCCTGAACCCGCCGTTCAGCTTCACGGTGGCGCCGAGCGCCTCGAACGCGAGGAAATGCGTGTCCATGCGTCGCCGCCCGATCACGTCCCCCCCCGGTGGGGGCAGCTCGACGTCCCCGAACCGGGCCAGGAGCGGACCGGCGAGCAGCAACGAAGCCCGGATCCTTTCCGCGAGGTCCCGGTCGATCTCCCCACCCCGCACGCCGCGCGGGTCGACGGTGACTTCGTTCGGCCCACCCCAGGTCACGTCGGCACCGAGCGACGACACGATCTCGAGAAAGGTGAGCACGTCCCGAATCCGGGGAACGTTCTCCAGCGTGACCGGCTCCGACGCCAGGACGGTGGCGGCGAGGCACGGAAGGGCGGAGTTTTTGTTGCCGGCGGGACGGATGCGGCCTTCGAGCCGGTGGCCGCCTTCGACGAGGAAGCTTGCCATGGAGTGGATGGGTGCGGGAGGAGGCGGTGCGGGCGACGAGCGCCCGAACTTACCCAGACCCGAACGCGCCCAGCAACCGAGCCAACCCGGCCCCGGGCCCTCTCCGAAGCCGGCCATCGCGCGGTTGGCGCTGGATCTACGGGGAGCCTGCCGGTTAGACTTCATTCATGCACATGATGTTCATGATCCAGGCAGCGCTTCCGCAGGTGGTCGAGCGTCGGGACGCACTCACCATGGCCGCCGACATCGCCGTCGTGGTCACGGGACTCGCCGTGATCGCGCTCGCGGTGGTCTTGATCGTCGCGGTCCTCGAAGCACGCGCGACCCTGCGCGAGGTGCGTATCGGAGTCCGCCAGAACCTTGGTCCGGTCTCCGACCGGGCACGGTCGATCTCGGACAACGTCGAGACGATCACGGATACACTGAGAGTGGAAGTACGACACCTGCGCTCCTCCGTGCGCGCCATCAACGACCGCCTCGAGCAGGCGTCCGACCACATGGAGGACCGGATCGAAGAGTTCAACGCGCTGCTCGAAACCGTCCAGTCCGAGGCCGAGGACATCTTCCTCGACACCGCCGCCACGGTTCACGGATTACGTGAAGGAGCACGGTCGATCGGAAGGAATGCCAAAGAGCTGCACGACTCATCAGACACGGGTCCTGAAGATGCTTCCGGTGCCAGGAGGCCGGCAGGCGATCCGATCGGACGCGCGGCCGCCGAAGCGGATCGCGACGCCGTCTGAACGCTTCCGGCCCAGCTGGCGTGCCATGAGTTCCTTGCTCTCGCGGGCCCTGTTCATCGTGACCGGATGGTTTCTGCTGACCCCCGACGAGGTGGCAGCGTGGGGCCCGGCGACCCACATCGCGCTCGGTGAAGCGGTGCTCGCATCGCTCCATCTCGTCCCGCCAGCCGTGCGCGCGATCCTCGAGCGGTACCCCCTGCACTTCCTCTATGGCTCGGTGGCCGCGGACATCTCGTTCGCCAAGAAGTACGTGCCCACCGGTCGGCACTGCCACGACTGGTCCGTCGGCGAGGAGATCCTGGCGTCGGCCGAGACCGAGCGGCTCGCTTCGGTCGGGTACGGCTATCTGGCCCACCTGGCGGCCGACACCATCGCCCACAACATCTTCGTGCCCCGGCAGCTCCTTCTGACCAGCACGACGCAGGCGCTGGGTCATGCCTACTGGGAGCACCGCATGGACATGCACGTCGGCGAAGACTTTTTGTCGCTCGCCCGGCACGTCGTCATGGATCACGACCACAGCGAGGCCGACACCCTCTTCGACGACGTGCTGAGCCGAACCATCTTCACGTTCGGCACGAACCGCCGGATCTTCCGCGGGATGATCCAGTTCCAGGGATACGAGCGGTGGCAGAAGGTCTTCAGCCAGGTGCTTTCGAAGTCACGCTTCGACCTTCCGGACCCCACGGTGGACCGGTATTTCGAGACCGCCTTCGAGCGCGTGATCGGCTACCTCAACGATCGATCGGGGTCGGCCGCGGCCGAGGCGGACCCGGTCGGCGACCTCAATCTGAAGCTCGCGAAGAAGGTTCGCCGTCGTGCCCTCTCGGATCAGAGGGCGGCCCATCCGGAGGCGCTCGAGGAGATGGCCGAAGCGTTCTTCCCGCTGCCGAGCGAGCGCTCCGTTTATTGGCCGCAGATCAGCGAGCCGGAGTTCGCGGCCGGGATCACGTCCTGGAACGGAGGCCGTCGCACGCTTCCGCGCGCCCCGGCATCCGAAGAAGAGGGGTCCTGACGGAGGCGAGGCGGGCGACGGATCACGCCGGGCGAGGGAGGCGCGACGTGGGGGCTCAGTCGTCGAGCCCGGTCCGCAGCAGCTCGCTCACCTGACGTGGGTCGGCCTGCCCCTGCGAGCGGCCCATGACACGTCCCATGAGGAAACCGAGGATCTTCTTCTCTCCGGCCCGGTAGCGGTCCACCTCCTCGGGGTGCGCTTCGAGCACCTCGGCCACCCAGGTCTCGAGCCGCGCGGTGTCGCGGATCTGGACGAGTCCTTCGCGCTCCACGATCTCGCGCACGGGCGTCTCGTCGTCCGGGAGTAGCGCCAGCACCTTCTTGGCCGCCGAGTCCGACACGACGCCCTCCTTCACGAGCTCGAGGATCTCCACGATCCGTGACGGGCCCACCGGAAAGCGCTCGGGGGCCTCGCCACGCTCGTTCATGAGCGCCTGCACCGGCCCCATCACCCAATTCGCGGCCAGTTTGGCGTCACGGGCGCCCTGCACCACCGTCTCGAAGTACTCGGCCGTGGCCCGGGCCTGGGTCAGCACTCCGGCGTCGTACTCGGAGAGCGCGTACGCTTCCATGAAGCGGGTCCGCCGAGCGGCCGGGAGCTCCGGAAGCTCCGCACGGGCGTCGTCGAGGGCTTCGGACTCGATGAGGAGAGGCGGGAGGTCCGGGTCGGGGAAGTACCGGTAGTCATGGCTCTCCTCCTTGGAGCGCATCGGCCGCACGGTGCCCCGATGGTCGTCCCAGAGGAGCGTCTGTTGCTCGATGCGCCCGCCAGCGTCCAACACCTCGCGTTGCCGGGCAATCTCGATTTCGAGCGCCCGCTCGATGCCTGAGAACGAGTTCACGTTCTTGATCTCGGTCTTGGTGCCGAGCGTGTCCGAGCCCACGGGGCGCAGTGAGATGTTGGCGTCTGCGCGGAGGCTTCCCTCCTCCATGTTGCAATCGCTCACGTCCACATACTCGAGGATCTGCTTGAGGGCACCGAGGAAAGCGCGGCTGTCGGCCGGGGAGCGAAGGTCGGGCTCCGTGACGATCTCCACGAGAGGGGTGCCCGCGCGATTCAGATCGACGGCACTCTTCCCTGGAACCCGGTCGTGGATGAGCTTGCCCGCGTCTTCCTCCATATGGATACGGTGAATCCGGACCGTCCTCGGGCCGTCGGGCCCGGCGAACACGAGGGTGCCGTCCGTCGCGAGGGGCTCCTCGAACTGGCTGATCTGATACCCCTTGGGGAGATCCGGATAGAAGTAGTTCTTCCGAGCCCAGACGCTCCGGTCGTGGACCGTGCAATCGAGGGCGAGCGCGGTCCGGAGCGCCAGCCGCACGGCCTCGGGGTTCACGGTCGGGAGCGCGCCGGGCAGCCCCAGACAGACGGGACAGACGTGGGTGTTCGGTGCGTCCCCAAAGACCACCCGGTTGCCGCAGAACAGCTTCCGCTCAGTGCGAAGCTGCACATGGATCTCGATGCCGATGACGACTTCCCAGCTCACGACGCGGTCCCTCCGGGCGAGGCTTCGAGGGCGGCGCCGACCCGGACGGTCGTGTCCTCCCGCCACCACGGCGCCAGGATCTGGCCTCCGACCGGCAGCCCGTCGAGCGAGCCGATGGGGACCGACATCCCGGGAATCCCGGCCAGATTTGCGGTCACGGTGAAGACGTCGGACATGTACATCTCGACGGGGTCGTCGATCCTCTCTCCGATGGGGAACGCGGTCGTGGGGGTGGTCGGCGTGAAGAGCGCATCGACACCGGAGTCGAAGACCTCGCGAAAGTCCCGCCTGATGAGGGCGCGGGCCCGCTGGGCCCGGCCGTAGTACTGGTCGTAGTACCCTGCCGAGAGCGCGTACGTCCCCAACATGATCCGGCGCTTCACCTCCGTACCGAAGCCGGTCGAGCGTGTCGCCTCGTGCATAGCCCCGATGTCGTCGGCCTCACGCCGGACGCCAAAGCGCACACCATCGAAGCGCGACAGGTTGCTCGACGCTTCGGCCGGCGCCAGCACGTAGTAGGTCGGGATCGCGAAGCGCGAATGCGGTAGCGACACCGGGCGGAGCTCGGCTCCCGCTCGCTTCAAACGCTCCAGCGCCGCGTCGATCAGCCCGCGGATCCCCGCGTCGAGCGTATCCGGTAGGTACTCCTCGGGCACACCCACGACGAGCCCCTCCACGCCCTTCCCCGCCGCGTCGACGAGCGTCGGGGCAGCCCGATCGACCGAGGTCGCATCGAGGGGGTCGTAGCCCGACACGGCCTCGAGGAGACGAGCGGCGTCGACCACGGTCCTGCCGAAGGCGCCGATCTGATCCATCGACGACGCGAACGCGACCAGGCCGTAGCGGCTCACCCGGCCGTACGTGGGCTTGAGGCCCACCACACCGCAAAACGCCGCCGGTTGCCGGACGGATCCTCCGGTCTCGGATCCGAGCGCCATCGACACGTATCCCGCCGCCACCGCGGCCGCCGAGCCTCCCGAGCTACCACCGGTCACCCTCGTGCGGTCGTGCGGATTCCGGGTCGGGCCGAACGCCGAGCTCTCGGTGGAGGAGCCCATCGCGAACTCGTCCAGATTGGTCTTCCCCACGACGACCGCGCCAGCCGCCCGTAGCTTCCGGATCGCGGTCGCCTCGAACGGGGAGCGGTACCCTTTCAGAAGGCGGGATCCGCAGGTGGTCGGGAGCTCCAGCGTGGCGATGTTGTCCTTCACGGCAACCGGGACCCCGGCGAGGGGGGCGTCCCCGTCGATAAGGTCCGTCGCGGCGCCAGCGAGGTCGTTCGCCAACGAGATGAAGGCGTTCAGCCCTTCCGGCCCCGCCTCGGCGGCCCGAATGCGATCGACGACGTCGACCGCCCGTCCGCGCGTCACGAGGAATCCTCCTCGGCGTGCACGCCGGGAGGGGGCGGCACCACGAAGAATCCGTCCTGGAAGGCCGGCGCCATGGAAGACGGATCGAGCCGCTCGGGTTCAGCCACGGTCTCTTCCGAGGCACGGGTCGACCTCCGCTCCGCCCACCGACCGTCATCGGGCACGTCGTCGTCCTCGAGGGCGCCGAGCGCGTCGACGTGCTCCAGGATCGAGTTCAGGTCGTCGGTCATCCGCTGCAGCTCGTCGTCGTCGAGTCGGAGGCGGGCCAACCGGGCGATCCTGAGCACTTCCCCGCGATCGACGCTCATGGCCAGTCCTTCTCGAGCGAGGCGTACCGGGCCAGCAGCTTCTTCCGACCGATGTCGTCGAAGTCGACCGTCACCTTGAGGTCGCGGCCGAAGCCGGTCACTTCCACCACGGCGCCCGATCCGAAGGTCGCGTGGACGACCCGCTCGCCGGGGGCGAAACGCGGGAGATCCTGATTGAGCCCTGCGTCCGGGTCGGGCTCGTACGACGTGTCCCGGTAGCTCGAACCTCCGAACGACGACCGTCCGCCGCGGTCCCGGTGAGGCGTGCTCGACGTCAACAGCTTCAGCCGCTCGCTCCGCCGCTCCTCCACGAGCTTTTCAGGCACGCCATCGACGAACGACGACCGGGTGTTGTGATTGAAGTCGCCCGCTCTCCGCCTTTGGCGGGCCCAGGTGAGCGACAGCTTGTCCTCGGCGCGGGTGATCCCGACGTAGAAGAGACGCCGCTCCTCCTCGAGCGACGCCGGGTCGTCATAGGCGCGACCGAGCGGGAAGAGGCCCTCCTCCATCCCCGCGATGTACACGAGCGGGAACTCGAGCCCCTTGGCGTTGTGAAGCGTCATGAGGGTGACGGCGTCCGCGTCCGGATCGAGCCGGTCGACGTCCGCCACGAGCGCCACCTGCTGCAGATACAGATCCAGTTCTGTGAACCGGTCCTGGTCCTCGGCCTCGACGGCGCTGGCGGCCCCGGCATCGAAGTCCACCGCACCGGCGATGAGCTCGGCCACGTTCCGGGCGCGATCTTCCCCCTCCGGCCCCTCGTCCTGGAGATGCCGCACGAGGTCGAGCCGCTCGATGAGCTCGTCGAGAAGCTGACCCACGCTCACGCGGGCCGCGCGTATGCTGAACTCGCGTATGAGCTCGGCGAAGCGCACCAACGAGTGCGTCGCGGCGGCACGGATCTCCATGATCTCTTCGGCCCGCTCGGCGGCTTCGAGCAGCGTGAGGCCCTGCTCGGCGGCCCAGCGGCGGAGATGCTCCGCCGACGTGAGCCCGATGCCGCGCCGCGGGTAGTTGAGCACCCGGGCGAAGGCGATCTCGTCCCGAGGGTTCGAGATGAGCCGGAGGTAGCCGAGCACGTCCTGAATCTCGCGGCGCTCGTAGAAGCGGACGCTACCGATCACCTGATACGGGACACCCTCGCGCCGGAACGCGTCCTCGAGCGCCCTGGCCTGCGCGTTCGTCCGGTAGAGCACGGCGCAGTCGCGGTACGACCAGGTCGACACGTCCCGGATGCGCGTCTCGAGGTCGGAGACGATCCAACGGGCCTCGTCGGTCTCGTCGAAGGTCTCGGCGACGGTCACCGGCTCTCCGCCGGCCCGCTCGGTGGTGAGCGTCTTCCCCTTCCGGTCGACGTTCTCGGCGATGACGTGGTTGGCCGCGTCGAGAATCGCCTGTGTGGAGCGGTAGTTGCGCTCCAACCGTACGATGCGCGATCCCGGGAAGCCCTCCTCGAAGTCGAGGATGTTGCGGATGTCCGCACCCCTCCAACCGTAGATCGACTGATCGTCGTCGCCGACGACCATGAGGTTGCCGTGCCGGGCGGCGAGCAGCTCGACGAAGCGGTACTGCGCGCGGTTCGTGTCTTGGTACTCGTCGACCAGGATGAACTGGAAACGCTCCTGGTACCGCTCGAGCAACTCGGGCACCTGCTCGAACAGCTGGACCGGCTTCATGAGCAGGTCGTCGAAATCGAGGGCGTTCTGGTTCTCGAGCGTCTTCTGGTACTCGGGATACACTTTCGCGACCGTCCGGGCGAAAAGGTCGAAGGACCCCTCGTTGTCGATGGCGAACTGCCGCGCGTCGATGAGCTGGTTCTTGGCGTTGCTCATCTCGCCGCGGACCGCCTTCGGTTTCCAGCGCTTCGGATCGAGGCCGACGGACTCCATAACGCTCTTCACCAGACGGAGCGATTGGTCCGCGTCGAAGATACTGAACGCTCGGTCCCAACCCAGCCGGTCCACGTGCCGCCGGAGAAGCCGCGCCCCGAGGGCGTGGAAGGTCCCGACCCACATGCCTTTCGGGTCACGACCGAGCATGCGCCCGATCCGCTCGCGCATCTCGCCCGCGGCCTTGTTGGTGAAGGTCACGGCCAGGATCCGGTCGGGCGGCACACCATGCTCGTGGATCAGGTGGCAGATGCGCGCCGTGAGGACGCGCGTCTTCCCGGATCCGGCGCCGGCGAGCACGAGGAGGGGGCCCTCCACATGCTCGGTCGCTTCGCGCTGCTCCGGGTTGAGCCCGTCGAGATGTCTACCCACGCCGGCCTCAAGCATCGGCCACAGGGAGCCGAATCTGGAAGGTCGTGCCCTCCATCCCCTCGAGCAGCTCGATGCGTCCGTCGTGCACGCCCTCGACGATGCGCCGGGACAGCGCGAGGCCCACGCCCCACCCCCCCGGCTTCGAGCTCACGCCCGGCTCGAAAAGATTGTCCCGCACCGCCGGATCCACGCCCGGTCCCGTATCCCGTATTCTCAGACTGACCCACCTCCCTCCGACTTCTCTCGCATAAATGGTGATCTTGCCGCCGCGCCCGGCCAGGGCGTCGAGGGCGTTCTTGACGACGTTTTCCAGAGCCCACACCAGAAGGACCTCGTTCCCCATGATGCGGGGCAGCCCGGGGGGGATGTCCACGAGGAGCTCCACACCCTTCTTCGTGAGCCGCGGGATGCGCGCGGCCAGGTACTGCTCGAGATCGCTCACGACGTGACGTACCGACAGGCTCTCGAGCTCCGGCTCCCTCCCGATGAGCTCGAAGCGGTGGCTGATCCGCTCCAGCCGCTCGATGTCTTCGCCGATGGCGTCGGCGACCTCCGTCTCACCGAGCGCCCCGGGCCGCTCGTCCGGCTTCAGACGAAGCACCTCGAGCCATCCCTGGAGCGAGGACAACGGGGTGCCGAGCTGGTGCGCCAATTCCCGCGCCATCGCGGTCCAGGCCTTCTCGCCCTCGGCCCGGCGTTGATAGCGCACGACGACGAAGCCGATCAACACGGTCAGGAAGAGCCCGCCGGCCTGCAGCCAGGGGATCCAACGGAGCCTCCGCACCTCGGGCGTGTCGCCGTAGTGGATGTGCATGAGCTCCGGGTCGCCGATGGGCGGGTTCTCCGCGTCCAGCCGACGCACGTACGACCGCACCCGCTCCTGGCCCTCCGGGGTGTTCGTGTCCACGGAGAACGGCAGGTTCTCGTGGGCCAGCACGGTGTCTCCCGGGCCCATCACGACGAGGGGAACCCCGGCGTCGCGCACGATCCCCTGCAGGTTGAAGAGGACCTGGGTTTCGTTCCCCTGCGTGACCAGCCCTTCCTGGACCTCCGCAAAAATGCGGGACAAAAGCGCCGAGTTTCCCCGCACCTGCTCGACGATCTGCTGCGTGTAGAGCAGATACCACCCGAGCAGCAGAACGAAGAGCGTCGCGAGCGCGACCGGCCATTTGATGCGGATCATGGCGCACGGCGGGGTGACCCGCGAGTCAGGAGGACACGGTCAGGCGATCAAGACCGACGTAGGGACGCAGCACGTCGGGCAGCGCCACGCTTCCGTCCTCATGCTGATAGGTCTCGAGCAGCGCCGCCACCACCCGCGGAAGCGCGAGGGCCGAGCCGTTCAGGGTGTGCACGTACTCCGGCTTCTCCGCCTGGCTCCGCTTGAAGCGCAGGCCGGCGCGCCGGGCCTGGTAGTCGGTGAAGGTCGTGCAGCTCGAGACCTCGAGCCACTTCCCCACCCCGGGCGCCCAGACCTCGAGGTCGTACGTCATGGCGCCGCTCTGTCCGAGATCGCCACTCGCAAGGAGGAGCCGGCGGTAGTGCAGCCCAAGGCGCTCGAGCAGCGTCTCCGCCTCGCGCGTGAGCTCTTCGAGCGCATCGAGGCTTCGCTCGGGCGTCTCGTAGCGTACGAGCTCGACCTTGTCGAACTGGTGCACCCGGAGGAGCCCGCGCGTGTCCTTGCCGGCGGCCCCGGCCTCACGGCGGAAGCAGGGCGAGTAGGCCGTGAGCTTCTTCGGGAGGTCGTCCAGGTCGAGCATCTGGCCGCGCAACAGGTTCGTGACGGGCACCTCGGCGGTCGGGATGAGCCAGAGATCGTCCCGCTCGGTGAGGTACGACTCCTCGGCGAACTTCGGGAGCTGCCCGGTGCCGGTCATCGCGTCGCGATTCACGAGGTACGGTACCCGGACCTCCTCGTAGCCGTGCTCGTCCACGTGCACGTCGAGGAAGTAGTTGATGAGGCCACGCTGGAGCCTCGCGCCCATCCCCCGCAGCACCGGGAAGCCGGAGCCGCTGACCGCGGCCCCCGCCGGCAGATCGAGGATGCCGAGCGCCTCACCGAGGTCCCAATGCGGCTGGGGCTCGAAGTCGAAGGCAGGAGGCTCACCATGCGTCGCGAGCACCACGTTCGCCTCCTCGCCGCCCTCCGGTACCCGGTCGAGGGGAAGATTCGGCAGCCCGAGCAGAATCTCGTCGATGGCCGCCTCGGCGACGCCGACGCGCGCGTCGATTTCGTCGATCCGGTCGCCGACGCGGCGCATCTCGGCGACCAGCTCCGTCGCGTCCTCCCCGGCACGCTTGAGCTCGCCGATGCGCTTCGACGACGTGTTACGCTCGGCCTTGAGGTCGTTGACCTCGCCGAGCCCCGCGCGCCGCTCCTCGTCGAGCGCGAGCACACGGTCGATGGCGTCCGCATGGGCCGGGTCGCGCTTTACGAGCGCCGCCTTGACGACGTCGGGCTCCTGACGGATTTGACGGAGATCGAGCATCAGCGGGTGACCGCCGTTGCGAAGGTATGGTCGTGCACCGAGCTCATCACCCTCAGTTGGGGGGCACGAGCCGCCGGTCGTTGCAGACCGGGTTCGTGACGTGCCGGAAGCGGAGGGTTCCTTCGGCCACGTCGATCTCGAGTGCCTCCATCTTCGCGTAGTAGACGCAGCTCCGACCGAACGACCCCGGTCGCTGGCTCGTCCGCACGACATACGTGGTCCCCAACTCCACGGGGACGGCGTCGACCGCCGTGTAGACGGCCGTGTCACCAGGCGCATCGGTCACGTCGTCGAGGGTGAGCCCCTCGAGCGGAGCGACCCTGGCCCGGGAGCTCACACCCAGCGCACCCGGCGGAAGGAACACCAATCCTCCGTCCTGCGTGTCCAGCGCCAGGTCCCACGTGCCCGTCGAGTTCGGCGATTCGATGACGACCTTCGTCGACGTGTAAAAGTCGTACGCAGCCGGCACGTTCAGCTCCGGACGCGCCATCGAGTAGAGCACCGCCGTGTCCGGTTCGTCGCTCCACTGGAAGGAGAACGGATCGTCGCCACAGGCGACGACTCCGGTCAGGAGGGCGGCCGCGAGCGCGGCGACCTTGGGCGCATGGCGACGCACGGGACGTGCTTCGTTGGTCACGGTCGAGTCCGGAAAGGGGCGAGCGGGTCGAACGAACCCGCTTTGACGGCCCGGAAACTTGTCGGGGTCGGGGGTAGCGGTCAACCCCGAAAAGCCCTTGGATTGCTTGACTTTACCCCACCCGGCGGGTAGGTTCCCGCCGCAGTTTGCCGGGCTTTCCACACGTCTGCTCGGGGAACACGCCTTCTCACCCCGAGCGAGGTGAACCGGTGCCGGACGACTCCCGCGGCACGCCGCCCAGACGGATCCTGATCGTGGACGATGAGCCGCACATCCGGCGGCTCCTCGCGACGAGGCTGCAGGCCGAGGGATTCGAGGTCCGTGAGGCCGGGGACGGGGAAGAAGGGTTGGCCGTCGTCCACGACTACTCGCCCGATCTTGTCCTTCTCGACTTGATGATGCCCGGCGCCAGTGGGCTGGAGGTCCTCTCGAGGATTCGCTCGAGCGACGACGACGCGTCCGTGCCGGTCATCATCTTGACCGCGAAGGGCCAGGACACCGACCGCGAGGCAGCGTTCGCAGGAGGCGCGACCGACTTCATGACGAAGCCGTTCAGCCCGATGAAACTCCTGACGCGCATCCGCGAAATTCTAGACGGCTGAGCGTGGAACTCATATCACCCACCCGGAGTCCATGCCTTGAGTGACACCCGTCTCGTCCTCTTCGACGACGCTCGCGCCCGGACGTGGGCTCCGTTCTCGTCGACGCGACCCGTCGGCGAGATTCTGTTCGGGGCCATGACGCTGAGGGCGCGCGCCGAGCGGGCAACGGGACTCACCTGCGCCGGGCACCTCACGTCCGAACAGCTGTCGGGGTTCGATGAGCCCGGGGCGGCCGGGGTTCTGACGCCGGCCGAGGCGCGCGAGCTCCGTGGGCCACGCCTTCTTCTGTCGAGCCGATGCGCGCTCGACCTGAAGGGGCTCGCCCTCCCGGACGGTCCAGCCGCGCTCGTCCTGGACGACGCAACGGTCGGTTGGCTCCTCCCGGAGGGAGCGCCGATGCCCGACGAGGCTGCGCTCCTCGAGCCCGACACGGCCGGCGGCCCCGAAGGACGGGTCAAGGTCCGCGGCCGGATGGTCGAGGCTCCGTGGACGCTCGTGCGGGACAACCCGGTCCAGCTTCGTGAGGACGCACACGCGCTCGGATGGCCGGATACGGGAACGCCGACCGACGTCCTGCGGATCGGCGAGGGGGTGCTCTCACTCGCCCCCGACGCCGTCATCGAGCCGGGCGTCACGATCGACTTGCGCGCCGGACCGGTGCGGCTCGAGGCCGGAGCCAGGGTCGAAGGACCGGCTCGTCTCGTCGGCCCGCTTCATATCGGCCCCTCGAGCATCGTCTTCGGCGGGCACGTCGGCTCGTCGTCGATCGGCCCGGTATGCAAGCTTCGCGGCGAAATCGCCGATTGCGTCGTGCTGGGTTACGTGAACAAGGCGCACGACGGGTATCTGGGCCACGCACTCGTCGGTCGCTGGGTGAACCTGGGCGCCTTCACGACCAACTCCGACCTCAAGAACAACTACGGGTCGGTGAGCGTCTGGACACCGGACGGGCCGACCAATACCGGGCTCATGAAAGTCGGGTGCTTCCTCGGTGACCACGTGAAGACCGGTATCGGCACCGTGTTGAACACGGGCACCGTAATCGGGGCCGGCAGCAACGTCTTCGGGGGCCGAATGCCGCCGAGCCACGTCCCTCCCTTCAGCTGGGGAGAGGGCGCGGATCTCACCGAGTACCGCCTCGACAAATTCCTAGAAGGTGCGGAGCGCGCCATGGCCCGGCGCGACGTCCCCCTCACGGAGGGCATGCGCGGCGTGCTCGACCGCGCCTGGCACGCCTCCGCGGACGACCGACGGGCCGGTGGTCCGTGAGGGTCGCGGTCCTCGGGAGCGGAAGCGGCGGAAACTCGATCCTCGTCTGCGCAGAAGACACCAACCTGCTGGTCGACGCGGGCTTCAGCGGGAAGAGGATCGCGGAGCGACTGGAACTGCTCGGGGTCTCGCCTGACGACGTCCACGGCATCGTGGTAACGCACGACCATGGAGACCACACCAAGGGAATCGGGGTGTTCGCTCGGCGTCACGGCACTCCGATTTACATGACCGAGGCAACCCACAAGAGCTGCGGCAGGCTTCTGCGTGGAGAGGAGCGGATCGTGGAGTACCGGGCCAGCCGAGCGTTCTACGTAGGATCGCTCAAGGTGGAGCCCTTCATCACCGTACACGACGCGGTCGATCCGGTCGGCGTCACCATCGCCGACCCGAGGACGGGGGTGCGGCTCGGGGTCGCGACCGACCTGGGCCGACCCACGGGACAGATCCGTCATGCGCTGTCAGGCTGCGACATGCTCGTGCTCGAAGCGAACCATGATGAGCTACTCCTTCATGAGAGCCCCTACCCCGCGTCGGTGAAGCGCCGGATCACGTCGAGCCACGGGCATCTATCGAACCAGGCCGCCGCCCAGCTCGTATGCGAGCTGCTCCACCCGAGGCTGGCGTGCGTCGTACTCGCTCACCTGTCCCGCGAGGCGAACCGCCCGGAGCTTGCGCGCGAGGTCATCGGAGATGCCCTCGCGGCGGCCGGCTGGCGCGGCCATCTCGAGGTGGCCACCCAGGACGACCCGACCCCGCTCTTCGACGTTGAAGAGATCCGGAAGCGGGCGGGGCCCGCGCAGCTCAGTCTACTGTAGCTCCCCT